>NZ_JBXAPF010000015.1:28592-109689 GCF_058803665.1 Lysinibacillus sp. GW821-FHT14F06
ACTGAGCGATTCTCATGGGGACACGAGCAATTTCACGCCTCAGCTGAGCGATTCTCATGGGGACACGAGCAATTTCACACCTCAACTGAGCAATTCTCATGGGGACACGAGCAAATTCCACACCTCAACTGAGCGATTCTCATGGGGACACGAGCAATTTCCACACCTCAACTGAGCGATTCTCATGGGGACACGAGCAATTTCACGCCTCAGCTGAGCGATTCTCATGGGGACACGAGCAATTTCACGCCTCGCCTGAGCAATTTTTCGTGAGGCTTGAGCATTCTTACCCCTCTTCTAAGCAGTTATCAGGGTTACCCAAGTAACTTTATCCTTCGTTAAGCTAGTATTTTGGAAGGCTCAAGCTTTTACTGTAATCTATTCCTATTAAGTGGCTTCAATCACCCATTTATCATAAAAGAATATAATATTGCCCTTATTTTGAAATATCAACGTTTAATTTTTGGAATTTTCTATTTTATTGAAATCCTTTGTATTATAATTACATTAAGGATTAGTAATGCTTTGTATAAGTAGACAGGAACGGAGGTTGCGCCTATGATGAAGTCAGTCCGGAACAAACTTGTCACATTAGCCATTATCGTCATATTGATTCCTACAACTTTAGTTGGTATGGTAAATTACTTTGTGGCAAAAAGTGAAATTGATGAGGTAGGTAGACAAAGTCTAAAGAATGGGACATTGGGGATACTCGAATTAATAGCTCAATTAGATGAGCAAGTTCAACAAGGAAAGCTAACATTAGAGGAAGCTCAGGAGCATGCTAGGACACAAATAGTTGGCACGAAAACAGAAGATAATAAAAGATCTATTGATAACCCTATAAAATATGGTGAAAATTTCTATTTTTATGCATTCAAAGCTGATGGGACAGTAGAAAGCCACCCATCCCTTGAAGGACAAAATATCTCAGATTTACAAACAACAGATGGTCGTTATTTTGTACGTGAAATGATTGATGAGGCTAAGGCAGGTGGAGGGTATGTCCGTTACGACTGGGCATTGCCATCAAATCCTGAAGTAGTTGCTCCTAAAATTACTTATGTAGCCACGGACAAGCATTGGGGATGGATTATTGCTGCAGGTACTTATGAAATGGATTTTAATGCAGGTACTAAAAATGTCCTTTACTACACAGTTGTTATGACTATCCTTGCAACAATCATTGGCGTTGCCCTATATTGGTTCTTCTCTGGTAGGATGACTTCATACATACGCCGAATTATGGTGATGACATCTGATATTGCTAAAGGGAAACTAACAGGCGAGGATATTCCTATAACTACGAAAGATGAATTAGGGATACTCGCTAGTAATGTAAATAATATGAAATATAGCTTAAATGAAATGGTGAATAACACGAAAGATAGCGCAGGCAAAATGAGGATTTCCTCGGAAATGCTTAGCGCCATTACAGAAGAAACAACTGCTTCTGCAGATGAAATCCATCAGGCTATTACTGAAATATCTAATGGAGCTGTTATTCAGGCGGAAGAAGCTGAAATGGCCATTAGCAAGGTTGAAAAATTGTCTTCCCTTATTTCCAATGCAACTGAAAAATATGCTGAAATTACTGAGGATATGAATAATATAAATAACTCACAGGAAAATGGTAGACAAAAGGTCGAAGTATTACAGCAAAATTCGCATGAATTTACACAAGTCATTGAAGAACTGCGATCAAATTTCTCGAGCTTAACAGGACAAATGGAGGAAATTCATCATGTTGTACAAACGATTACCTCCATCTCTGAACAGACAAATCTTTTAGCCTTAAATGCGAGTATAGAAGCAGCACGAGCAGGTGAACATGGAAAAGGTTTTGCAGTTGTAGCAGAAGAAGTTCGCAATTTATCTGAGGATACAAATGAGGCTACTAATCGTGTTAGGAATTTATTAAAACGTATCGAAATCGATACTGCTAGTTCAGACTCTAAGATGATGCACACACTTCAGCTTTCACAGGGACAGGCCACATCAATAAGTGAGGTGAAAAATGCATTTACATTGTTAGCTGATTCCATCCATGGCATAACAGCACATCTTGTGTCCCTTGATCAGGGTAT
Source organism: Lysinibacillus sp. GW821-FHT14F06 (assembly GCF_058803665.1). Taxonomy (NCBI): domain Bacteria; kingdom Bacillati; phylum Bacillota; class Bacilli; order Caryophanales; family Bacillaceae; genus Lysinibacillus; species Lysinibacillus sp. GW821-FHT14F06. The sequence continues at coordinate 30,680 of NZ_JBXAPF010000015.1, forward strand.
GAGTGAAATGGCTGAAAATCGTTTAATTGTCATTAATGCGATTAATGAGATAGCAAGTGTGGCCACTGAATCCGCAGCGGCTACTGAGCAAATCAATGCCTCCATTGATGAACAGAAATCAGCGGTCACTTCTATTATGCATTCCTCAGTCGAACTCCACACAGAAGCAGAACGTATGCACGAATTAGTAGATCGTTTTACATGATATTAAAATCCCCTACAGTCTAAGCTATAGGGGATTTTATCATTACATTTTTATATTTAGAGAATTACAGTTTATTAATTACACCATGTAAAGTTTCTTTTAATTCTGCATCATGGTCAGAAAGTTCTACAAGGTTTCCTAAACGTTCACGCAATACAGGGCGTTCAATTACTAGCTTTTCATCAAGTACTTGTACTAGTAACTCAATAATAAGACGATCGCGAACATTTAATGCTTCTTCTAAACGTTCTGGTGTAATTTTTGCATTTGAATTTGCAGCTTTTGCCATTTTTAAAACCCCTTTTATAATTTATATTCATGCACATCTATTTTAGCATACCGCTAAATTAATTTGAAAACATTCTTTTAAGTATATATACCAAAACTTTACAAAACTGAATACAGATATTTACGTTAAAATGTTATATTTAAATCATAATTGCCAGATGATAGACCATATGATTATGTTATATCGTCTCTTATAATGATTGGAGGAATTAGATGGATCAAAACAACTCAACCTATCAACAACTAATTAAGGCTGTTCCAAAGTCTTTACAGCTGTTTCTTAATGTTTGCCTCGTACTTCTTGCGCTCATTTTAGCATTCCTGCTTTTTAAAGAATTAGTCGAATTTCTTAAAATTATCATTTTCTCTAATGATAAAGGCGACTATAAGCTTTTCCTCGCAAATATTCTTCTATTCTTTTTATATTTTGAATTCATCACAATGATTGTTAAATATTTTAAAGAGGACTATCATTTTCCCCTACGCTACTTTATATATATTGGTATTACAGCCATGATTCGATTAATTATCGTTGAGCATGATCACCCCATCAATACCTTAATTTATTCACTTATTATTTTAATATTAATTATAAGCTATTTTATTATTAACATTACACCACTGGAACGACCTGTACGTTCTCCACTCTTTATGAAAAAGGAAAGGTAGTTCGCATAGGGATGCCAATCTATGGCTTCCCTAAAATGCTGTCATACACATTGGTTTATCATAGACATAGAAGAGTTGATGTAATTTCTGAAGATATTGTTCATTACTAATCTTTACCTTACTAAGCATAAATAGTTCTTGTACTGTAACAACCCCCATAGCTAGAGAGGAAAGCTCTCCAATATCTATTATCATTTCCACGTCATAGTTATGATTATCTTCTATTGTAATATTACCATCAATTACTTTCATAACGATTTGCTGATTATTTTCTGGGAGTAAAGAATCCTCTACAGTAAGCTTAAATGTTAAAGTTTGATGATTGAAATTATGTGTTTTTAACTCCTCGAAAAAGCTTCTAACATTGATAATTCGATACATCAGGCCAACTCCTGAAACATTGCTTGCATGATAGACACTTGGGATTAAATGATTCGTTCCATTTCTTACATCTCCTAAAAAGAAATGAACATTTTCTTCTTGGGTATTCCATTCAATACGAGCAACCTGATCGGCTTGGCTATTTAAAAACGTGCTAAGCTCTAATAATGCCTCAGGTGTTTCATAAATCCATTCTTTAATAACTAGATTGTTAAGTAAGAAATTAGTATCGCTTTGTTTAGTAAAGGAAAATACCAAATAACCTTGAATGGTATCTCCTTTTTCAACAGCAATCACATAATTTTGTGGATTTTTAAATATTGATGAGAGCTCTGATTCTGTTTTCAAAAACATACCATGCCTTTTCACTGTAACTCTTTTATAGCAATCTGCTAATTTATGCTGATCCTGCACCGTTAAATATTTAAGATGCTTTTTTGTTGGACCTTTCGGAAAGCTGGAAGGTTCTACTAAATATTGATGTACTTTAGGTCCATAGCCAAAGCCCATTTTTTTATAAAAATCGGGTCTAAAAGGATATAATGCTACAAAGTGTACTTGTTTTTCCAAAAACATTTTAAAAAAGTGATCTATTAATTCCTTGGCTATCTTCTCTTTTTTACGAAGTAAATCGACCGAAACTAGACCAACCCCTCCAACTGGAATCATTTTAGAGAAGAAGTTCATTTCAAAATCATGAAGTCTCATACCACCAACTAGTTTGTTTTCTTCCCATAATCCATAATAGTGAATAGCTGCATCATTGTTTTGATTGTGCATAAAAAGTGCCTTTAACTGCTCTTTTGTTGGTTGTGAGCCATCCAGACTACCCGGATAAGCACCAATCACAATGTCGACAAAATGTAAAAATTCTTCTTCATTCCGTAATTTATCTACCTCTCGCATATTCATCCTCCTGTTCATTTATAATTACACTCTAAAAAATATTGCTCATAATCATATTTTTCACATTAATTTTAACTTCCGATAATAACATATATTACCACGAGTTAAAATAATACTGTATGATGACAGTAAGATAATTAAAGCTGGACATCTAGCCAGGATCATTATTCTTGAAGTCAACTATACATCCTGATAATTCACCTTCCCGAAAAAGTATTTATGCCCTGTTGGAGTAACAATAAATAATTTATTGAAGGGAGACACTAAGAATGAATTTAATTGATGCCTATATTCATGAAGTTACCAAAAGGATAAGCAAAATGAAACGAGATGATGTTCGTCTGAAGCTAAAATCCACCATTGAAGAAATGTTACCTGAAGATTATTCCGAAGCAGATGTAAAAGAAGCACTTATAAAGTTAGGAAATCCTATAGACGTTGCAGCTGGTTACAGGGATTCACCACGCTTTTTAATAGGCCCGCAAATATTTGACACGTATATTCAGACAATAAAATTAATCATCCCTTGGGCCGTACTTATTACTGTAATCGTTCATGTGGTTGAAAATATTGTACTCTACAATGGGGAAGATGCCCTTTTATCTATGGTGATTAATGCTATTTCTATCACTATTGCTAATGTAATTACAGTGATATTACACGTACTGTTTTGGATTACGGTTTCTTTTATTATAATTGAACGCTCAGGTAGTGATATTCCAATACCTTTTATAAAAAAACAAAAGCCTTGGACCCCAGATGATTTATCAAACACTAAAGTTATTCCAAAAGATAAAACTATTTCACTTCCTGATATTATTTTTAGCCTAATAGGTATTATTGTTTTTTCATTTGTCTATTTTAATGCAAATCACCTTTTAGGAATCTACTCTTCGCATGATAGAGGTGGATTGAAATTTGTTATGCCTATATTCAACCAAAATGTATTACTGTCTTTTGCACCTATCGTTTTGATATCTATAGCTTTGAGTATAGCTTTAGCATTATTTAAATTAAAAGCGGGTCAATGGACTTTTCTAATTGCTGTCCTAAATGCCGTCCTTCAATGTATAGGAACCATTGTCTTTATTCTTATGGTTAATCGACCAGATTTCATACACAGTGCAGCTATACCTTATATTGCTGCAATTACAGAAACGACCTCTGCTAAGGTTTTGTTTGCTATAGACCGCATATTACTAGTAACCATTGCTATTGCCATCATAGCCAATGCATATGATATTTATAGTGGCTTTAAAAAGGCAAGAATTCAACAGGATTAAACCGGCTTCTGGCTGCTACCCAAACAAGCATATAAGCATATACCTATTTACTTTTGAGAGCGGGCTTTTTTAAGTACGCTCTTTTCATTTTTACCTTAAATGCCCTCATAAACATTCAAGACTTAATACCTAGTAAAATACTCCTTCAAAACACTAAAATACCATTATTCTCTAATGTTTTGTATAATAATGTAGTTGAGAGTTTTTAAATACACATACATTAATCTTCCGCAACAGTATATTCAGAATAAGGGGAAATAGTTATGACCATTCTTCTTGTAGATGATAATCAAGTAAATCTATTTGTAATTGAAAAAATATTAAAAAATGCAGGTTATGATAACTGTGTTTCTTTAGCATCTGCTTATGAGCTTTTTGACTATTTACAACTTGATGTCAAAAATCCAACAGGAAATTCTGTAGATTTAATTTTGTTAGATATTATGATGCCTGAGATAGATGGTATTGAAGCCTGTAAACGTATTAAGCAAAGCGAGAGATTCAAAGACATTCAAATTATCTTTGTCACCGCTCTAGAAGATAAAAACAAACTTGCTGAAGCCTTAGATATCGGCGGGGTAGATTATATTACAAAGCCGATAAATAAAATAGAGCTTCTTGCTAGAATTCGTGTTGCCCTACGATTGAAGGCTGAATTAGATTGGCATACACAGCAGGAAAAGAAAATACAATACGAACTAGATTTGGCAACGCATGTCCAAAGAAATCTTCTGAGCCCGCCATTAAATAAGAATAATATTCAAATAGTAGTATCCTACCTACCCTCCTCTAATTTAGCAGGGGATATGTATTATTGGCACAAAATAAATGATCATCGCTATGCTGTCATTTTACTAGATATGATGGGGCACGGGATTTCAGCAGCACTTGTCTGCATGTTTATCTCTTCTGTTCTTCGAGAAGCTGTCAAACAATTGATAGAGCCTGAATTAGTCATAAAAGAATTAAACCGCTATATGACACTTTTAAGAAATGGTAATGAGGACAACCTATATTACTTTACAGCGATTTATTTAGTAATTGATACAGAACAAAAAACAGTCGAATATGTAAATGCTGGCCATCCTTCTGGCTACGCCCTTATAGATGAAAAGACGCTTGTTCCTTTAAATCAAGGAAGCTGTGCAGTTGGCTTTTTTGATGAAATTGAAGTAAAGACGCAACGAATACAATATGAGCAGGATATACAAATTATTCTCTTTACTGATGGTGTATTAGAGGCGATGGGACCTTGCGAAATAGAGTCCGATAAACATTTGCAAACGTTAACATCTACGAAATGGGACTATACACAATGTCTGATTGATCATTTATTGTCTAAAGAGAAACAAGACAATCAGCCTGATGATATGTGTGTATTAATGATTCAAGCACATGCATAAAAATATAATCCACCCATCTTCCTTCTTACCAAGAAAGATGGGCGGATTTTTTAGTTGATCTTTTGATATATTCTTTCATTGCCTATAATTTCTTTATATTTTTCCATAATATCATCGAAGCGCAGTGTTTCCTTATCACCTAAACATAAAAAACCTTTTTCACTAAGACTTTCATAAAACAAATGATGAACCTTGCTTTGTAGCATCTGTGAAAAATAGATTAAAACATTTCTGCACAAAATAATATGGAATTCATTAAACGATTGATCCGTTACTAAATTATGCTGTGCAAAAATAATATTTTTTAAAAGTGAAGGATGGAAATACGCGTACTGATAATCTGTTTTATAGTATTCAGAAAATGCAGCATTACCACCAGCAAGCAAATAGTTTTTAGTATATGCTTGCATTTTGTGTATGGGGAAAGCCCCTTTTTTTGCTTTTTCTAATACTTGTTCATTTATATCTGTTGCGTAAATAACGGCTTTATCAATGAGTTGCTCTTCCTTTAGTAAAATTGCCATGGAGTATACTTCCTCACCCGTTGCACATCCTGCATGCCATATTCGTATTTCAGGATAGTCACGTAAATACGGAATAACCTCCTGACGAAAGGCTTTAAAGAAACTTGGGTTACGGAACATCTCAGTGACATTGATGGAAAAATCATTTAATAGCTGCTCTAAAAACTGTTGATCGTGTATAACTTTTTCAAGCACTCTAGAAATTGTTGGGATATTATTGATTCTCATTCTATTAAAGATTCTACGTGTTATAGAAGAACGATTATATTGTCGGAAATCAAAGCCTGATAAACGATAAACTGCCTCCAATAATAAATCTATTTCTAAACTTGTATGCTTATTTACTTGTAGCTTTTGCTCCAAGGGTTGAAATTGATCCATGCTTATGAGCTCCCTTTTGAAACTAACCATACTCTTAATACGGATACAAGCTGATCTAAATTAAGTGGCTTACTTATATAATCTGAAGCTCCTACCTCTAATGATTTATCACGATCATTTTTCATGGCCTTCGCCGTTAAAGCAATAATCGGTAAATCCTTCAGCTTCATCTGTTGTCTAATAATAGACATCGTTTCGTAGCCATCCATATTTGGCATCATAATATCCATAAGAATAAGATCTACTTCCTGAGTAGCTTGCATGGTATCTAAGCACTCTATCCCATCTTTGGCAACTAAGATATTCATGCCTCTTTTTTCAAGCGCTGTTTTTAATGCATAGATATTACGGTAATCATCATCCACAATTAAAACAGTTTTCCCTTGAAATACCTCTACCTCTGCGATTTCTGTGGCTTCAGGTAACTCATTTGCAGCCTCATGTACCTCTGTTGCAGCTCCTACCTCATGAATAGCCAATTCAAGGCATTGCTCCTCCTGGATTCCATTAGGCAGGCTTGGAATTATCAGTGTGAAGCTACTACCATGCCCCTCTTCACTTTGTAAAGAAACCCAGCCGCCAAGTAGTTTGGCAAATTCTTTACAAATTGATAGACCAAGACCTGTACCGCCATATTTCCGTACAGTTGCCCCATCTGCCTGCTGGAACGACTCAAATATTAGTTGATGCTTGTCCTTTGGAATACCTATACCAGTATCTGAAACTGTAATCTCTAACCAATCAGCACTAACATTCTGCATATTATTTGTCAACTGCTCCTCTGTTAACTGTTGGATATCCAGTGTTACGGAACCTCGCTCAGTAAATTTGAAAGCATTGGATAATAAATTTTTTAGGATTTGCTGAAATCTCTTTTCATCGGTATAGAAAACATCTACTACATTTTCTGCTTTTGAAATATGGAACTGTAAATGCTTTTTCATTGCCACAGGTGCAAATGTCTGCTCGATTTGTACCGGAATCTCACTCATATTTACTTCGTCAAACATTATGTCCAGCTTTCCTGCCTCTACTTTTGATAAATCTAAAATATCATTTATGAGCACAAGTAAATCCTCACCGGAGGAATGGATAACCTTCGCAAACTCAGCTTCCTCTTCCGTTAAGTTATTTTGGCTATTTTCTGCCAGCATTTCAGATAATATTAAGATACTATTTAGTGGTGTTCGCAATTCATGTGACATATTGGCTAAGAACTCTGATTTATAATTGGAATTGAGTAACAGCTGTTCCGCACTTTTCTCTAACTCCTTTTTCGCTTTTGATAGCTCTCTCGATTTGGACTCTGCCTCCTTTGTTCTTTCTTCCAACTGTTCATTAATCATCGTCAGCTCTTCTGTTTGCATTTGTAATTCTTCAGATTGTGTCTGTAGCTCTTCTGATTGTACTTGTAATTCCTCTGTCATCGCTCTGGATTCATTTAGCAAGCGTACAATTTCCATACGTCCTACGACACTATTTACTGTTAAGCCAAACGTTTCGGCCACTTGTTTGACTAATTCCAGTTGAAGCTTACTGAAGTCTGTCATAGTGGCAAGTTCCACCACTGCTATTACATCCTCCTCAAATATAATGGGTATTAGAAGAATACTTTTAGGTGGTACTTCTCCTAAGCCTGTACCGATTAAACGAAATTCATCTGGAATATCCTTGTAGATTAAAATCCTTTTTTCCAAGGCACATTGCCCAATTAAGCCCTGCCCAAGTTTAAAGCTATCCTTTCCTACACTAGTGCTTGTATCAGCAAAGGCTGCTTTTTTTACAAATTGACTATCATCTTCTGTAGTTTCACGAACATAAAATGCGCCAAGGGAAGATTGTGTCTTTTGTGCCATTTCAGACAGAAAGGTTTCAGCTAATTTTGTTATGACAGAGATGCCTTGATATTTGGTTACAATGTCTGCAATATTTGACTGTAGCCATTCTCTTTTTTCAATCGAATCTAATAGCTCATTTGTGGCATCAGCAAGGGTATTTATTTCATCATTTGTTTTCACATAAATTCTGCCCTTTTGATTGCTTTTAGAAGCTGCAATTTCTTTAATCGTTTCAGTAACCTCTGTTATTGTTTTCACAATTGAGCGAGAAATTCCACTAGCGATTACAATAGCGATCCCAGAAACAAGTACCAATAGCCCAAATAAAGCACTCGTTATATTGCTATTTCGCTTGTCTAACTGATTTGCCTTAGTTTGAGTAAACGCATTTTCAGCTAATCTAAAAGCAGCAAATTGCTTACGCATAGTTTCCATATCTTTACGACCAACATCGACCTTGAAAAATTCCTTTAATGCAGCAGTGTTATTTTCCTTTTTCATCAACAGTGTTGGATTACCAGTCGTTGCAATCCAATGCTCTATCGTTACTTCTATTTCCTTAAGCTTCTCTTGTTGCTTTGGTTTATTATCTAAGAGCTGATGGAGATCATTAAAATCAATTTTCCAGTTCTCAGCAGCACTATTATAAGGCTCTAAGTAGCTCTCATCCCCAGTAATGATAAATCCCCGTTGACTTGATTCCATATCCAAAATGTATTTTTCTATTCGATTGGTTAGCTCCTGAACTTGAGAATCGTATTTTATAATAAAATTTCTTTCTTTTTGTAAAGCAGTAATTTGATTATTTAAGATGATTACTGATGCAAGTAAACAAAGTATGATAACGATATAACCTAATGTAATTTTAGTTCGTATACCTAGCTTTAATTTATTGAGCATTTGTTTTCCTACCTTTACCTGTCATATTAATCTATTAACAGTATAATTGTATTATTAAAAATAACAAAGATTCCCCTCTTTTTTGCTCCTTCTTCATATAATGTTATCATGTTGGACAAAAGGGGTTTGTAGTATATGGGAAATTCTTTATCATAAAAATGATGTGAATTTTGCTTTGCACTATTAATAAATCGTGTCGTCCTTCATATACATTCTATATTAAAGTATTTTGAACGAAGGAGAGAATCTATGTGGACATTTTCGTAAAACCTGGTGATTCACTTTGGCGTTATAGCGAAGTGTTTAAAATCCCCCTCCAATTAATTATAGATTCGAATCGAAATATAAACCCTCAATTTTTAAGGGTTGGACAGCGCATTCGAATTCCGGGTTATATTACTACCGACTATCAAATAAGGCAGGGAGATTCTTTTTGGCAAATTGCCCAAAACAGAAATATTCCTCTAGCAGCCCTTTTACTTGCTAATCCTGATCTTAACCCAAATGCCCTTCAAATAGGCCAAACCATTCGTATTCCTCAACAAATTACTTGGAGGATAGTCAATGGACAGCCAAGTTACACCTATAGCATCATGATGAATGATTTAAATAAGCTCCTTGATGCCTATCCATTTCTACAAAGCTCAGCAATCGGCTATTCTGTGCTAGGACATGAAATTCCAGAGATTCTAATTGGTAAAGGAATAAAGCGAATTCATTATAACGGCTCCTTCCATGCAAATGAATGGATTACAACTCCCATTATTTTAACATTTCTAAATGATTACCTACTTGCGCTCACCAATCAATATACTATTCGAGGGATCTCCACATTCCCACTTTACCAGCAAACATCCCTTTCCATAGTTCCGATGGTCAATCCTGATGGCGTCAACTTAGTCATACAGGGACCACCAGAAGACGAAGCACTAAGAAATCAATTAATCAATTGGAACAATGGGAGCAACAATTTCTCTGATTGGAAAGCCAATATACATGGCATTGATTTAAATGACCAGTTCCCTGCAAAATGGGAGCTAGAAAGTGCTCGTAATCCCAAAACGCCTGGACCAAGGGATTATGGTGGGGAACGGCCATTGTCAGAGCCAGAGGCCGTTGCTATGGCTGATTTAACAAGGAAACGAGATTTTGCAAGAGTTCTTGCGTTTCATACACAGGGAAGAGTAATTTATTGGGGCTTTGAAAACTTGGAGCCACCAGAGTCTAAAATACTGGTTAACGAATTTAGTCGGGTTAGTGGCTATGAGCCGATCAATTCAGCTGGAAGCTATGCAGGCTATAAGGATTGGTTTATTCAGGATTGGCGCAGACCTGGGTTTACTGTTGAGTTGGGGAGCGGTACTAACCCTCTACCAATTAGCCAATTTGACGACATTTATGAAGAAGCATTAGGAATTTTTCTTGCTGCACTGTATATGTAAAGCTTTGAATTATGGCAAATTCCCTGCAATTTTGCCATAATTCAAAGCGGTACCTTCTACAATTATGGACTTCATTGAACATGCTAATTATAGAGAAGTGGATGGCAGCTCATATGTAGGACCAAGTTAAATGATCAATACTAGCCACCTTTAGCGAGGTTTATTCGATATATTAGAGGAATCTGGTACGATTATTAAATCAAGTGGGCTCAGTAGTTGGAAGCGATCCACATGGACTATAGTGAATAAAATCAGTGCTTTCTCGGTATGTACCTCTTAATTAAGATTTTAGAGGGAATTATAGTAAGCAATCATTTTTAAAAAATTTCGTACCAAAAAAGGCTGCATGAGAACACAACATTATCTACCGCAAGACGAATTATAAGTTTAAAAAGATCGCTTCCTACATATTTTTCATATGGGAGAAACGATCTTATGTTATTTTCATCCAACGTTCATCCGTATCTACTTAACCATTTTTACATTACAAAAAAGGTTGTAGAAAGTCATTTAAAGCTTTTTAACATGTATAAAAGAAGAAACTCTGGATGTTTCATTTTTTATAAAACATCCATTATTCTAGGTTCCTCTCATTAATTTAATGATGTGATTTTGGTTAAAATTCTGATGCTTTTGGATATGTGCTACGTTTACCTGTTATATACAGATACTGTTGATAAGCAACTTTGGCGACACTAGCATCTGACCAATCGTTGTAGAAAAAGGCAAATCCTCCAGATTTATACTCTTCTCTTACAGTTTGATTGTTTGGACCCAAAATATTGACATATAAAGAATAAGATTTTGTTACTGTAGGGAATCCCTCGTGTTGAACATAAAAGCCCCTACCAATATCCACTTGTTCAGCCTTTACAAATATAGTTAAGTCTGTCCCTAAATATCCTTGAACTAATGCAATACCAACACCACCTAGAGCGGCTAGAACAGATCCATATGTAAACCCTTTCCAAAAAGCAAGAACTGCTGCAGTTACCACTGCAAATGCAGTACCTTTAGTAAATTCCATTTTCTTTACAGTTTTTGTATCACTCCAAACTACCCCACGCATTGTATCAATAGTTTTACCACTGACAATGTTAGTACTATTTTTATACCAAGTTCCATATACCCCTGTTGCTTGTTGAATGTCTCCATAGTAATTTCTTGATGAATTACTATTTAGAGGCATTATTGAATTTCCCTCTATACTATAATTAAGATTATTAAAATTTATTTCTTCTCCTTCAATTGGTTCTTCTTTAATGCTATATTTTTCAACATGCTTAGTATCTTCTTCTGTTAATTCAGATATAAAATCTTCGGCATTGTAGATAGTTTTATTTCCGTCCTCGTCTAAAATAGTAAAGCTCTTATTTATATAATCAATTTCCGCAATGTCTGTCATTCCTTCTGCATTAATTTCCACTGAAAGAGAAGATTTAGTTTCTGATAAAAGCTTAACACTAACAGGTTCATTGTCTATAACTAGATTAATTGTATTTTGAGAACTTTCAAAATTTGTTGCCGCGTTAGCTGGCCCAATAGAACTTAGAATAGTAAAGCTTAACAATAGGCTAGATAAAAAAAGACTCGTTTTTTTCATCATTTTCTCCACCCCTTTTTTAAAATTTACTTCCAACAATAATCCAAACGTCTGCTTGTACTTTATTCAAATGTATTTCACCCCCTTTATTTACTTATTATAGGAGGTTTTATTAGTTTCATAACGAATTATTACATATCGAATATTTTATTATTATAGGGGGTTACTTTGATATGATGATAAATACAGGCAAATTATTTAAGACCATTAGGAAAAATCGAGCACTTACACAAGTAGAAGTGGCTAGAAATTTAATCTCTCAAAGTACTTATTCTAAATTTGAAAGTGGAAGCCAAGATGTAAGTAGTGAAATTTTTTTAGAGTTACTAAACCGATTGAATATTTCAGTTGATGAGTTCCAATATATTTCAAACAATTATAATTATGGAGTTAAAAATAACCTGATAAAAGATTTTTTTACGCTAAATTACAATAATATTAGAAAAATAAAAATATTAGAGAAGAAAATTAACAGTTTTTTAGAAAATCAATACGACATTGAATTAGATGATATCAAACGCATTTGTAAAGCATTCATTCAAATGAATGATAATAATTTAGAAACTGCTCAACAAATTGTCGAACCTATATGGCAACGTATTTCACTGTACGAACAATGGTATGTAAATGACCTAAAAATTATTAATTCTATTCTTTTTTTGTTCCCTATAGATAGTGTAGAAGATTTTACCAAAAACGTATTATCAAGATTAAGTGAATATAATCATTATCCAGAAGCAAAAGAATTAGAATCTGCGTTTACAGTGAATCTTTCATTGTTACTAATAAAAGGAGGGAAGTTTTCAGAAGCATTAGAAATTATAGAACATAGTCTTCTAGTTGAGAAAAAAAGACTGCATTACACTATATTAGCACTCTATTATACTAGAAAAGCAATTTGTAAATATTCCTTAGAAATGGATAAACCATCATTTTATTTGGAAAAAGCAGCTAACCTAGTATCAATTTATGATGATTTAGAATATTGGGATTGCATTTATAAAGAATACATGTACTACACGTCATAATCTTAATTATAAATAATAACCTATAGAGATGATCGATTTTTACGCTTTAAATTTTATAATCATCTCTCAAGCTATGGGAGGAATAAGGTAAAGGAACAAAAATTTTATTATTTGAAATTGAGGGGGAGAAATTAATTTATGACGAAGCGTTACCTATATTTAATGAGTGGAATACAAACTTTTTTAGGTATCTATTTATTTGTTTTAAGTATGAAGTATGCATTTGTTGAAAGTGTAATGTCACAATGTTTCTTTGTAATTATCGTGGGTTTGTTTATGATTTTTTCTATATCCCGACAAGGGAATGAAAGTAATCTTTTAATAAAAAAAAGTAATCTTTTATTATTTGGTTATCCTATCATTCTAGTTATCAGCAGTATATTAATTTTTACGTCTATTCCTGCTTATACTTATCAAGAAGCAACTCAAATTATAGAGAATCAAACAGGTAATAAAACAAACAAACCCAAAGATTATAAAGCTTCAAATGGACTTTATTATATATATACGAATGAAGGCACATATATATTTAATCCTTGGGATGGCAATTTCGCACTTTTAGATTGAGATGTTACTCAAAAGTTTTGGCATTCCTCAAAATCCCTTTAAAACTAATACGGTGATAGATTATGATATATTCAGTTTTGGAATTTACCACTATTTAAGAGATATAAAAATTTGTTTAAATACTTTCTTCTATGATATATCCCCTATCTCCTACTTTAACTTTACTTCTGCCTTATCTTCTCATGGGTAGACAGGTTTTATCCATTAAATAATATTTGCCATTAATAGATTTTGATAGGCGATTTTAGTAACTTTTTTATAATACACAGAATCCTAGTATTAGTGACCCCCCTCCTGTTTTTTAACATTCAATATTTAAATCGAAGCCTGATACATGCCTAACTGGACCATATCTCAAATCCACTTTAGGTGATTTTTCGAATAAAGTCTCAACTATGTGTGGCTTTTCATCATCACAAATAACATTGTCATAAGTTAATATCTATAAAGCGTTCTAGGTAGCATTTCAACAAATTCTTGAGTATTTTATTGGGGCTTTGAAAACTTGGAGCCACCAGAGTTTAAAATACTGGTTAACGAGTTTAGTCGGGTTAGTGGCTATGAACCGATCAATTCAGCTGGAAGCTATGCAGGCTATAAGGATTGGTTTATTCAGGATTGGTGCAGACCTGTCTTTACTGTTGAGCTGAGAAGCGGTACTAATCCTCTACCAATCAGCCAATTTGACGACATTTATGAAGAAGCATTAGGAATTTTTCTTGCTGTACTGTATATGTAAAGCTGGGAATTAATTAAAGAGAATGAAGAAAAACATCACTAATTATAAATTCATAATTAACAATCCCCACATTAAGGGGATTTTTTTATACTCAAAAATTACTTTGACAGGTAGAGTAATATTTGCTAATATTACTCTGACAGATAGAGCAATATATTGAAGTAGGTGACGTATGGTTCGAAGTGATATCATCCGCGGACACTTGGATTCCATTATTTTAAGGCTCATTTTAGAGAAAGATCGTTATGGCTATGAAATTTCTCAGGAAATAAGTCTCCGCACAAATAATCGTTTTCAAATTAAAGAAGCAACTTTATACGCCGTTTTTCAACGTCTTGAGAAAAAGGAAATTATTGAAGCCTACTTTGGAGATGTCTCCCACGGTGGCAAACGAAAATATTACCGAATTACCCCATTAGGAAAAGCTTATTTAAATGAGCTAGTGAAAGAATGGTCGGAAGTAAAGGAAATTATCGACTTATTTATGGAGGACTTAGAATGAAAAAAATTAAAAATCATATTGATGAGCTTTTTAAGGACTTTCCTCGTACCCATGAAACGGAAATGGTCAAACAGGAAATCATTCAAAATCTTGAAGAAAAAGTATTCTACTTAATGGATCAAGGCAAAGAGGAAGAGGATGCCATTAACAAAGCCATCGTGGAATTCGGGGATATTGAGGATTTAAAACAAGAATTAGATGTGAAGGAGCCCGAAAAGAGAAACATGTCAAGATTAAATTTGGAATTTTCTCTATGGGGTAGCGGCTTAATTATTGCATTTTTTATCTTTATGAACATTTACTATACACCCCATACTATCTGGGCGATTTATCCTATTTTCGCTATTTTATGGTGGCCACTCGCAATGTACTTTGTTTGGTCACGTAAGAAATGGAGTGAATAAAACATGAAAAATTTAATTAATTTTTCCATTGCAGGTAGTTTAATGACCATGATATTTTTAGGAATCGTCAATTATACAACATCACCACAGACAGCATGGTTTATTTATCCATGTTTATTACTTTTGCTATGGCCTATTACTTTATTTTTTATGCTAAAAAAAATGTATAAACCATATTCACTTATTTGCAGTGCTATGATAATTGCATTTCTTATCATTGAAAATTATTTATATTCACCTGAGCATTTTTGGTTTATCTATGCGGTTTATCCAATCATCTGGTGGCCAATTCTTATGTACTTGGATGAAAAAGCAAAAACATTAAAAATTGCACTAATAGGCTGTGCAACTACCATCATTTACTATTCCTTATTAAATATTATTTTATCTCACCTATATCCTTGGGCGATCTATCCAGCATTTTTAGTCATGTGGTGGCCCTTAGCTTTATACCATGTTCAAAGAAAAACATTTGTAGCATTCTCTGTTACCGCTACAGTACTTATCAGCATCTTTTTCATTACAGTAAATGTCGTCTCCTCACCAGGAGTAATATGGGCAATCTACCCAATTTTCGTAGTCTTGTGGTGGCCTCTAAGCATGTACTTTTATGTTTATAAAAGAAGAATGTACAATTCAACAACCCTTCCTAAAAGAATCTAAACAGAGATGAAAGAATAATTTATTGGAGCGTGAAGATTTATTGATAATCCTGATGGCGATAGTATAGGTAATGTTATTCAGTATAATCATGGACTATATACATCCCTAAAGACTTTATTACAGGTGGTAGTAAATAATCTACTTCTGACTATATTGGAGGAATGGATGCACAATACATTTATAAAATAAAATATTAAAAAATAAGAGTACGTTTTGAATTAGTTATTTTCAAACAGTACTCTTTAAATTTGTCCTCTGCTTGCTACTATTTTAACCTTTTCTGCTTACCCATACCCTTCATGATCTTTACGTCTTATAAACGATATTCTCCTACACCAAAAGTCACTTTATAAATATATTCACAATTAATTAGTAATCATTATTTTTATAAGTAAATAAAGGATATTATAGGAAATCGTCTAATATTAATTAAAATTACTTCCTTTAAAACTCAATAGATAACCAAAAAAATTTTGCTGCAAATATTTAACTTAGGATCATTAATAAATAGAATCTATAAAAAATATTTCGTAAGTCGGAGGAAACGTTGAAAAAATTAGAACAGAAAGTACTTCGTTATATAATTTTTATTTTTGCAATGATTTATTTTAATTTTAGTTATTTTTTAGAGAATGAACTGAATATAGACAGAAAATTTAATAGAATGCCTAATTTTAAAGAGGCATTACCTACAGCTTCTTTGTACCTTGTAATAGCACTTTTAATGACTTTATATGCCCGTAAGTTACGTATCTTGGAATCTAAAGTTATTTACCTTATGATCCTTTGTTTCATAATTATTTTCTTTTTAATATATGGTTACTTTGAATATAAAGTAACTTACAAAGCATTAGGTAGTTGGTACTTTCATATGATTATTTGTATTCTCTTCTTCATCTGTAATTTCGTTTACATTTTTTTAGAAACTTTTTTTACAAAACAACAAATAAAAGATTAAAGCTTAAGTAAACACTTCAGAAGATATGTAGCACATATTATATACTTGCTATATAATTTAGCTATTAAATATTTTAACAGGCTGTGATACTATGTCAGAAAAAGACCAATTACCTTATGTAGAAGTCATTATGCGAGAAATGCTGGAAATACAGCAAAAATCGAAAATGTTTGTCAACCTCCTATCTGAAGGGGAATCATTATCTCAAAATCAACTAATTCTTTTACTCCAGTTAAAAATAAATGAGGGTATGAAAGCAACCGAAATTGCTGATTTCTTTAGTGTGACTCCTGGTGCAGTTACATCAATGTGCGATAAGCTAGAAAAATTAGAATTAGTACAGCGCATTAGAGAAAATGGAGACCGACGTGTTGTAAAAATAGTTTTAACATTTAATGGTGAAACCAAGGTTCAAAATTTATTTTTGAAGTTCTCCCAAGAAAAACTTACGGATATGGCTAAGGTTTTGAGTGAAGTTAATCAACTAATGAAAAAAATTTTTTAGGATTTCATAAAATGAAGTCCTTTTTTTATTGCCCAGAAAATATCTAAGGTAATTCATGAATTTCTCATTATCTCATTGGTTCATTATTCACTTGCACAACGTATTTATATCATATAAACTACTAAAAATTATTGTTATTTATATCTTTCTTAATATAAATACCATTAGAAATATTCTGATTTAATTTAAGATAAATATTATAATGGAATGTAAGAGGTGAGTTCAATGCGTTTAGAAGTGAATCAAAAATTAGATTTAAAACTAGCTATGACAAAACAATTGAGACAAGCAATAGAGCTTTTACAAATGCCTTCAGATGAGCTCGAAACATTTCTTATAGAACAATCACTTTCAAATCCCTTAATTGAAGTGAAAGATGGCTTTCACTTTAAGGAAGGTTATCATACAAACAAATATATGAATCTACCCGAAAACAATGCGGAGTACAGGATATCAAATGTAGATCACCTTTTAAGTGAAATTCGTTTAACTTATCATTCATCTGAAGATTATCAGCTTCTTCAACAACTTATTCTGAATTTAAATGAATTTGGTTATTTACCAAATGCGACTCAGTTATTTTCGCAGTCACAATATAATCACGCTCTACAGCTTCTGAAAAATTTAGATTATGTAGGCGTGGGAGCTACAAATTTAAAGCATTGTTTACTGTTACAACTAGAAGCTTTCTATCCTGATGAATTATTTGCGAAAGAAATTATCCAACATCACTTAGAAAAATTAGCGGATCGTAAATGGAATGATATAAAAAAATGTTTACAGATAGATGAAGAAGAACTGAAATATACTATAAATATTATAAAATCATTAAACCCAAAGCCTTTTAAACCCGATTATTCTAGTATGTCTGAAGTTATTCGTCCAGATATAATAATTGACATTAAAGATGATTTCATTACTTACGCTTTAAGTAACTGGTTCTCTCCTTCTATTACTATGACAAAAATAGAGTCGATGTACTTATCCGCAGAAGAACAAAAACAAATGAATAAGTGGGAGAAGGATTACAACTGGTTATCTCAATCTCTTGTACAACGAAGAGAGACAATGATTGCTATAATGGAGTATCTAATACGAGAACAATTGGAAGCCCTAAAAAAAGGACTACACTTTATAAAACCAATGACTCTTAAGGATATATCCGTAGCTATTGATCGTCATGAATCTACTGTTAGTAGAGCAACGATGAACAAATATATTCAGGCACCTTGGGGAACTTTCTTAATGAAGAATTTATTTTCATCTAAGGTAACGACTTATTCTGGGGAAGATATCTCTAAGGAAAAAATAAAAACACAAATTCTTGAACTTGTGAAAAATGAAAATAAGAAAAAGCCATTATCCGACAACAAAATACTGGAACTCGTTTGCAGTCAAGAAGAAGTTGAGTTATCTAGAAGAACTATCGCTAAATACCGAGATGAATTAAATATCCCCTCATCCTCTAAACGAAAAGAATTATAGAACACAATGAAAGGTGAAGAGAACCGCTAAGCTCTTCTTCACCTTTTGATATATTTAAAGGGGGATTTTTTTAATGATAGTCATTATTTTTTCGTTAAATTTTCCATCTGCTTGTAATTTACATCTTTCTGAAACCACATTTTTATTGCCTTGTGATTTTGCATAACTAGCATGGTCATACCATTTTGTATACGGGCACCTAAATTTTTAGCTTGCTTAAGAAATGCTG
The DNA here is from genome assembly GCF_058803665.1 of Lysinibacillus sp. GW821-FHT14F06. NCBI lineage: Bacteria > Bacillati > Bacillota > Bacilli > Caryophanales > Bacillaceae > Lysinibacillus > Lysinibacillus sp. GW821-FHT14F06. The sequence goes on from NZ_JBXAPF010000015.1 coordinate 49,583, forward strand.
TATATTGAGGATTATAAATGACATCCGAAACAATCGCATTTTCTTTTAGCTGTACAATATTTAGAGGCATGGCATCCGTATGTGGCCACATACCTATAGGGGTAGTTTGAACGATAACGTCATATTTAAGTGTTTGCTGTTCAGCTTCTTCATAAGATAAGACCCTAACATTCGGCCTATCTATCGTATTCTTTACCTTATCTACAGTTCGGTTTGTTATATCAATTTCAACATCTTCAAATTGCAGGAGCTCAAAGTAGATGGATTTAGCTACTCCTCCAAATCCTATCAAAAGAATTTTCATTCCATTCAAATTTGATAGGCTAAACTCTTGTAAAAGTCCTGCTAACCACGCTTGACCATCAAAATTATATCCAATAAGCTTTCCATTCACTGCTTGAATAATATTAACAACACCTGTATTTTTAGCAGTAATATCTAATTCATCTATATACGGCAGTACTTTCTCCTTATAGGGAATTGTAACAATTAATCCACCTTCATGACTGGATTTTAAATGCATCATAAAATTTTTTAATTCATCATCCTCCACTTCAAATTTTTGAAACGAGGCTTGAATATTATTCTCTTTATAGGTTTCATTTTGCAATAAAGGCGAAAGCGAGTGCTCTAAGGGGTTTCCCAAAATACCATAGACTTGAATAAGTATCACCCTCTCTATTGTTATTGATTCCAAATAACTAGCTTTAACTCTGTCATTTCTTCTATAGCATATTTTACACCCTCGCGACAGTTACCACTTTCTTTCACACCTCCATACGGCATATGGTCTACTCTAAATGTTGGAATATCATTAATAACTACTCCACCTACTTCTAATAGATGCATGGCTTTTGAAGCGTTTTTAATATCATTTGTAAATATACCAGCTTGTAATCCAAACCTAGAATCATTTATTGCATCAATAGCTTCTTGAACAGCACTAATTTTATTTACTGTCACGATTGGCGCAAAGACCTCTTGGCATGATACTTTTGATGTCGAAGGTACTTCAGCTAAAATAGTAGGCTTTAAAATATTTGCTTCTACTTGGCCCCCACTAATTAATTTTGCTCCGTCTGCTATTGCCTCATCAATCCAGCTTAGGGCTCGATGATTGTCCTCTAAACTAATTAGCGTCGAAATATCTGTTGTTATATTCAGCGGATCGCCCAATATCAATTTCTCAGCTTTTTCTTTAAACTTTTGCAAAAATTCTTCTGCTACACTTTCATGCACATAAATTCGTTGTAATGAAATGCAAATTTGTCCTTGATTTGAAAATGCCCCAACCACACATTTATCAGTTATTACATCAATATCCGTAAGTTGATCGATGATTAATCCTGCATTCGATCCTAGTTCTAGGGAGACTTTCTTCAGTCCAGCACGTTGTTTTATACCTAATCCAACACCTGGACTTCCCGTAAACGTAACCATCTTTACTTTTTCACTTTCTACCAATACATCTCCAACTGTTCTTCCACTTCCAGTTATCAAATTAAATGCGCCTTTAGGTAAATCTGTTTGACTTAATAATTCCGCTAAAAATATGGATGATAACGGTGTTTGGGAAGCTGGTTTTAGAACAACTGTATTACCTGCTGCAATTGCTGGACCTAATTTATGTGCGACTAAATTCATCGGGAAATTAAAAGGCGTAATAGCTGCCACCACTCCTAATGGTTCACGAATTGTTAATCCGATTTTATTCACGCCATTTTTGGCAGCATCGATTGGTAGAACTTCACCGTAAATTCGTTTTGCCTCTTCTGCCGCGAATTTATAGGTTTCTATTGTTCGTTCTACTTCGCCTATTGCAAATTTCAAAGGCTTCGCAGATTCTAATGAAATAATCTCTGCAGCTTTTTCTTTATTAGCAATTAACAGATTTACCAACTGTTCTAATATATTTGAGCGCTCATACGCTGTTAGATTTCTCATTACTTTAAATGCTTCCTGCGCTGCATCGATTGCCTCTTCCACCTGCTCAGTTGAAGCCTGGGCGATATTTGCAATCGTTTGTTGTGAATAAGGTGACTTTAATTCGCTATATATTTCACTTTCTCTCCATTGTCCATCAATATATAAATTTTTTCTCATCGTGATAAAACACCTCCATCGACTGGGATTAAAATACCTGTAACATAATCAGATGCTTTGGTAGCCAAAAACATTGCCGTCCCTACAATATCTTGAGGATCACCCCATTTTTTAGATGGAATCCGATCCTCAAATTCTTTTTTACGTACTGGATCCTGTAAAATATCGGAATTCATATCTGTTAAAATATACCCTGGGGCAATGGCATTTACTTGAATCCCATATTGAGCCCATTCATTAGATAATGATTTTGTTAATTGTAGTACTGCTCCCTTACTTGCTGAATAAGGTGAAGAATTGTACGCCCCAACAATGGATACGATGGAGCTTAGATTAATTATTTTACCTTGTCCAAATTTCTTCATTTCGACTGCAGCTAATCGACTTAATTCAAATAAAGATAGGACATTTAAGTTAAATATTTTTTGCCATGTATCTAATGGTACATCCACCGCTGGACTACGTTTAATAATGCCCGCGCAGTTGATAAGAACATCTACTTTTCCATCTAATAGCTCTAAAGCTTGTTTAAAATATAGTTTTATTTTCTCGACTTCCATTAAGTCACACTTAATATAGCCAACATTTAAAGAGTTCAGTGACGCTACTTTATCAGAAATATCTAGAACGACAATTTCAGCTCCAGCCTGCTTAAAGGCCTGAACAAATTCGTAGCCAATTCCTTGAGCACCACCGGTTACAATTATTTTTTTTCCTTTTAGATTAAAAAGTTCAGTGATGTCTGTCATGTTAATGAACCCCTTTACCAATACTTAAATTAGCTACTTCCATAAATATTTCAGACAATGATGGGTGTGGTTGAATCATCTCAGCCATTTCATACACGGTACCTTCCAGACTCATATATGCCGACCCTTGTCCAATTAATTCTGTTACATATGGACCTACCATACACATACCATAAATTTCACCATATTTAGAATCTGTAAATACTTTGACAAAGCCATCTTTTTTTCCTAATGTCTGAGCTTTTCCATTTCCAAAAAGATTATATTTAGTAACTGTGTAATCAACACCCTTACTTTTCAAGTCATTTTCTGATTGGCCAATACTTGCAATTTGTAAATTTGTATAAATGCACCTTGGCACAATAGAATAATCCATTTTCTTTTGATTGCCTAAAATATTCTCAATAACAGTTAACCCTTCTGCACTTGCAACGTGAGCAAGCTGGTATCCACCTATTACATCTCCGACAGCATAAATACTTGAAATATTTGTTTGTAAATAGTCATTAACTTTAATAAATGCTCCATTATATGCTAGATCTATGTGCTTGGTCGCAGAATCGTTAGGTGTCCGCCCTACTGCGATAAGTAGCTCTTCTGAAGAAATGACATCTTTCTCGCCCGATTTCTTCTCAACCACTAGCATCTTACATCCATTTTCTTCATTTACACTTGTCACAAGGTGGTTTGTTAAAATATTAATTCCTTTGTCGTGAAGCTTTTTGTGTAAAGCTTTTGAGGCTTCCTCATCCTCCATAGCAATAATTCTGTTGCTATATTCAATAATAGTCACTTTCGATCCTAAACTGCTAAATACATCTGCTAGCTCTACGCCTATTACCCCACCACCAACAATCGTCATAGATTTCGGTAATGTTTTAAGATCAAAAATTGTATCTGTTGTATGATATTGCACATTCTCTAAGCCTTCTACTTTCGGAATAAGTGGACGGCTTCCTGTTGCAATAATAATATTTTTTGTTGAAAGAGTAGTCTTTTCATTATTTGAAATGACTTCAACCTCTTGAGAATTTTTTATTAATCCTAATCCATTAAATACTTCTATTTTTCTAGCCTTTAATAAAGATTGGATACCCATTCTTAAATTATTAAGGACAGAATTTTTGTAGGAAACCATACCCTCCATCGAAAATTCTACGCCTTTTACTAAAATCCCACGTTGCTTTCCTTGCTCAATTTCTTCTAGTATTTCTGCATTTTTTAGATAGGTTTTTGATGGGATACAGCCTTGATTCAGGCAAGTTCCACCAAGCTGCCCAGCCTCTATAAGCGCAACCCTTAGTCCCTCACTAGCCCCCCTCAATGCAGCAACATATCCCCCGGGACCTCCACCAATTATGATTACATCAAATGTTGTCATATCCTCACCTCAACTTAAACAAGCATTCTAAATGGATTTTCTAGATTTTCTTTCAAGTCCGTCATAAACTGAGCAGCCGGCGCTCCGTCAATTACCCGATGATCAAACGATAGTGATAATTGCATCATTGAATTTATAACTACCTCATCATTTTTTACAATTGGCTTTTCTACAATTCTTCCTACACCTAAAATTGCTGACTGTGGCTGATTAATAATTGGTGTAAATGAATCAACAGCATACATACCTAGATTACTAATCGTAAAAGTACCATTTTCAAAATACTCTGGACTTAATTTTCCATTCTTTATGTTTGCAACTATTTCCTTACTTCTTTTTACAATCTCCGCTAAGCCTATTTGATCTGTATTTTCAATTACCGGTACTACTAAACCTTCATCTAGGGAAACAGCAAATCCAATATTGACCTCTTCATAAAAATAAATTTCGTTATTCTGTAATGAAATATTTAATGCTTTGTTTTTAGATAATGTATGTGCAACTGCTTTAACAATTAAATCGTTATAGGATAATCGATATCCTGTTTCTTTCTCAATGACAGGTAGTAATTGTTTACGCAGAATTACACATTCCGTCATATTGATCTCTGTTGTCAATGTTACATGTGGTGCAGTGTAATAGCTTTCGCTCATTCGCTCTGCAATGACTTTTCTCATGCCTTTTAACGGTACTTTTTTCAGCTGTGAAGATTCTCTCTCTTGTGTTGATGTTGTCTTAGTAACAGCAGACAAGACATCCTTTTTCGTTATTTTACCGTGCTGTCCTGAGCCAATTAAATCTTTATCATCTATCTTTAGCTCCTGAACCATCTTTTGTGCCAATGGTGTGATTTTAGAAGTATCTTGTTGTAAGTAATTTTCAACATCCTGTTTTTGTACGCGACTGTTCGGACCTGTTCCAGGTACAAGGGAAAGGTCAACCCCATTGTCTTTTGCAAGCTTGTTGGCAGCAGGTGTTTTTCGCACTTTTTCTTGCTCATTGACTTCTTCCAATTTATTATCTTTAGATTCTGAGAAGTTTTCAGTTTGCTCTATTGCCTCATTTTCTTCACCCATATAGGCAATAATTTCATGTACTTTTACTGTGCTACCTGCATCATATAATTTTTTTAATAGATGTCCTGAAGATTCAGCTTCTACTTCTAGAACAATTTTATCTGTTTGAATTTCAGCAATGGGATCGCCTTCCTCGATAAATTCACCATCATTTACTAGCCAACTAACAATGATGCCCTCCTCCATCGTTGCTCCTAATTTGGGCATTACCACTTCTCTTGCCATTTTAGTTCACCTCTATTTGTTCATTAATTCCAAACATTTTTGATAAATATCTGATACTTGAGGGATTGCAGCCTTTTCAAGTTTAGGGTTGTACGGTATTGGTGCCTCTACTCCACCTAATCGTAAAATCGGTGCATCTAAGTAATCAAAGGCATCACTCTCTGCGATTAAACTAACAATTTCTGTACCAAATCCGCCTCTTTTCACTGCCTCATATACGACTAGTACTCTTCCAGTTTTCTTTACAGATTCCAAAATCGCTTTTTCATCTAACGGAACAAGTGTCCGTGGGTCAATTACCTCCACATCAATTCCCTCTTGTTCTAGCTGTTGTGCAGCCTCTACCGCATGATTTACCATCATACCTGTGGCAATAATAGTAATGTCCTTCCCCTCTCGTTTAATATCTGCCACACCAAGAGGAATTTCATAAGATTCTTCAGGAACATCTCCTTTTTGGTTATAAAGCATCTTATGCTCATAGAATAGAACTGGATTGTCATCTTTGATTGCAGCTTTTAGTAAGCCCTTAGCATCGTATGCATTAGAAGGTTGTACAACTTTTAAGCCTGGTATATGTGTCATCCAAGCTTCTAAGCTCTGTGAATGTTGTGCTGCAAATCCTGCACCGGAGCCAGCTGGTAATCTAACTACCATTGGAACTTTTGCTTTTCCTCCAAACATATAACGCATTTTGGCCGCTTGGTTTACAATATTATCCATAGCAATTACAACAAAATCCGAAAATTGAATTTCTAAAATTGGACGCATTCCTGTCATTGCTGAACCAACCGCACAGCCACTAATTGCTGCTTCTGAAATAGGAGTAATGCGAACTCGTTCAGGTCCAAATTCATCAATCATTCCACTTGTGACACCAAATGCACCACCATATACTCCGATGTCTTCCCCCATAATAAATACATCATTATCTTCACGCATTACTTGAGTCATTGCTTCTTTAATAGCTTCTGAATAACTAATTTCTCTCATCTTGATTTCTCCTTTTCCCTAGGCGTAAATATCTGTCATTAAAGTATCTAAACTTGGATCATCACTATTTTCAGCATATTCAACCGCTTCTTCCATCTGGTTTTGAGCTTTTTCGTTTAACTCTATGAATTCGTTTTCATTTATGACATTATTTAAAATTAGAATTTCCTTAAAAGCTTCGATTGGATCCTTTGCTTTCTTCCACTCCTTCTCCTCTTCGCGTGTTCTATATTTTCGAGCATCACTTCTTGAATGCCCTTCCCATCGATAAGTTTCTGCTTCAATTAAAGTAGGACCCTTCCCCTGTTTCGCACGTTCAACTGCATCTTGTGTTGCTTTAATAACCTCTAAAATGTTATTACCATTAATGGTTTCGCTTGGGATTCCGTAGCTTGATCCTCTGACAGCAATGGACTCTATATTTGTCATTTCTTTAATAGAGCCTGACATTCCATATAAATTATTTTCACAGAAGAAAATTACTGGAAGCTTCCATATTGAAGCAAGATTCAAAGATTCGTGGAACGCCCCTTCATTTGTTGCACCATCTCCAAAGAAGCAAAGTACTACATAGCCTAATTCCTTCATTTTAGATGTTAAAGCTGCGCCGACACCAAGTGGTAGACCAGCCGCTACAATGCCATTTGCGCCTAGATTACCAATTGTCATATCAGCAATATGCATTGAACCCCCTTTACCCTTGCAATGACCTGTTACCTTTCCAAGTAGCTCTGCGACCATCTTTTTAACATCTGTTCCTTTAGCAATACTGTGTCCATGACCACGATGTGTGCTTGTAATCTTATCTTCATTATTTAGTGGGAAACAAGCACCTACTGCTGTGGCTTCTTGACCAATACATAGATGCATAGTTCCATGAATTTTACCTTGTTGATATAGTTGTTTCAGTGTCTCTTCGAACTTTCTGATGAGAATCATGTCATACAACATTTTCTTTAAATCCTGATTGTCTAAGCCTAATTCTTGAAATAATAATTCATTTGACATATTTAGAACCTCCTAAAAATATTTACATTAATTATTAATGCAAAAAGCATGCCAACTTTTATTGATGCAAAAACCCAGTATTTTCTCATCGAACTGGAGAAAAAATGATGTATAATTGTGCCCAAGTGATGAATTATTACATCACGTCTACTTAAGGGGGAGTATGAATGTTTTACAATCAATTAAAAATACTTGGGGTTATAGAGTGGGATCAAAATAGAGATGTTCTAGTATGTAATGAAACTGCCAAGACTTATGAAAAATTTTTTGATGATATAAAAAAACAAGTTTCTAATGGTTATACGTATTTTTGTATGTTGAATTCGAACTTGGAAATAAATGTTTTAAACAATGTTGAGGATTTTTCTAAGCTAACAATTTTTTTATTACCTCTAACAGAATCCGTTAGCTTAAATCAAGAAATTGATAAATTGGATAATTTAAAAAAAGAACTTGATGAAGTTATTAATTCATCATTCGACGGCATTGTTATTTCTGATGCCAAAGGGAAGATTATGTATCAGAATCCTGCTTATGAAAGAATTACAGAGCTTTCAACTGAATTTTGTATAGGAAAAAACCTACAATCCTTAGTAGACAAAGGAATTATTGATGTTTCTGCATCATTGAAGGCTATCAAGGGGAATCGTGCTATTACAATAAGTCAGAAGATTAAAACAGGGAAAAGTGTTTTAGTTTCAGCCGTTCCAATTAGAAACAAGCAAGGGGAAATCATAAAAATTGTGAATAATGTTCGTGACCTAACCCAACTAAATAATTTAGAGACAGAAATTCAACAATTAGAAATTAAAAATCAAAGAATCCATGAAGAGCTGCAACAATTAAAAGGGATTAGTGATCCGAAATATTCAATTATTGCACATTCTACACAAATGAAAGATGTCATCGACCGGGCTTTAAGAGTTGCTCAAATTGATTCAGGCGTACTAATTCAAGGGCCATCTGGTGTAGGAAAAGAAAAAATAGTTGATTTAATACACCGAAATAGTATTCGCAAGGATGGACCATTGATTAAAATTAATTGTGGAGCAATCCCTGAATCTCTTCTTGAATCAGAATTATTTGGATATGAATCAGGTTCTTTTACTGGTGCCACAAAAAAAGGCAAGGCTGGATTATTTGAGGCCGCTAATAATGGGACAATCTTTTTAGATGAAATTGGAGAAATGCCACTCCAGCTTCAAGTAAAACTCTTACGAATACTTCAAGAACGGGAAGTTGTGCGCATAGGCGGTACAACACCCATTCAAGTAGACGTCCGTGTAATTGCAGCAACAAACAGGAATTTATCGGATATGATTGAAGAGACGAAATTTAGAGAGGATTTATACTATCGACTTAATATTATCCCAATTAAAATTCCACCGCTTGAGCAAAGAGTAGAGGATATCATTCCTCTTATTTATCATTTTACGAATAATTTAAATATTAAATATGGATTAAACCGTTCTTTTTCATCTGAAGTGCTTGAAACGTTTGCCAACTATAAATGGCCAGGGAATGTCAGAGAGTTACAGAACATCGTAGAGCGAGTTGTTTTAATGAGTCAACATTCAGAGATTACGATGGATGATTTACAAAGAGAATTAAACTTAAATAGCGATAGTATTCAAGTATCAAATAGCAATACATTAATTACTCATCATTTACCGTTAAAGGATCAAGTTGAATCGTTTGAGGAAAGTATTATTCGAGAAGCAATTAAAATTTATCCTAGTATAAGAAAAGCAGCAATTGCATTAAAAATAGATCAATCCACACTTGTAAGAAAACTACAAAAGTATAAAATAGAGAACCATTCATAATAAAAAATGACCTCCTACCTTTGAATAGTGGAGGTCATCTTTATTTCATTTTAATATCATTACTTACTAGATAGTAACTCTGGTAAAAATAATGTTAGTTGAGGCACAAATGTAATGACGCCCAGTAATATTAGTAACGCAACTAAAATAGGCGTTAAATGTTTAAAGGTTTCTTCAAAACGTATATTTGCCACTTTTGCGCCAATAAACAGATTTAATCCTAATGGTGGTGTTAATAAGCCTAACGTCAGGTTAAAGCATACAATCATTCCAAAATGTAATGGATCTACTCCTAAAGGTATAACGATTGGTAATAGTAATGGTACAAATATTAATAACGCTGCAACAGTTTCAATAAACATTCCTACAACTAATAAGAAAAGGTTAATTAACACTAAAACGATAATCGGATTTGTTGTAAAGTCTGAAATACCATTAGCTATATATTGTGGTACTTGCTCTAATGTTAAAATTTTACCGAAGAACGTTGCGGTACCAACGAAAATCATGACAGAACCAGATGTAACGGCAGCTTTTAAAAATACATCCATTAAATCACTGAATCGTAATTCTTTATAAATGAATATACTTACGATTAAGCTATAAACAACAGCTACTACCGCTGCTTCCGTAGGCGTTACAATACCACCATAAATCCCACCTAAAATAATAATAGGGGCTAATAATCCGAACTTTGCTTCATTTAATGATCGCCAAAAACCTATTTTTTCTTCCTCTGGTTGTTGGTCCACATAGCCTTCTTTTTTACATACAATATAGTTAATGATGATTAATATTACTGCAATTAATAAACCCGGGACAATACCAGCGATAAATAAGTCACTAATTGATACCCCTGCCATGATCCCGTAGAAAATAAAGACAATACTTGGTGGTATGATAGGACCGAGGGCACCTGCACTTGCTGTTAATGCTGCGGCGTATGGTTTCTTATAACCACTGTTAATCATGTGTGGTATCATAATTCCGCCGATACTAGCGACCGTTGCTGCACCTGATCCAGAGATTGCTGCAAAAATCAAACTTGCAAGTATTGTAATTAAACCTAAGCTTCCTGTCCAGGAGCCCACCATTGATTTGAAGAAATCAATAAGTCTTCTAGAAATCCCCCCTGTACTCATTAATTCACCTGCTAAGATGAAAAATGGTACAGCTAATAATGAGAACGAATCATTCGATGTAAATGTCGCTTGAATGAGAAATGAAATAGGTATTGTTCCTTCAATTAAAACAACAGTTAACGCAGAAATAGCTAAAGCAATTGCAATTGGGATATTTATTAATAGACATAGAATAAATACAATTGTGAGAATTCCAATGGCCCCTAACATTATTTCTCACCCTCTTTTCTCTTTACAAAAATATCTAATATCTCCACTACAAAAATTCTTATAGCCATTAAAAAATACCCAATTGGAATCCCTAAATAGACTACCCCCATTGGTAAATTAAGTGCTGCTGAAGTTGCGTTTTGTTTATATAAATTAAATGCATATTGAAAGCCTAGATACGAAATATATAAACTGAACAGCATCCATATAAAACTACCTATCAAGTTGACATATGGCCGAATTTTTTTGGGGATAATCATATTCAATGCTTCTACTCTAATATGTGCTTTCGTAATGACAGCATAGCTTGCACTAATAAAAACAAACCAAACAAACAAATATCTTGATAGTTCTTCTGCCCAAACAATTGAGGAGTTAAAAACATATCTTGAAACCACAGCTGCAAACATGACTAATGTCATAATTAATAGAATTGCAAAGCTAGCATAAGCTTCAATTGGTTTCTTCATAGGCTTCTCCATTGCTTGTCCCCTCCCTTTGTGCCCTTGTAATTTTAATATGTTTCATTACAAGGGCAATATGTTGAATTTTTATTTCTCAGGAAATTATTTCAATTCCCCTAGTAATTTAATAGCTAAATCATAATTTTCCTGACCAATTGCATCCATGTTGTCTTTGGCAACATTTGATGTTGCTTCTTTAAATTTCTTTCTCTCTTCTTCAGATAATTCAACTACATCTACACCTTTATCTTTTAAGCCTTCGATGGCATCTTTTTCAGCTTTCGTTACAAGGTCTATTGCGTAATTTGTATATGAAGCTACTGATTCATCTAACGTTTTTTTCATATCTTCACTTAAACCATCATAGAAATCCTTATTTACTAGCACACCATGTAATAATAAAATGTGATTTGTCGCTGTAAAATGGTTATTTACTTCATAAAAGCGATCTCCGTAAATTAAAGGTGTTGTTGTAGATACACCATCGATTGTACCTTGCTGTAACCCTGTAAACACTTCACTATAAGCCATTGGTGTAGGGTTTGCTTTCATTGACTTCAAAGTACTTAAATGTAAATTTGCAGATGAGCTTCTAATCTTCAAACCCTTTAAATCTGCTGGTTCCTTAACAGATGTTTTACCATTTAAAATGCTATAGTAACCTAAATCAATGAATCCAAGCAGATACATATTTGATTTATCAGCAACTTCTTTCTTTAATAAATCACCATATTCCCCCTCTAGGAAAGTGTAAAATTGTTCACGGCTATCAAATAAAAATGGTACATCGAAAATATTAAAAGCATTTGCACCAATTGAATTCGCAATACCGTATGCCGATGTTGTTGACAGTTGAATTGTACCGTTTTGTAATAATTCCGCTGTTGTTTCATCAGAAGTTGTTAAAGTACCACCATTATAAATTTCGACGTTTACATCACCATTGCTTTTCTCTTCAATGGTATCTTTAAAATTCTCGTATCCTAAATTTAAAAAGTTATTTGCATCAACTTGGTTTGCCATTTTTATCGTAATTGCTTTACCATTTGATCCTGATTCTTTTCCACTGTTGCTTGAACAAGCTGCTAAAAATATTAACGACAACGCCATCATTGATAACATTAATTTTTTTAGTATATTTTTATTTTTCATAGTATAAGCCTCCTACTTTTCACAAAATTAGTTCAATTGATTTGAAAATAATTGTCCATTTCTACAGGATTAAAAATTCATTTTAGATTGTCCACCGTCTACATTAATGGTTGCACCAACAATCCAAGAAGCTTTTTCAGACGATAAATAAGCGACTACATCTGCAATTTCTTCTGGTTTACCAAAGCGACCCGCTGGAATATCATTCTTTACAAATTCTTCAATTTTATAAGGATTTTCTCTTGTTAACCTTCCCCAAACGCCACTTTCATGATAAACACTACCAGGTGCAATGCTATTAACTCTTATACCGTATTTAATGACTTCGCTTGATAACGCTTTCGTGAAACTAATTAATGCTGCTTTTGCATTATTGTAGGTTGCCTTGCCTCCACTTTCCCTACCATAAATAGAAGAAATGTTAATAATATTGCCTCTTCCTTGTTTTTTCATATGTTTAAGGACCAACTTGCTAAGATGTACGATTGAAAAATAATTTAATTCAAATGCTTCATAGAAATTCTCCATGGGCGTTTCTAATATACTAGAGCCATTACTTCCCCCTGCATTATTTATCAATATATCGATATGATCATGATCTAATATGTATTTTTCGATTAGACCTTCACGCTCATAATTATTCGTAATATCAGATTGATAGGTTGTAACATTTTTTAACTGCAGTTTGGCTTCATTCAAATGCTCTATAGAACGGCCAACAATTGAAACACTCGCATTTTCTTCTATAAACCTTTTAGCTATTTCTAGTCCAATACCCTTTGAACCACCAATAATCAATACATTTTTTCTAGCTAGATTCAACTCCATATAATTGCTCACTTTCTTAGGATTATCGTTTATGGTTTACTAATTCAAAGCGGTTATCATTTCTTATACCACTCAACTTTTATCTTCCTAAAAACCCACCATCTACTGGTAAGAGGACACCATTGATATAGTCTGATTTATCAGAGCATAAAAATTGTAAAGCACCAGCTAATTCATTTGGTTCGCCAAAGCGTCCAGCAGGTATACGGCTAATTAGTGATTGATATCTTGACTCATCTTCAAGAATAAATTGGTTTAATGCTGTATTATAATATCCTGGAGCAATTGCATTTACGTTAATATTATCTTTAGCCCACTCATTAGCTAAAGACTTTGTCAATTGGGAAACCGCTCCTTTACTTGCAGAATAAGCTGATGCATTATAACCACCCTGTACAGCTAATACGGATGCAATATTGACTATTTTCCCAGCGCCCCTTTTCAACATTTCATGATATGCTAGTCTACTTAGTTCGAATATTGCAGTGACATTAACATCAATGATTTTTTGGAAGTCCTCAATCTGTAAATCAATCGCTGGCATCGGTTTATGGATTCCGGCATTATTTACAAGAATATCTAACTCCCCGCCTAATAGTTGGACTGCTACATGGAATACTTCAGGAATTTTCTCTAAGTTCGATAGATCTGCTTGTACCCCGTATACTGAAAATCCTTCATTCTGCATATCTTGAGCAATCTTCTCTACATCATTGGAGTAATCAATAATACAAACCTCTACACCATATTCACAAAGCCCCTTTACCATTGCTAACCCAAGACCTTGAACGCCACCTGTAAGTATTGCTTTTTTACCTTGTAAACTTTGCATAGACTCCACCCTTTACTGAATTCGCTTTCATTAATTTGTACTCTTTTCCATCAGCTCAATAATATATCCATCTGGATCATACATATAAATAGCTTTTGATCCCTTATTTGCACCTAATGTAATTTCTACAATTTTTTTAGATCTAAATTGAACTCCAGACAATTTTAGACGCTCGTACATTTCTTCTATTCCTTCAACCTTTAGACAAATATGTCCCGATCCATAATCACATGGACGAACATTCCCTGGATATCTTTCCATGCCTACATACTCAAGTAACTCTATTTCATTCCCTCCTGGAATTCTAATAAATGCAATTTTGACCTCTTGTAAATTGACAAGTTCAACTATGTCTGAAATATATTCATTACTTGAAATTTGTCTCGAGATTAATTCCAAACCTAACTTATTAACATAAAAATCTAAAGAAATCTCTAAATCCTTTACCGTTATTCCACTATGGATAAAACCTGTGACTTTCCCCTTCACATTTATCCCCCCTTTCTGCTTCACTTTTATATCATGCAAAAACCGTGCCAATTTTAAACCGTGATGAATAGTTAGCATATTTAGATTAATAACACCAGATGACCCATAAAAATATTTGCAAAAAATCATCACTTGATGATTTTTAACATCATTTCATTTTAAGGCTTCCTAACTTTTATTTCCTAGAAAATATATGAGGACTCATTTAGCGCATATTTAGGCAAATTATTAGTTCTTGACAAAATGAAGCTACATATATTTTAATTAATATATATTTCAATTATTAAAATATAAAATAATTAAAATAAAATGAGGTGAATATTTTTGATTCAAAAACTACGCACTGTAACCCTTACAAATGGCAATATTAAAGATTTAGCTACAGACTGTGAGCAATTAAATATTCGAGGAGCTGTTGCTTTACAACAAGAAATACGGCTAAAAAAGATCTCTGCACATGGTCATAGTTCTTTTCATTCCTGTGTAGTAGCGCAAATTTTCAACAGTACAGGATCATGCAGATTAAAAGATTATTGTGAAATTAATGAAATTACGAGTGCTGGTAGCTTTAAGTTGAACAATGGAAAAGTAATAAAATTAAATAGCACTGGAAAGTTAACCATTGAACAAAGTTTAGAAGCCGAATCTGTAGATGTAATTGGTATTGTGAAAGCAGCAAAAATAAATGCTAAAAGTTTCGCTTTAAAATTGTCTGGGGAAAGTGAGATTAGAAATCTGAGTGCTGATGATATTTGGGTAGAAAAGGATAAGATTAGTATTCTTCCATTATTAAAGAAAAAATTAAATTGTAATTATGTAAAAGGGAAAAATGTACGTCTGTCGTATACGCACGCAGAAATAGTGGATGGGGAAGTTGTAAACGTAGGGAATAATTGCAGAATAAAAACACTTTATTATACGGAAAGTTATTCAATTGCTCCGAATTCAAAAGTACAACAAATTATACGGAGGGAAAAAGAATGACATTCATAAAAATCATTCAAAGCTTTTTTTGCTCATTAGCCCTCCTTGTATTAGTAATACTCTATGCAGGCTTGATTTTAAGTGCATTATTGTCAATATTAGCTGGCATTTTACGAACAGTTGGTCTTGAACAAATTAAGATGAGCTTGTGGAGTGGCGTTGACCTTCCAGTCGTTTTTAGTATTCCTCTAGCCCTTGTCGTAGCTCTACTACTTTTCTTTTGTTCGATGTATGTCAAACGCTCTATCCAATTCTGTTTATCGAAGCTTAAATTTTAAAATAAAGATGCCCATCTTTTGTTTGATAATAAAAGATGGGCTCATGTTGTTGAAATACTATTATGTCAATGAAATCAAGGTGATAAATAAAAAAGTATAGCCCTTTTTCAAAAGCGAGGGGTTGATCTCCGTTCCGACTGAGTGCTTTCCTGGGGGCGTCCGATGAGCCGCTTCACTCACGTTGTTCGCTCCAGGGTCTCATCCGTGACGCTGAATCCCCGAGGAGTCACTAAGTCTACACTCCAATCAACCTTTGCTCATCGTATTTTTTTCTGGCAATCACACAAATATATAGTGATAAATTTGAAGTCTTAGCCATCACTATATTGTGCAAAAATGGAGCTTTGATAACATTTTTCTATGCGAAAACAGAGGAGTACTTTATGTAAAGTTACAAAGTAGTTTTACGCATAAAATGTAGGTTAACAGCTGTAGAATTGTACCACTATTCTATCCATCTAATGATGGTGAGTAACATGCTTTTACTTTACTTTTGGGGAAAAAAATATTTAAAGTTCTACACTATTGCTGATTGGAGTGCAAGGCTACTCGACTCCCGTGGGATAGCGAGACAGACGAGAAACTGAGGCCAACACGATGTTGGTCACGAAGGCGTAGTCACAGGACGTGACGCACTTAGCCTTCGTTCCTCCAGCGCAGGAAGCGGCTCGTCGCTCGCCCACAGGAAGCCTTGCTCTGCGCGAAAGCGAAGCGTCAGCGACAAAGCGAGTAGCCTGGAACGGAAATCACCTTCATTTTGACTAAATATTCACAAAGAGTTCTTGACTATTTGATTTTTCAACACTATGTAAAAAAGCTGATTCAATTATGAATCAGCTTTTTTAGCACATATCTCTATATCAATTTACTTTCTTTCAGTAAATCATAGATGATCGTGTCTTTCGTTTTATGAATACCAAATTTACCTATTTGTTTCAAGATAAATGGAGCATCTACATCTGTTAATTTTTTACCATCCAGTAAGCGAGCAGTTGAAGATAATAAAGTACGAATGTCAAAAGTAGATGCAAATACTTCAGGAACGCCTCGATCAATATTTAATAATTGATAAACTGCTTCCATCGCCGTTCTTACTGAATATTCTGTTGTGAAAACAGTGTCTCTTGCTGTTTCACTAAAGTTCCCAATGAAAGCTAAGTTAGCAGATCCTTTAGGGACAACTAAAGGACGATCTCCTAATGCTCTAGGCATGAAGTAAGATGTTATATAAGGCATGTAGCACGGAATAGTATTACATGAATTTTGAGCTAAATCTGGTATTTCATCTACAGGTACACCCATATGGTACAACCACTCTTGTGCTATCTCAATGCCAGTACATTCAGTGATACTCTTTTTTATAAAATCACCTGGTTTATTAGATAGTAGACCATAAATCCAAACGACTAATTGGTCTTTTGGTTGATTTATAAAATGCGGTTGTCTGTTCAATGTATAGCTCAGCATCCAATTAGAATCTGTAGCCGTTACAATACCGCCTGTAACTACCTTCCCTGCGTATGGATCTCTTTTACTGATTTGTTCAATATAGGGAGCAACTCGATCATCCAATGTAGTAAGTGTTGCTGAAACAAACCAACTTTCTTCCGGAAGATTACCGCAGAATTTTTCTGGTTTACCAAATTCAGAATCCTGAGAAGCGATGTTTTTCCAAAGTGACCAGCTTCCGCCCAAATCATTGCTTAGAGGAGCTGGCGTATTATTGTCACCATAAGTTGTACTCTCCGTGATACTACCATTTGTAACAAACACTAATTCATTTTCTGTTAGCTCTATATTTCTCTTCTCACCATTCTGTTTTAACACCAAAGTATGAGCTACTTTTTTATCGCCTACTCGATCGACCAAAACATTCTCTACAACCGTATTATATTGGAAATCAACATGATGGCTTTCCAAATATTTAATCATAGGAAGCACTAAAGATTCATACTGGTTATACTTTGTAAATTTTAAAGCAGATAAATCAGGCAGCCCCCCTATATGATGAATAAAACGCATAATATAACGACGCATTTCCATTGCAGAATGCCATTTTTCAAAAGCAAACATTGTAGACCAATATAGCCAGAAGTTCGAATCAAAGAACTCTTCAGAGAAAACATCTGTAATTTTTTTATCATCTAATTTCTCTTCAGGAGTAAAGAATAATTTAATCATTTCCTCTGAGGATTTATCAGATAAGGTAAACTTCCCATCATCCTCAAGTCTTTGACCCCTATTTTCAATTAATCTACATTTTGAATAGTTAGGGTCCTCTTTATTTAACCAATAAAATTCATCTAATACAGAAGCGTTTTCTATTTCTAATGATGGGATGGAGCGAAATAAATCCCATAGGCATTCAAAATGATCTTCCATTTCTCGACCACCGCGAATAATAAAGCCTCTTGTCGGATTTAAAATACCATCAAGGCTACCACCTGAGATATCTAGTTCTTCGAGAATATGAATATTCTCTCCCTTCATTTGACCATCACGAATTAAAAAACATGCGGCTGACAGTGAAGCTAGACCCGATCCAACAAGATATGCTGATTTCTTATCAACACCTACTGGTTTTTTAGGACGTGCGAAAGCCTCATAATTACCATTACTGTAATACATAATACCGCCTCCATAAACTATTATTGCAATATAGTATATCACCATTTTACATTGTAATGGTAAAAAGAGAGAGAAATTAACAAAAAATTCAATTTTGAAGATAACTCAGGATATACATATACCCTATTATTGGACATAACAATTCATTGCATTTTTATAAATTATTCTTTATATCAAAGTGATTATGCAAAGCCTGAATATTAGATTACCCTTCTAACGGATAACCTTTAGAGCACTTGGATTGATAGCATGATTTCCTTTTATAATACTAACCATAAAGCTGTTAAAGTAGACAATCTTTTCAGAATAGCCTTGTATAATTATTATATTAAGAAAACAAAAAGATGATTCAACAGTCAAACTTTATTTTTTGTCCTTCCCCTTTAATTACCATAATTAAATGAATAAGCAGATGAATATAGAGGCCCATTATAGAGCTTCTAGACCATCTGCTTTTGTTGGAGGCACTTTTAGAAAGATGAGGGAAGTTAGTAGCCAAGTGTTCTTCTTCTCTACACTTCCCCTTTTTTACGTGCTGCCATTTCATCTTTCATTTCTTCTTTTAATCCTTCAATTGACTTTTGACGTCGCTTATTCTTTTCTTTAATCATTTCACTTTGCATAGGATCTGCAAATTCCAAACTAATTTCCGCTTCATGAAGTTTTTCTTCAGTGTTCTTAATGATATCACTAATTCGTTCAACGTTATTGGATCTATCATCTGGTTTCGAGTGTCTTGAATTAGCCAAGGTAACCTCCTTAAAATTTTGACGTAACATTAGTTTGGATTTTTTTTATGTTTATATGTGCACTATTTTGAAAAGTGTGGTTGCCACATGAAGAAACTCTAGAAGTAATCAGGTACTAAAGCGAATACCTAATAAAAAGGGAAAATCCACCTTTGAAGACGCTTTGTTTGGCACGAAAACCTGAACAATTAACTGATGAAGAACGTGGATTGGTTTAAACGGTATCAATTCCATCTTTGTAGTGCCGTTTCTAAAATCGCAAAAACATTGATAACACGATGAAAAAGCATTGCTAGATACCATTATTTCACCGCTATCAAATGGCAAGATGGAAGGCACGAATAATAAAATTAAAATCACCAAAAGACGTGGTTTTGGCTATCGAAATGAAGACCGTTTATTTCTTCGTTTACGTTTAGAAATAGGTCGCTGATTTTGTCACCCATGACTTTTGGTGAAGGACCAATTTATTGGTATAATTAATAAAATTAAGCAAATCGAAGGTGCTAATTTTAATTTAAAATGGTATCAATTAGGAAGTTAAAAAGGAGAAAATATATTGAAAAATTCACATAATTCTAAACATTTGACTGAACGCGAGATTACAGATTTATTAAGGGGGCCTCAAAAATGTTTGTAGGAAATTTCCGACAAGGTAGAAGTTACAGAAAGAGCTGCTTTGAGAGACTCTTTAGAGAAAGCGGTGGGGGTGTTTAAGAAGGAAAATGATTTTAAGAATGTTGAGCTTCTTAGTAATTTATTGTGTAACTTTGATGATATAACTTTTTTTGTAGAATTTGCAGATGAAAATTCTATTGTTTATTCTTTTGAATGGATTACAAATTCTGCTTATTATAGTATGAAGGATAGTATATTTTTTACATTACAGAAATAATAAAAATTAAATCAGAACCACCAGTCTAATGAACTGCGCCCCAATTGTTAGACACACCATCTAACAATTGGAGGTGCAGTTTTTTGTCTAAATTTACTGCAAAAGAAAAACTACAAGCTGTTCAACGCTATTTGAATGGTAATGAAAGCTATAAAGATATTGGGCAATCAATTGGTGTAAACAAGAAATCGATAATTATATGGGTGAAACAATATGAACATAACTTACTAACCTCCACCGGCTAATAAGATACTTGAACTAAAAGTCCAGATTATAAGAGCAAATAGAAATGATGTTAATGCTATTCCTTCGTTTTGTTTGGAGAAATGCTTTAAAAACCGGAACATAAAAAAAAATGCAATTACAGGCATTAAAAATAGTGCAGAGAATAAAACTATTGCCTCCATATTCCTAGTCCTCCTTAAATATCAATAGCAATGCTCTAATTGAGCAAATACTCTTCAAATTACCATCAACAAAATAAAAAAACAGAATCCACCTTTTTAGTTAAAATGAAAGCTCTAACCCAATCAATCCACCAAAAAAGCGTATCTGTCTGTTGAATAGATTAACACATCACCAACAAAACTTCCATATTATAGATTCTTTCTACACAGCAACATATATCGTGATTTTTGTATTTTAAAATCTCTTTTAGAGTTTATTGATAAAACGGCTTCACTTCGTACCCATTTTTCTCCAGATGATAACGAACGCTTTTCTCAATTAAGAAGTGACCTGAACCAACAACAACAAAGTATGTACCTTTTTTCTCTTTAAGTACATTCATGATTTTCTTTGCCATTTGTTCATCACGTAAACCAAATAGCATTTCATTGTATTCTGATGATTCTCCTTCCATCGCTTGGAAGCTTTTCGCGAAGGCTTCAACGTCCCCTTGCTTCCAGCTTGTAAACCACTCTTGAAGCATTTCGGATTGATTTTCTTCAGATGGCGTGAGTATGCTATCCAACACAGCAACTAAAGATTGTTCCTGTGCTCCTGGCGATAATGCGTCAAACATATCAACCTGTGCTTTAGTACCTTCTAATTCAATCACTGGCTTTTGCTTCAGCTGCGCATTCAATAAAAAGTATATATCAATACCATGCATCGCCATTTCTTGTGGCGTCATACCAAAGGAATCATCCATTGCCAGCAATGATAACGTGTTTGAAAGCATCCAAGGCTTTTGCAATGTCAGTTCTTCCATAGGGAGATCATAAAGTGCTGCAACTTTCTCTAGCTTTGCATAAGTTTCTGGCGCAATAGCATCTTTTAATGTTAAGCCATCTGTATACATTGCCTTTTCTGAATAGTATTCAAGCCCTTTTGTATCCAGAATATTTGCCTCTACTAATAGCGCATCCGCTTCATCAAACGCTGTCACTAGTTTTTTATTGAATGGATATAAATCTGGTGTACCTAGATGAATGGAGCCCAGTAAATACACAAGCGTATCCTCATCCTCCACTATCCAGGCTACTCCCTTCGCCCCTTGCTCAGCAAGTTCATATGTATTTTTTATAAATCGAACAGCAAGTAGAACAGCCTGTTGCGTCGTAGCCTTTTTCTCTAACTGCAGTCCATTTTTAGAACCTTGTAGTATGTTATGCTCTTTCATAAATTGAACAGCATCAGTGCCAACAGGTAAATCATAACGTGCCACGATATTATACAAGCGATTCACAATATCACCGCGTGTGTTATCGTTCTTCACACCCACTGGCTTATACTGTTTATTTTCCGCTAAGCCCAGAGAGGCAATTTTCTTTTCTGTTAATGCCAGCAGTTCATTTACCTTCTCCACCGAGATTTCTTGAAGGAAGCCCTTATAATACCAATCAGTTGGATAAATCCCGTATTTTTCACCCTCGTTTAATGTTTCAATAGCCCAATCACTAATCGATGGTACTAGGGGTGGTGACTGCTCCTCTGCATGTACTGCTGGCATAAGCGCAGTCAGCATCAATGAAGTGCCAAGCAACGCAGCACTCGTACGTTTCATTATCTTTTTCATCATATCTTTTCTCTCCCTTTTTCATATTTGCTAAAGCAACATTTGAGATTATACCATATAAAACCCATCTATTTTATACTTAATGTGTAAATGTTTACTATTTTGTTTTAGACCTTAAAGTTATGTAGATATACTTAATATAAAGATGATGCAAATAAATCTCACTATATTAATTTCTATTACTAACCGCAGCTATGTTAGTAGATTCTCATTTTTAATATGAAACGCATAATAAATCTAAATAAGACGATGACAAACTATTCATGTCATCATCTTATCTTTTAAATCTAGCTTTAAAGTTTATTGAATAAAGTTTGAATCTAAAGATGGCATGTATGTAGCTCCTGATGATCGAGTTTCTAACTGGTAAAAATTAGAGATGATAGAGATGATTCCAATAGCTCTTACATCAGTGTATAAAGTCAAAGAGGCTGTCTAGGAAGTCCTTTTAAGAGTAAATACACCAATATAAATAGCCCAAGAATGGTCGTTTTACAGCATTCTTGGGCTATACCTCTTTTCACAGTCAACGAAATTTTGTTGTCTGTTTTTTATTTCTATCAAAAAAATGCATAATTCTATTAAATTCTTCTTCTCTTCGATAAACCTAGTATAAATTCTCTATCTATTGCATATTCTATTAAATAGAAAAGTAAAGGAGGACACTGTAGTGAGTAATTTAGAAAATGATAATCCTAAAACGATTACGTCTCTTTCTACATCTCTCCTAAAAAATATTAAAACGATTAAAAGCTCACTAGGTAATAGTAATGATATTATTATCCGTGAATTTTTTATTGGTAAACCAATAGAGGTACCCATAGCTATTATTTATACGGATGGCCTAGCTGATAATATCTCGATTACAGACTTTATATTAGAATCTATTATTTCTGACTTTGAGGTGACATCTGAAACTACTTTGCAAGAAATTGGGGATCGATTAAAAACATATTGCTTAACTGTGGGGAGTATAAAAAATGTATCCGATTTCCCCTCATTGTTTAACGCTATTTTGGGCGGAGAAACCATTTTACTATTAGATGGACTTGCTCTAGGCATTTCCACAAGTACAAGAAGCTCCAAAGATAGAGCTATAACAGAACCAGCAACAGAAGCTGTTATAAGAGGTCCTAGAGAGTCCTTTACAGAGACATTACGAACCAATACAGCTTTAATACGACGCAAAATAAAAAGTCCTAATCTTTGGATAAAATCAAGAGTTATTGGTGAAGTGACTCAAACAGAAATAGCTGTTATGTATATAAATGGTATAGCTAATGAAAAAATAGTACAGGAAGTACTTAAACGACTAGATCGAATTGATATCGACGGTATTTTAGAAAGTGGATACATCGAACAATTAATTCAAGATTCAAAGTTTACTTTATTTCCTACTGTATATAATTCAGAACGTCCAGATGTTATAGCAGGAGAATTACTAGAAGGAAAGATTGCTATTATAGTAGATGGAACACCATTTGTTTTAATTGTACCTGCATTATTCAATTCTTTTTTACAATCGGCAGAAGATTATTATCAGAACGCATTTGTCAGTTCATTTATCCGTCTTATAAGATTTTTAGGCATTAGCCTTGCATTAGTTGCTCCATCTCTTTATATTTCTCTAACGACTTTTCATCAGGAAATGATTCCAACCCCTTTACTTATCAGTATATATGCACAACGAGAAGGTGTTCCATTTCCCGCTTTTATAGAGGCCTTAATAATGGAAATTGCGTTTGAAGTTTTAAGGGAGGCGGGTTTAAGAATGCCAAGAATGATTGGACCCGCAATTTCTATAGTAGGAACGCTCATTATTGGTCAAGCAGCTGTAGAGGCAGGAATTGTTTCTGCTGCAATGGTCATTATTGTTGCTTTGACAGCCATATGTAGTTTTCTTTTCCCAGCCTATGGTCTATCCAATTCTATTCGTATTTTACGTTTCCCATTAATGGTGTTAGCAGCTATGTTTGGACTATTTGGCGTATTTGTAGGACTTATGCTTTTGATTATCCATTTATGTAGTTTGCGTTCCTTTGGTGTTCCATATATGAGCCCATTTGCACCATTAATACCAAAAGATCAAAAAGATGCTTTAATTATTTTTCCGCGTGGCTTCTTACTTACACGTCCACGATTGATTAGTCAGATTAATAACGTTAGAGGGCGCAAAAATCGGTAATAACTAACTGTTAAATGAGGTTACCTTATGAAGAAGAACATAATCATTATGTCATTGATCATTCTAATTTTGATTCTAAGTGGTTGTTGGAGTAAACGTGAATTAAATGAATTAGCACTTGTTGCAGCACTTGGTATTGATTTAATTGATGACGAATATGCTATTTCTGCACAAGTAATTGATCCTAGTCAAGTTTCTTCAAAACAATCTGCAAGTGGACATGCTCCAGTTGTCACCTATCATGCTAAAGGAAAAACTGTATTTGAAGCTGTTAGAAAAATATTAGCTTTGTCCCCTAGAAAACTATACTTTGCACATTTACAATTAGTAGTTATCGGAGAAGAACTGGCAGAAAATGGTTTACGAGATACCACTGATTTTTTAGCAAGAGATCAAGAGATACGAAATGATTTTACGGTTATAGTATCTCAGAAAGCAACTGCAAAAGATGTTTTAAATGTATTAACACCAATAGAAAAAATTCCTGCTAATAAAATGTTAAACTCCTTAAAAAGTATGCAAGATGCATGGGGTTCCACTTTAGTAGTTGATATTGAAGATTTAGTCACAGATTTAGGGGTAAACAACCAGTATTTTGTTCTATCGGCAATTGAAGTTCTAGGGGATAAAAGCTTAGGGATTGACCAAACAAATGTAGAAAGAATTGAAACGCCAGTAAAACTGAAGTTTACGGGACTTGCTATTTTTAAAGAGGATAAATTATTAGGTTATCTTGATGAATATGAAAGTAAGAGTTTAAATTACTTAAATAATAAAATTAAATCAACGATTGAAATTATTGGTTGTCCTTCGAAAGGAGAATTATCGACCGAGATTACTCAATCTAAAACTAAAACAACAGGAGTAATTAGGGACGGCAAGCCTACAATTAATATTAGTATTAATGTTGTTCAAAATGTTGCCGAGGTAAATTGTGATATGGATCTAACAGAAATGGAAACGATGGATTGGATTAATAAACAAACTGCTGAACACATAAAGAAAAATATTAATCAATTGCTAAAAATTCTTCAAAAAAATTATCAAGCAGATGTACTTGATTTTGGGGAGGCTATTCATCGTGCTGACCCTACGGAATGGAAAAAGATTAAAGACGACTGGCAAACCATTTATCCTGAGGTAGAAGTAAATGTTAGGGTTAATGTCAATACACAGGGTTTAGGGACTATGCAAAACTCAAAATTAAAGGAGTAAAAATTGATTATGTTTATCACTTTAGGCATTTTCATAATTTCTGTTGCCATAATTTTAATTGAACTTCCTAAATTAAAAATAGGCAGTAAAAAGTTAACTTGGGCATTCTTTATTTTATTAGTCATGGGAACAGCCTTAAACATTGCTATAAGTTTAAATGTCTTAATTGCCAGTCCGTTAGACGCAATTATGTATATTTTTCAACCAGTCAGCGACATTCTAAAAGAAACATTGTTAAATAAAAATAACTTATAAGAGGCATTTATTATGGAAAAACAATTGATAAGCTCCCGTCAATTCACAATAATTGTTATTCTTTATACGGTTGGAACAGGAATATTAATTATACCAGCAAGTATAGCTTCAGAAGTACAGCAAGATGCTTGGATTGTAGCAACTATAGGGACTCTTTTAAGCTTACTTTTAATAAAGCTATATATCATTTTATCAAATAAAATGGCGAACCTTTCTCTTGTTGAAGTATCTGAAAAGTTTTTAGGAAGCTTTGTCGGAAAATTTATTTCCCTCTGTTTTGTAGTGTTAACACTTTTATCTTCAGGGGAGTTATTATATTTCATCGGTAATTTCTTACAAACAGAAGTAATGCCTGAAACACCGCCAGTAGTATTTGCCATACTTTTCAACTTTATTATTCTATTTGCTGCATATCAGGGTATAGAAGTTTTTGCACGCACATTAGAAATATTATTTCCAATTTTTTTGTTCATATTTATAATTTTTTTGTTCTTCGTTTCACCACAAATTGATATTAAAAATATACAGCCAGTTTTTGAAGTATCCATTCCGCCACTAATATATAGTGTTTTACATTTCATGGGTTTGTTTTCGTTTCCATTGATTGTATTATTAATGATTTTTCCTTCTAATATTAATAACCTTCAATCTGGCAAAAAAGGCTTTTACATGGGTACAATAGTCGGCGGCTTTATTATAACAGCTTTTATTGCGTTATCGATTTTAGTATTAGGTGTAACCAATACATCTTTAAGAACATTTCCGAGTTATACATTAGCTCAAAAAATTTCTGTCGGAAACTTTTTACAACGTATTGAGATTATAATGGCTTTTATGTGGATGGTCACAATATTTGTAAGGGCCTTTATGTATTTTTATGCTTCTTTAATCGGTATAAGTCAAATACTTAAACTAAAGGATCATAGACCTTTAATTCTACCACTTGGAATGCTTGCTATAGCTCTTTCTCAAATTGTTCATGCAAATATCATTCATTCCGATAAATACAATCAGCAGACTTGGCCACTTTTTATAGCTATGTTCTCTATTTTTTTACCAATAATATTGCTATTCGTAGCTAAGTTCAGAAGATTAAAGGACAAAGACGTTGATAGGGATGTTAAGAATGTTTAAAATCATGATATTAAAAAATCTACAAAACCTCCAAAATGGGGGTTTTCATTTTGCTAAGTATGAGACTTTTATAAAAAGATTTGATCATTTACTAATAGTGGTGTGCTACCATTGCTTCCTATTGTAGCATATTGAAAAACACCGTAATTTTAAAATAACCCCACAGTCATTTTGCTAAAGCCTCATTTAATTTAATAAGGAAATTTTAAGAACCAACTTTCTAGTCCCAATCCATATAAAAACTCACCTTTAGCTTTTCTTGCCCACAATCTGGACAATCTAGGACGTCACTTTGATTAATATCGACTAAAGGCTTTGTTGGCATTCGAGTACTACATCGAGGACAAGTACAAGTGTTCGTGTAAGATTGGGTTCCTGACTTCATATGTAAATATACTTTATTTAATAGGTAACAACACTTATGACAAACATATAGACCATTGTAGCATTCAAAAGACGTTTCCTTGTCATTAATAAACTCTCTAATGTATTGCCGACCTTCTTCTTCCTCATACCATTCTAAAATCGAGCTCAAGTCCATATACCTAAATCCAATTCCTAAAAAAACATTTTGATTGTAAGAGCAATGTTCGCAATTTAAAATACAAGCTTCTCCCATAAATCTCAAATACCTCTCTTGTCCATTTCAGATGGAAAACAATACAGTTAAATTTTAATATATGTATCCATGTTTAAAAGGTGTAATTCCATAAAACGGACCTTTTGACCCTGGATTTCAACATAGTATTTCAATACTACTGGCTTTGATAAACAAGCAAAAAGAAAGAGCTTGTTTTAAAAAGATTAATCAAAACACGCTCGCACTATATTTTATAGAATCATTTTTTCATAAAAGCACTCTTTAATAGAGAAACATGTCGAACAAACCTCAGCCGATTTTCCATAGCTTTTGGGACAGCCCATCTATCCTTTAACTGATAGAAAACCTGTTCAATTTTGCCTCAGTACCAAGCATGACAGTATTAAGCTCATTCCCTCGGCTATCTCGTCCCCTTCTGAAATAGAGGCTACGTAAAAAATTCTTACTGTTCACACGAGCAATCACTTGACTGCGACTTTTCGGCAAATTGCAGCATTGCGCTAAGTCACTAATCCAATCAGCGATTTCTTGATGTGGAAGTAACTCTTTGTCAATCATCGTATCCACGATGTTGACCAACCGCTCATCATCCTCATCACTAAAAATGTGTCTTCCATTATGGAGCTTGCTAGAAATAGCGACAAGAACCTCCCTCAGCATTGCGACGCTATTCTCATCACATTGTACCAGCTCGACAAAAACATCTGCACCGTGAGACGCACTGTGAGCCCAGCCTCCTACAGAAAGGTAGCCCCGCAGATCCTTCTCTTCTTTATAATAACGGAGCATTGTATACATTAATTGCTCAATTTCTTCTTGATTTAAAAATGGATTCTGCCTGTGGCATTGCACAATCAAAGCGATAGGCAATGCAGAAAACGTCCTTGTAAAAACTGACTGATCATCCTCGCTGCCAATATTAAAGAACAAATGGTTCTCATCAGTCAAAACAGTTAAAAGGCTACGCAACTCCTCTTCATTGAATCTGTTCTCTTCCTTAATCCACATATAAAACATCGGATAAATCAGGTTATCTCGTAATTCTGGCTGAGGATCACCGATATATTGAAGTAACAAAGGTAAGAAATCTTGATGCTGCTCACCTTCTCGTAACTGATACTCATCCTTCTCAATTCTTTGCAAATCCAGCATCAATTTGGTTCTCGTATCCTCAGATATTCTTCCTGTTTTAGACATAAAAACACCCCTTTAGAAAATCATATCTAAAGGGGTAAAACGGTGCAACTTTATTTAAAACAGTATATCTCTTTTATAAACATTAATCTTTTCAACTAAGTTTTAGATTTTTATAAAAAAGTTTCTTCAATTAAATGAGCCCTATTCAACCAAGCCTCGTCAAAAATAATTACCCTTCATCAAATCCTAAATTAATCGGCTCTAATGGCAAGTTTTCTTGACCAAGCATATTTGTTGATGTAACAGATAAATCTACTTCTTCAAACTTAAATCCATCAGTCCACACTTTACCTGTTCCTGTTAATAGAACACCGAAGTGAATAGAAGCGCTTTCTTTTGGTACATCTAATACAATCGAATGCAGGTTCCAGTCCGTTGTACCCTGAATCGGTCGATTATCCATATTATCAAACTGAATCACATCACCTGTACTATTATCTACTCGACACCACACTCCACATTTTACAACTTTGTCTGTTTTTAAGAAACAAGATACTTTTATACGTTTTCCTAACCAATTTTCTGCTGAAAAACTTTGCATCATTGTCCCGAATTGACCTTCACCTACATCTGTCTTCGAAGACAGTAAACCTGATTTCATACCCGTATGAAATACTTGTCCATCGGCTTTCATTTCATAAAAAGTTGGGTGTGAACCACTTAAAATCCAGCCTTTGATTGTTGTTAAATCATTCATATTTTTTTCCTCCGTCCCTTGAAGTGTTCGCATGATTTTGCGATATTTGCCTGGTGGCATTTTATATAGCTCTTTAAAAGAACGTGTGAATGCTTCTTGTGATTGATAACGTAACTCAAACGCAATTTGAAGTATCGATTCATCTGAATATAATAAATACATTGCTGCTGTTGCCAGTCTTCGTTTTCGAATATATTCACTTATTGTCAATCCAGTTTCTTGTTTGAAAATACGTGATAAATGAAATTTTGAATAACCAATATGTGATGCATAATCATCTAACTGCCAATCATCTAATAAACACTCTTCTAAAGAACAAATTACATCTTGAGTTACTTCGCTATACATTTTGCTCACCTCACTACCTAATTTTAGAGGATTCTACAAAATTTTTTTTGATATTGATTGCTATTTTACTACTCTTTCTATAATTGCATGAATATTACAGTAAGTGCAATTCGGATTGTTTCACTAGGTAACAACTTTCCTACTTTATTCAAACTTCTAATTATTCATTATATAGCTTCTGTCGTCATTAATTTAATTAGCTGTTTATAGTAAGTATGGTTTTCTTGAAGCTCCTCATGTTTTCCAGAGCCCGTAATCAGACCATCCTCAAACATTAGAATTTGATCCGCGTGTGTAATTGTCGATAAGCGATGAGCAATAATAACCGTTGTACGTTCTTTCATTACACGCTCGAATGCCTTTTGTACTTCTCTCTCTGAGTCGTTATCAAGGTTAGATGTTGCTTCATCCAATAATAATATCGCTGGATTTCGGAGTAATGCACGTGCTATCGCTATCCGCTGCCTTTGCCCACCTGATAATTTAATTCCTCCCTCCCCTACTTCTGTATCTAATCCTTTTTCAAATTGTTGGACAAAATGCCATGCATAAGCGTTTTTTAATGCACTTATAATATCTGCTTCTAAAACGTCATTTTTTCCATAAGCTACATTATCTCGAATTGTTCCATTCATGAGTGGTGCTTCTTGCGATACATAGCCAAATAGACTGCGCCACTGCTTTAAATCGATACTTTCAATAGGCTGGTTTCCAAATCGAATAGTACCATCTGTTACATCATAAAATTGTTCTATTAATGAAAACATTGTGGTCTTTCCTCCCCCACTGGCACTAACCAATGCGGTTGTTTTTCCTGCTGGAATCGTAAAGGAAATACCTTTTAAAATAGGGTTATCATTGTATTGAAACGCAACATCTTCAAAAACAATCGACTCATTGGGAGAAGAAATAACATTCATCCCATGCCCTTCGATTGGTTCGTTCAGAATTTCTTGTAATCGTTCCGTTGCCCCCATTGCTTTTTGAAGTGCAGTGAAAAATGTTGCCATTTGCGTAAATGGCATAATAATTTGCACAAGGTAAATCATAATCGCTACAAGTTCACCTGCTGAAATCGCACCTGTTGCTACTTTTGCGCCACCATACCCAAATAATAATATGAGCACAACCATGATAATGAACGTCATAATCGGTGATAAAACCGCTAATATTTTTGCTTCCTTCAACCCAAATCGATACAATTGATGAATTTTTTCTTCCCCATTTTGCTGCTCAAAATCTTCTGTTTGCGAAGCTTTCACGAGTCGAATATTCGTTAATACACGTCCCAAATGTCCAGTAAAACTAGCAAGTTCGTCTTGATTTTCTTTCGCGATTTTATGAATACGTTGTCCAAGAGGCAATGTCAATAAAATTGCTACTGGAACCGCAATTAGCATCAGTAGTGTCATTTTCCAATCAATGATAATTAATATTATTACTGCACCAACAATAGCAAATAAACCAGAAATAAAACTAATTAAATGATCTGTAATAAGCTCCTTAATAACATTGGAATCTTGCGTAATTCTGCTCATTGTTTCACCAGATTCATGTGCATCAAAGTAAGGAATTCTTAACCGTAAAACATGTGCCCATACCGTATTACGCAAATTAGCCACAATTCTTTCCCCAAGTTTACGCATCATATAAAACGTTACTCCACTCAGTACAGCTTGGGAAATTAGAAATGCACCTACTAATAATATTGCCTGCAATGAAAAGCCAATCGTTGAAAAATCATTGATCATTCTCATCGTAACTAAGGGAACAGCCAAACCGATAAGTGTTTCAACAATACTTAGTAAAAGAGTACCTATCATGAGTTTCTTCGACAATCGATTACTATTAACAAGCTGCCAAATTCCTCTTACAGAATTATTCATCATCCACCCCTCCATACACCCCAAGTCTTTCAGCCTGCGAAATAAACCACTCTTCCTCTTCCTTTGTAAAGGGTGTAGGAAATAACCATTCATTTAGTTGAATATCCTCATATTCCTTTAATACTTCTACTAACTCCTCTACTATATCTTGTGGAATTAGTGAGATTAACTGCTCGATTAACGATTTCAAATATTCGTCTTGAATCGGTTGAATGTATGCCCGCTTCAACTGATTTGCTAAATCTATGTATTTTTGATTTAATTCAATAATATTCATTCCGAAAAAGTCATATAGGCGCTCTACCAACTCATCAGGTAATATACTTCGCCAATAGTCCTTTTGTTCATCCTCTTTTAATAAGTTAAAAATCACCGTTAAAAAATTTGATGTATCGATTACTTCACTTTGTTTTCCTATTTCAATCGCCTGATCCAAGCTCGCAATAACACGATCAATTTGGTTTCGCTTCTTCTCTAGTTGTAGTTTTTGAAACATTAATGATTCTATTAGCTGCTGTTCCCCATTCCGTAAAAGATCTTCAATCTCCTCCAATGAGTAATCTAAATATTTAATTGTTACGATTTTTTGAATTGCTTCAATACTATCGTCATTGTAATAACGATGTCCCGAATCTGAAATAAAACATGGTTCTAGCAAACCCTTTTCACTATAAAATCGTAAAGCTCGTACCGTTAGCCCTGTCTTCTTCGCAAATTGACCTATTGAATACATATTTTCATCTCCCTTTCCTTCAGTATAAAATCTACCGTTACGTTAGATGCAACTGCTTTAATTCACTTAACAAAAAAAGAACACAACCTATCGTGTTCTTTAATAAATGAAAGTCTTATATGATTAATACGATGATTTTTATTTCTGTGAAATTCACTTACTTGGATTCGGCTCTCCATAACTAATGTAAGTACGCTAAAGTTTAACTGAAATTAAGTTTATATTCTTCTTTATATTTATCTTTAAATACAAGTGCTCTTAAAAAATTCAGTTCAACTTGAGGATTCACTTCTAAATTAACATCTAATTTACTTATAGAAGTACTAAATAATTCTTCATATATTTTAGATTTATTATATACAATCCCTTCTATATTTAAATATACAGACTTCGCCAAATTTTCCTTACTTGCCTGCAAATTCGCGTTATTAAAAGCCCCTATGTTTTCCAAATCCCATACATCAAATTCACTATCTCCTGCATTAAATTTGTACCTACTAAATTTAATTTTTCATAGTTATATCCCCTATATTCTGATTATAAAAGTAAATCAGCGCTCTACTTTTAAAATCGTTCGATAACTCTTTTCATGAAACCTTCAGCTGCTTTACTCAAATATTTGTCGTTACGATAGAAGATATCAAGTTCTCTAGTTGGTGCATTTTCAATTGGTATTGATCGAATACCTAGCGATTGGAAGTTTTCGATAAGTTGGCTAGGTTGAATAGTGGCACCAATATCTTTTTGAACGAGTTGAAATAATGATGTAGCCGAGCCTGTTTCCATAACACTATTAATCGTTATTCCTTGTCTATCACACCATTTATCGATTAAGTCACGACCACATTTTCCTTGAGGATACATGACAAGTGGTATATCTATTAACTCTTCAGGTTTAATGCTCTTCCTCTGAGATAAGTCATGATTTTCATTCACAAATAGACTGTACCTCTCCGTATAGAATGGAATACGCTCTAAATGAGGTTCTGCTTCTACCTTTAAACCAATGCCAATATCAACTTCATTGCCTAGCACTTTTGATAAACTTTCTATTGTCGGAAACACTTGCACTTTCGTGTTCGGAAATTCCTTGCGAAAATCAATTAAAATTTCGGTTAAGCGATAATCAAGATCCGAAGGCAGTATTGCAATACGCAAATGCCCCATGTTTAAATCTATCAGATCGGAGATAGCCTTCTTAGCATTTTCTAGACCCTGAATAACCTGTAGAGCATAGTGCTCAAGTAACTCACCAGCTTCCGTTTTCACTGTTTTTTTGCCAATTCGATCAAATAAAGGTGCCCCAATTTCCCCTTCTAGAACACGTATCTGCTGACTTAACGTCGGTTGAGAAATCCCCAATTTAAACGCAGCTTCAGAAAAATGTAACTCTTTACATAGCATAAGGAAGTAATTTAATTGTCTAATCTCCATTTCAACTTCTCCTTTTCTATAGTCAAAACCTATTGTTTATATAGAAAAAATAGTATTGAACTATTATACATCGAATTTTACAATGAACGTATTAAGAAGGAAAGGAACTTTGGTTGGATATTGTTGTGAGAAATTATCAGAAAAGGAGTTTACAAATATGAAGAACAGATATATTGAATTGATGGAAAAGAGGCGTTCAATTTACGCCCTAGGAAAAAATGTAGAACAGACTAAAGAAATACTTCAAGACACTATTATGGAGGCAATAAAGCA
This sequence comes from Lysinibacillus sp. GW821-FHT14F06, assembly GCF_058803665.1. Classification (NCBI taxonomy): domain Bacteria; kingdom Bacillati; phylum Bacillota; class Bacilli; order Caryophanales; family Bacillaceae; genus Lysinibacillus; species Lysinibacillus sp. GW821-FHT14F06. The sequence continues at coordinate 83,573 of NZ_JBXAPF010000015.1, forward strand.
TAGTCCAACTGCTTTTAACTCACAAACTTCACGAGCAGTGATTTTATTTAACGATCACCATGATAAATTATGGGACCTAGTTGAAGAAAAGTTACGCTCAATTGTTCCAGCAGAGAACTTTGCCCGAACAGAAGAAAAAATAGAATCTTTCCGTGCAGGCTTCGCGTCCATTTTATTTTTTGAAGACCAGGACGTCATTCAACAGTATCAAAATCAATTCTCTCTATACGCAGATCAGTTCCCTATTTGGTCTGAACAAGCAACTGGAATTGCGCAGCATTCTGTATGGATGGCATTAGCTCAAGAAAAAATAGGTGCATCCCTACAACACTACAATCCACTTATCGATCAAAATGTGAAAGATGAATGGGGAATTCCGGATCATTGGAAATTAACTGCACAAATGCCATTTGGAAGTATCGAAGCAGTGCCAAGTGAAAAAGAATTTTTGGCAAATGAAGAGCGCTTTAAAGTGTTTCGCTAATATATCTAATAAAGTAAAACTTTAATCCGTGGTAGTTTTCCTTATCTCCCACCTAACTTCTTTGCCTACAGCTAATTTTTGAGGTGGGGGTATTACTGCCCGATTATGCGGGATAAAAGGATTGGAGTCTTCGAAAAATGTCTAAAAAATCAAAAGCTTATTTCTCTGCAACCATGTATGCACTCATCATTGGCTTTTCATTTATGTTCGTAAAACTGAGCCTTGTTTCCTCTTCACCGCTTGATACACTGGCACACCGCTTTTCTATAGCTTTTATCATCGCTACTGCTATTATTGTCTTGAAAAGGATTCGCTTAAATGTGACAAAGAAGGACGTATGGCGGATTCTTCCGTTAGCTTTGGTTTATCCTACTTTGTTTTTCACATTTCAAACGTTCGGCCTAGTCTACGCCTCTTCTTCAGAGGCTGGTATTATTCTAGCTACTGTACCAATTTTCACACTGATTTTAGCAGCAATATATTTGAAAGAACATACAGTACCATTACAAAAGGTGTCAGTGTTATTATCGGTCTCAGGTGTCATTTTCATTTTTGTTATGAATGGAGCAGATACAGGTTCACAAAGTATAAAAGGAATTGTCCTTATGTTACTGTCAGCCCTTACTGGTGCTTACAATACCGTTTTAGCACGTAAACTTGTGCAACATTACTCATTTTTCACGATAACTTACGTGATGACGTTCTTTGGCTTCATCTTTTTTAACATTGTAGCTATTGGTAATCATATGATAACGAAAACGATGCATCAATTCATCGAACCATTTTCAAGCGGAACGTTTATCATCGCTATTGTTTATCTTGGAGCGCTTTCATCTTTAGGAACTTCCTTTTTCTCCAATTATGCACTTTCGCAAATTGAAGCGTCAAAAATGAGTGTCTTTAATAATTTAGCTACATTAATTACGATTATTGCTGGCGTCCTTTTCTTAAACGAAACGATTCAATCCTATCATATTTTCGGTACCATCATTATTCTCCTAGGTGTTTTAGGATCAAACTATAACACTAAGCAAAAAAGTGAAAGAGCCTATGCTATTCCTAGACAAGCAAATGAGGAATAACTAAAAGTCCGAAGATACCGTACATTTATCTATGTAAGAAAAGCGTAAGCACCCTTAAGTGCACTATGTTTTTTGCCAATTACGGCGTGTTTTGGACGAAACATTATATACACTATTACCGCTTTCTTTAGAGGATCAGTATGTGAATATGTCACATGCTGATCCTCTATTTTCGGTATTGTAATACGAGTTCCTATATAAGATATTATTTTCATAGTATTATGAATATATATGATGCGAGATGTGAAACTCCACTCGAAAAGCTAATTTCAGATATAGGAGTATGGAAGGGAGGAACAATCGATGGATCGCATTCAATATTTGTCCCAGTTTAACCTACTGCGTTCACTCTCTACTGAAGATTTGATCAAAATGGACGAATTGACTTCGATCACAACTTTTCCAAAGCATACGTTCATTCAAACACCTGAAACGTTCACTGAAGAGTTGTACTTTGTGAAGGAGGGAAAAGTGCGCCTCTATCAACTAAATAATGAGGGGAAGCAGTTCACTTTGGATATCTTGAGCGAGGGGAACATCTTTGGAGAGATAGGTGATATTTCATTGGGTACACGGGGACTGTTTATTGAAACGATCGAAGAAAGTGACATTTGTGTAATGGACAAAGAGCGTTTCGAGAGCTACCTCATTCGATGCCCACGATTCATGATGAATATGATTAAAGCCATAAGTGAACGGTTATCATACATGAGCAGCCTCGTTCAAAATCTAGCCATTGGAAAATTGCATGATAAAATCATTCATGTTCTGGTGGAACTTTCAGAGCGGTTCGGAGTTTGGGACGAAGGTAACGATTACTGCCGAATCGACATGCTCATTTCCCATCAGGAGATTGCTCACTTGGTAGGAGCTTCAAGAGAAGCCGTATCCGTGGCTCTAAAAGAACTTTCGGAGACTGGTATAATCCGTACTGGATTCCGTACAGTTGCCGTTTGCCGTACCATTCTTGCGTCAGCGCAAAATTTGCTCAAAAGATAGCAACTTGTAAACTAAATTACATCTTTTCACTTCGTCCACCTCGTATCATTGAGAAGAGTTAAAATGATATGACGAAATGGAGAGATCTTGATGAAAAATGCACCTCTTTCACCCTTACACCTTGAATTGGATAACGCCACTACACAGATGGAACAGATGCTCACTCCAGAAACGGTGACAATGTTTGAACAATCGATCCTTCAATTGAAAGCATCAGGTCTCACTACTGGCCTGAAGGTTGGAACAAAAGCTCCCGATTTTTCGCTGAAAGATCAGAACGGTACAAACGTTACCTTGTTTGATTATACAGCACACGGCCCTGTTATCCTGTTGTTTTATCGCGGAGTTTGGTGTCCGTTTTGCAATATTACTCTACGCGCTTATCAGCAAGCATCAGGACTATTTGAAGCGTCAGGAGCTCGGATACTTGCGATAAGTCCGCAATCCCCCGACTACTCAACTACTATGCAAACGAATAACAGTATCACCTTTCCAGTTTTAAGCGATACTGGTAACGAAGTTGCATCCCAATACAACATCGTATTTGAGCTTTCCGAATCGATACGCAACGTTTATCAGTCCCTTGGTATTTCGCTTGACGATTATAATGGCGATTCCTCTTGGAAGCTTCCATTTCCAACAACTTATGTCATTGATCGCGCGAACATCATTCGTCTAGCCTATGTCGAAGCTGACTATAAACGGAGGCTGGAGCCTTCGCAAGTATTGGACGTGCTGGCCTCATTATAAGGTTTTGTCATCATGATGGAGACTTCTCCTGCAATTTAATGTACAATATTCCGACTCCGAATTCTATTGTAAATCGGAAGAGAGCTTGTAAGACAGTACACGAATAGAGTTATCAACCTGACATGGATGTTTTCCATAACAGCATGTGAGTCTCATATTTCATAACTGTTTCCTCCTTACTACATGACAATAACGATCAAGGTTGATCTTCTCCTTGATCGTTATTTATCCCACATCAACATACAGTAATTTATCTGTATTAATAGCGAGGCAAGTACAAGATGCCCACCTCAAGACTTGAGAAAACGATAAGGATAGGTGGGCGATCAACTGGCCGTATTAGCCTGATAAGTGAAAATTAACAATCAGTGGAGAATTGGAAAACCCCACTGATTGTAGTTTCACTTTATTGTTTTTGTACCAATTCAATAATTTGATCTGCCATGTGTTCTGCTTGATTGATAACAGAGATTGGATCTGCTGCGAAGAAGTACTTCCCATCGAATGTAATCACTTTGTTATTTTTCACGACATCCAAACTATCCCATGTGAAAGTCGTTTCATATTCTTGACCATAATCTAAAATACCCACATAATCACCTACATAGTCACCTATAATTTCCCATGAAATACGTTGCTTCTGCCAATCTCCGTTGCTATCTTCAATTAGCTTTTGAATAGATGCTGGTGGTGTAAGTTTTAATAAATCATACATCGCTTCACCGCCTGAGTTACCACTTGGAATCACCGCAATTTCTTTCTCTGCTAACGTAAAGAGTGAGAATGTTATGCCTTCTGGGATTACGGCTTTAATTTTTTCTTCAGCTACCTTTGCACGGGTTGTGTAATCTGCTATAAACTTCTTCGCATCCTCTTGGTGATTTAACATTTCACCAATTGCTGTAATTTCTGCCTCCACACTGTCGTAGCTAGCCGTACTGAACACAATAGTCGGTGCAATTTTTTCATATTGCTCAACATTTTTTTCAGCAAACGTAATAATCAAATCTGGTTTTAGACTAGTAGCTGTTTCTAAAGATACAGCATCCTCATTTCCAAGATCTACAATGTCCTGCCCTTGATAGTAATCTTTTAAAAATTCACCATAACCAATGACCTTTGTTGTTGAAGCAACTGGTACAACACCTACAGCTAATACGTGACCTAAATCCCAATCCACAATTACACGTTGTGGGTCTATTGGTACTTCTACTTCACGCCCTATCGAATCTGTTACAATACGTGTTGTTTCAGTCATTGTAGATTCCTTGTCATTATTTGTACCTTTTTGTTCTTGAGATGTATCATCATTTTTGCTGCCACAAGCCGCCATTATTAGCAGTAGACTCATTACCAACATTACTAATCCGGAATTTTTTATGTACTTATTCATTATCCTTCTCCTTTAAAGCTTATTGTATTTCATTATATTGAAAATGATAATCATTTTCAATAGTTTGTTTTAGAATATTATGGAACTATACATCGTTTTAACAACTGCCATCAAAAACGAAACGAAACAGGCTTTGCATTAATGGTAGCAAATCTCCAAAAATATACGGTCATTGTCAAGGAAATAGAATACCCAAGAAAAAGAGAAATCGAATGACATCGATTTCTCTTTTTCTTAGATATGAGCTAGTTATGTAACAGCCTCTTAATTTATCTCAATTAAAATGTGCAACCTTTTAACTTATTTCTTTGGCAATTACGCCAAGGACGAAATTTATTTCCTTATGTTATTCATTTTGAACTTGTGGTTTTTATTCCGTTTGCTGTGACATTCCGTAGTATACTTTTATCACAACAAACTAAAGGAGTAAATAAATGCTTGATTCTAATCCTAATTGGCTGGCACATTGCACAGAAATAAAAGATTTAGCCAAATCATTATTTCAAAAAGCAACGATACATCTTGATAGTGCTGCTCTCTTATTGATTACGGATGGCCAAACCACTCTATCCATTAATGGGCACAATGAGCATATTGTATTTGGGCATTTAATTGCCCTTGAAAGTGGTGCAGTTATCCAACTTACAAATAAAAACCGACTTGATTTTTCAGGCTATATAATTAGATTTGTGCTGTATGATACAGAAATGAAATCGACCTGTAATTTTTCTATCGAAACAATGGATGGTTACTACATTCAACGAGTGCCTGAAACGGTCATCGCAGATATTCGCATATCGCTTGCTAAAAACATAGACCATCTACATATCACCATTCAACAATTTATTTTATACAGCTTGTTGAAGGAATTACAACAAGAGAGGCCAACAGAAGAATACACACTTGAACAAAAAATTGAACATACTGTTATTTATATGCAAAAAAAATATTATCAAATGATGACAAGAGATGAACTAGCAGCTATCGCTGGATATAGCCCATGGTATTATTCGAGAAAGTTTATTGAGTTATATGATAAAACACCGATAGCTTATTTAATTAGTTATCGTATTTTTCGCGCACAAGAAATACTATTAACAACAAATGATTTATCACAAAATATCGCAAAAAAAGTTGGCTTTGATGATGTGCAACACTTTAGTCGACAGTTTAAACGCATCGTTGGTCGCCCACCTAAGCAATTCAAAAAGACTGTTGGTGAATATCGTGTTTGCTTTCTCTCACCTGCACACGCAGAAATTGCGATTGCATTAGGTGTTGTACCTAATTGTGTTACTGTGACTAGCTCCCTAACTCCAAAGTATCAAAAGATTCTTTTTCATGAAGTTGGTGCAACCATTTTAGAAATGCCTCAATATGTGATTCAACAAGACATAATTGTACAACAACAACCCGATTTAATTATCAGTGTCGACCTAACGGAAGAGACAAAACAACATTTCCAAACGATCGCCCCCGTTATAACTGGACTACCTTATGATTTAAATTCACTCATTCGTTATTTTGGTGAATTGTTTTATAAAGAGAATGAGGCTACACAAATCATTCACGAGCTTACGGCACAGGTAGATGTTCTAAAAAATAAAATACAACATCAGATTGTAAAGGATGCTACTGTACTTTACTTACGTGTAGAGGAATTGGGTTATCGCTATCTTGGTGAATCTTCTAGTGACTCGGCTATTCTTTTATATCAGGAGCTTGGCTTACAAATGCCTGAAATATTGCGCGCAAATGAAAATAGTTTCAACATATGTTCCTTACAACAATTAGTGGCAGCCAATCCTACTTATTTGTTTATTGAAAAACGCATAATGGATTATTATACCGCCGACATTAGCTTAGCTACTTTACAAAAAAGTGAGCAGTGGGCAAATTTAGATGCTGTGAAAAATAAGCGTGTTTTTTATGTAGATACGGGTTTATGGATTAACAATTGCAGTGTGTTTGGCAAAAGGAAAATTATGCAACAGATTGAACAATCGATTATAGATAGCGATTGCCCTATAACACAATAATCCAATTTTTAAGGCACTTTACGCTATAGTAGGCACTCTCATTACCTGTTATTATTTGATAGTGATAATCATTATCAAATAGTGAGGAGCTATAATCAATGAAAAAAACGATGCAATATATACTTTTTATGTTAGTTGCTTTAACATTAGTTGCTTGCTCAAGCACTAACAAAGAAAGCGGAAATGAGGCAAAGGATCAAGAAGAAAAAAGCGAGTCTACAACGCATGTTGTAAAAGATGCCTACGGGGATGTCACGATCCCTAATGAACCTAAAAATATGTTAGTCCTTAGTTCTAACTATGCTGAAAATTTAATTGAAATCGGTGTAACGCCTCAAATGGTGACAGTCGTTGAAGAAATTGAACCTGAATATCGCTTCAAATTATTCAATGACAATAATGTTAAAATAATTCCGACTGTGCAATATGAGGATAATTTAGAAGTTATCCTGGAAGCAGCACCAGATGTCATTATTGCTCAAGGTGCAGCGATTGATGCTAAAAAATACGAGGCTTTAAGTAAAATTGCCCCTACTGTTGCTGTTGAGGCAGGCGTTGCAATTGATGAATATGTTCCTGTGCTTGGTGAACTGTTCAATAAAGAGAAAGAAGCTGAACTTGCTCTCAAGAAGTTTAGAGAGAAAATCGAAGAAACCAAAGAAAAACTACAGAATGCTATAGGTGACGAAAAAATTCTCGTATTACGTGTAGAACAAAATCAATATCGTGTGCTAGGCACTGAAAAGGGTAGCCCTGGAAGTGATATGCTATACACGCAACTTGGATTAAATATTCCAACTATGTTGAAAGATAATAATGATTGGTTCACGCCCATTTCCTTAGAAGTTTTACCTGAAATTGACGCAGATCATATTTTTGTCGAACAACGTCAAATGCAAAATTATAGTAGTGAACAATCCATGAAAGATTTAGAGAATAGCTCGATGTGGCAAGGTATGGATGCTGTGAAAGCAGGCAATGTTTACCCATTAAAAACAGCAGATTACGTTGTAGGTGAAGGTTTAGTTGGCTCTCCACTATTCCTTGATTATTTAGTTGAAAGGTTGGTGCCTTAAATGGAACAAGAGATTTATGATGTAATTATTATCGGTGGTGGCCCAGCTGGCATGTATGCAGCCTTTTACAGTGGCATGCGTGAAATGAAAACAAAAATTATCGAAGTAAAACATGAATTAGGTGGGTTTATGCGCACCTACCCAGAGAAACTAGTTTGGGATGTCGGTGGCATTGAACCTGTTCGCTGTGAAGATATTATTCACTCCTTAATCAAGCAAGCTATGACATTTAATCCTACAATCATATTTGGTCAAGAGGTTGTTGGCATGGAAAAACGCGATGATGGCATTTTCGTCTTAACAGCTAAAACAGGCGAGAAACATTATACAAAAACGATTATTTTAGCTACAGGACGCGGTATTACACGCATTCAGAAATTAACGATTGAAGGCGCTGACCGTTATGAACTAAACAACCTTCACTATACGGTAACGAACATCAATAAGTTTAAAGATAAACGTGTACTCATTTCTGGTGGAGGCGACTCAGCTGTAGATTGGGCTATTGAAATGGCTCCTATCGCCAAAGAAGTATATGTCGTTCATAGACGAAATGACTTTAGTGCCTTTGAATCGTCTGTAACACGCATGAAGTCTATCGCAACAACCTATGTGCCTTATACGGTTTCTCGTTTACATGGTAATGGCAATAAAGTCGAACATGTCACATTACAGCATGTTGATACAAATGATACGACAAAAATTGAAGTAGACGAGGTGCTTGTTAATCACGGGTTTGACCGACACTTTGGTGGAGCTATTATGGATTGGGGCTTAGCCTCTGAAGAATGGGGCATTTCCGTTACACCAAAAATGTGCACAAGCATGCCAGGCATCTTTGGCGCAGGCGATATTGTAACGAATGAAGGGAAAATAAGACTGATTGCAGGCGCATTTAACGATGCTGTCCTCGCTGTAAATAGCGCCAAATTATACATTGACCCTACAGAATCAAAAATGGCGGGCGTTTCTTCTCACAATGACCGCTTCGCTGAAAAAAATGAAGCGTTACAACAAAAGAATAAAGCTGTAACTATTACCTAAAGGATATCGAATATAGAAACGAAACCATTAATACAGCAACGATTGTACTGAATTAATGGTTTCCTCTAACTGTCACAATATCTTATATTTTATGACAAACATAATTATAAATTGTGACAGTATTACTTATAACTCACAACAGTCTTAGACAGCTTTTCATGCTTATGCTTGTAATGCCTCAATTGTTTGCGCCACTTGCACTTCTGTTAAATTGTGACGCACGATGTATCGGTTGCGCGCATGCTTTGTACATTCGATTGTACAGCCACCTAAATGCTTTGCTTCATTTTCTTCAGATGCGATGATTTGCTTGTTACATTCAGGGTTTGCACAGTTAATGTAACGTTCACAAGGTTCGCCGTCATAGTGATCACGACCGATAATCACATGCTCTACTTGATTGATTGGCACCGTTAAACGCTCATCAAATACGTACATTTGACCGTCCCATAATTGGCCTTTCGCAACAGGGTCTTTTCCATATGTTGCAACACCGCCGTGTAATTGACCAACATTGCCAAAGCCTTCACGTTTCATCCAGCCCGAAAACTTCTCACAACGAATCCCGCCCGTGCAGTATGTTAAAACATTTTTCCCTTCGAATAGCTCACGGTTTGCACGAACCCATTCCGGTGTATCGCGGAAGTTTTGTACATCTGGTCGAATCGCGCCACGAAAATGGCCGACATCGTATTCATACGTGTTTCGCACATCTAATACTACTGTATTTTCATCTTGCATTTCAGCAAAGAATTGTTCTGGTGACAAGTAGCGACCAGTTAATTCATGTGGGTTTACGTCTTCTTCTAAGCCTAAGTTTACTAACTCAGGACGTGGGCGTACGTGCATTTTTTTGAATGCATGCCCATTTGCCGCGTCAATTTTGAAGACAATGCCTTCAAATAATGGGTCTGCTTGCATGTTTGCCATGTATTGCTCTGTTTGCTCCATCGTACCTGAAACTGTACCGTTAATGCCCTCATTGGCTACTAAAATACGACCTTTTAAACCGATTTCTTTACACATTGCTAAGTGCGTTGCTGAAAACGCAGCTGGATCTTCAATCTTCGTGTAATGGTAATATAATAAAATTTGATAATTCATTGTTTCCACCTATCATTTCATATATTTGCAGGATATACCTGATAGTGTCTTTTACGACCTATTAAACATAAATGATAATTATTTAATATGCTATCGGTAATTAGGCTGAAATAGGTATACAATATTGTTTTTAAAGAACTTGTGAAGTGGTCAGTGGATTTGAACTAACAAGAAATAGCTGATCCAGTTAATGAGATCAATAAAGTAAAGGACTGGTAAGTAAATAAATTAACCATCTCGTTTCAAATCCAACATTCAGAAGTTTTTAATCTTATTTGTTATGTTTTTCTACTACAGTACCAAATAGATATACCCCGACTATCGAACTTCCAAGCAACCCCTCTACGATTTTTAATGCTTCCACCCCTTGTTTTTTGGTATTTTTCCGTTACTCAAATCGCTCATCTCACTAACCTATTTGTTTGTATTCTCAAGTTTAGCGGATATAGATGTTTTTTGTGCACACTTCTCAACAAGAACACACGTTTGTATTATTCCTTTAGATTTTGTATAATAAAATAAAAATAAATCATAGAGGAGAAGTTTGGATGTATCGACAAGTGGATGATTTTTTAAAGGAATGGGCAGTGGCTGTGAAAGGGACATTGCAAGTATTACAAGCCGTAACAGATGACAAATTAGGATAAAGTATATTAGGTTTTCCCTTCACGCCTTCGCTTTCTTTTCCCCTCCATCCCCCTCTGTAATATAATAAGAAAACTAAACTAGAGGTAGGTGCGCACATGATTCAATTAACAAACCGCCAGGCACGGCAATTTATGTTGTTGAAACACGGACTTTTGGACGAATATAAATTTAGCGGGAAGCAGGGCGTATTGGACTTTGCTCGGCAGGTTGGCTGTATTCAATACGACCCCATCGATGTTTGCGGAAAAAACGCCGAATTGGTGTTACAGTCGCGAATCAAAGGATTTACTAAGGGAATGCTCGCCGATTTGCTGTATGAAGATAGAAGCCTTGTCGATTATCCCGACAAGAACCTGGCCATTATCCCTGTCGAGGACTGGCCGTATTTTGAGCGGTACAGGCAGGCTGCCCGACAACATGCCGAACGCTATCCCGAAATGGAAGCGTTGACAGCGCAAGTACGGACTCATATCCAAAATCACGGTGCACTAAGTTCGGATGATTTAAAATTGGATGGAAATTTCTCTTGGCAATCGGCCATCCACTGGAGCAGTGGAAACAATTCATCTCGATCAGTGCTGGAACAGATGTATTCGACGGGTGAGTTGATTATCCATCACAAAAAAGGAACGCGTAAATATTACGATATAGCCAAGAAGTACATACAGCCTAATCTGCTGAGTGCATCAGAGCCGCTGGAAGATGAGCTTGAGCATCATAAGTGGCGGGTACTACGTCGAATCGGCTCGGTTGGTCTCTTATGGAATCGTGCGTCAGATGCATGGTTGAATATATGGGGGCTGAAAGTAGCACAGCGCAAAGAGGTTTTTCACCAGCTATTACACGAAGCTCGCATTGTTGCTGTTGCCGTGGAGCAAACAAAGGATTTACTGTACTGCCTCACGGAGGATTTACCACTTATTGAAGCCGTTCTGCAAAATAAGGAGCCGAAATTGCGTTGCGAGCTTATTGCCCCACTAGATAATTTCATATGGGACAGAAAACTTATCAACGAATTGTTTGACTTTGATTACACCTGGGAGTTTTACACGCCTGCAATCAAACGAAAATTCGGCTATTATGTGTTACCTCTATTATATGGAGAGAGCTTCATTGGACGAGCCGAGATTATCGCGGACAGAAAAACCGGAACACTTGTTGTTAAAAACATCTGGTACGAGAACGGTGTGAATCAAACAACACAATTGCGAACAGCTTTGAACAGTTGTTTCCAAAAGTTTGCGAAATTCAACGGGTGTGAGACAATTTCGGCAGAGTCTATGAACTGATATTTCCTGTATTTGTATAGAGATAATAAAGTTGTTTACTTTTGAAGTAAAATAACAAGAGCCTTACTACAGTTCGTGTGTAGTAAAGCTCTTTCAAGTTGTTAAAAAATTATTAGATACAATTTTTACTACTCCAAAAATGAATAATAAAGTTGTGCCCCTTACCCTATATTTCAAATTGATAATCACATTCTACTTTACATACACGTAATGCCAATGACTATACCAACCCTTTTTTCACGTTCTTGAGCGATTTGGTGAGTAGCATTCGCTTACCAAGCAATAATATCTCGAGTGTTTCGGTGCAACTTTTTTACAACAGGTATAACTTTCTTTTAAACGGTATATCTTTTTTATAAACAGTACATCTTTATTTCAAATCTACAACAACATGTAGCTTTGGAATAAAGATTGATTAAAAAATATCCCTCAATCCTTATCTAATAGCAACTTCAAAAACTCCATTTTGAAAAAAGATTGATCAAAATGGAGTTACTCTTTTTAGATAAGTATGAGATTTTTATAAAAAAGTTTGATCATTTTCCAGTTATGTTGTTCAACAATTGCGCCCGTTTATTGAAAATCATTTATATTTCTTTAGAATTTAACGTTATATCCTTACAGCTTCTAATTTCATCATTGCACCAAAATATTGTGAAGCAGTGGTAAAGGCAATAAATGCACAAAGCGTAGGCAGGACAGCCCTCATTTCGAAGGAATGGTTCAAACGCTTCGGGCGGGATACTTTCGACTAAATGGTGGACATGGAAGGCAATATCATTCTTTTGTAACTTCACTTCTAAATCTAAAGGCAAAAGTAATTGATTCATGTTATAATCTTTAAACATAAGGATCCTTCTTTCTGTATAATTTTGTTGTGGTGACTTAATTTTATCAGAAGTGGTCCTTACTTTTTTATGAAAAAAAATTTAAAGCCGGTGAATTTTACTGATCGTAAAATTTCACCGGCTTTTTAGTTTAGAGATGGGTTTTGTCCCAGCCTCATCTATTAATTAGCTTTGAAGTTGTATAAAGGTTTAATTACTTGTCCTACCCGTAATCACTCACTATAATTATTTTCGTAATATTCGGGGTGTTCGAATTTCACTTGGTTTTTAATGGCTTTTGTAAAATCTTTATATTCTTCAGAACTCACAATATCACTCTTAGCATTTGCATTTAATGGATCTTCAGAACTCACAGTATTACTTCTACTATCTACACTATCTACACCATCTACATCATCTACATTTAATGGAATAGTGGTATTAGTTCCGCCCGCTAGTATTGACCCATCTGGTTGGTTAAGAGTACTAAATATATAATATTTACCTTCTTCAGGTAAGATATCATTTTCAAAGATTACTTGTATTGATCCGTCCTCACTTATTCCACCTGCTTTTTGTAATGGAATAGGTTGGTCTTTTTTGAGTTCACCCTTAAGGTTATCTATTACTGTAATAGAGTAGTTTGTATGTGGAGTCGATATTGTTTTAGATCCAGTCTCAGTTTCAATTGTTGTAGGGAACTTATATTCTGTTCCTTCTATTTTTTCCACATATCCTACAAAAACATTATCTGCACTTCCCACAAATTGATTAAGATCGTTTACATCAAATGCATAACTTGCATGAACATAGCCTACATCGACTGCTGTATCTTTATTATCGTTACAGCCAAACATTAGAAGTAAAGCACCTGCAGAAATGCTTCCAATAAGATAACGCTTACTAAATAATTTCATTCCAATCACCTCAATTATCAATATTTATCATATGCTGCATCGTAAGACGCTTTATCGTTAAAAGTTAAAGACACCTTTGTACTAGTAATAGGGTCCATTACATCACCAGTTAGATTTTCGTCTAGACCAAGTGCGTGTCCCAACTCATGAGTAGCCACATGTTGTTTCTTTGTAGAGTCATAACCATTCATGTAATAATTATTAAACGCTATTGTGTTGGTCGACCCATAAGTTGTAGTTCCTGGGTAGTTATTTCTTTGAGAGTAATCATATATATGTACATCTGCTATTGTCGTTGCAGAATCCTCTCGAATGACACCAGATTTGTAGGCATTCCATGTTTTTGCTCCCGCTCTAACATAGGACGCATAAGCAGATTCGTGGCTCCAATCTAAGTGTTTTCCAGAGTCCACCATGTCCATGCCAAGTATTTTGACTGATACAATTGCAGCATCAGCTTCTTGGATTTTCGAAATAGTAAAAATACCAGATGTTGCTAAAACCGTTACCGCAATACTTGGAAGCAATAATTTTTTTAATTTTCCCAATTTAATTCCCTCACTTCATACTTAATCATTCTTTCCTTAGCCATTTGAGCCACATTAAAAATCAACCTCATTTAATCTTTAGTACATTAATCACCACCCTTATTACAATTAAGTAAAATTATAGAAAAATATTACTAAAACTTATAATAGTTAATAATTTAGGAAATTTAAATAATATTTTACAATATTAAACGATTTTAGTTAGCCCGTAGTCAAACAAAGTATTAGCAATGAAACATAATATTGTGAGTGTGCATTGATTCATAATAAAATTGAAGGGAGAAATAGAATGTGAAGAATTTGTTAAACAGCACGAATGAATTTCATAATTCTAAGCCCTTGTCGCCTCGGCTTTACAAACCTTATACCCTGATGATGCACCAACAGCTCTTTTTGCACAAACTGACGACCTTTAATTAATCTTTAGATTTTAGTGTACGTTTACCACACAAATCAACTTCTTTATTTTTCATTCAATTCGCTAACGTAAAGGACTAAAATTACCCTTAAAGTAATTTAATGGTATAATTGAGTTAATTTCATAATTCTAATCCCTTCGGTTCAAGGGCTTTAAACAATAAAAAAGGGCAACTCCCCAATTCGGTATAATTCAAGTGATCAAACCAAAATTATCCAATAGGGAATGCCCTATGACTATTGTAAAGCAAATGTGCGTGTTGTCATTCCATACAATGTCCGTCATCGGACAGGGAGAAAAGCAAAGCTGCATTTTGACCTGGTGACGTTTATTTACTGTTGGATTGGAATAAAGTTTGATTAAAAAATATCCCTCAATCCTTATCTAATAGCAACTTCAAAAACTCCATTTTGAAAAAAGATTGATCAAAATGGAGTTACTTTTTTTAGATAAGTATGAGATTTTTATAAAAAAGTTTGATCATTTTTCAGCTATGTTGTTCCACAATTGCGCCCGACTGTTGAATATCGGTATTGAACTAAAGCACCCGTTAGCTTAATAAGGCTTCTCTTTATTTTTTTAATATCTTCGCTTCGACTTAATACAAAAACACCTCAGTTTACTATCAAAGATTATTTTTATTACTTATAAAGGAAATTTGTTCAGCTGATATAATAAA
This sequence comes from Lysinibacillus sp. GW821-FHT14F06, assembly GCF_058803665.1. Lineage (NCBI taxonomy): Bacteria > Bacillati > Bacillota > Bacilli > Caryophanales > Bacillaceae > Lysinibacillus > Lysinibacillus sp. GW821-FHT14F06. Next base: position 98,870 of record NZ_JBXAPF010000015.1, read on the forward strand.
ATCAATTAAATCCATCGTTTTATTTTGTAGCAAGACATGAAATTCATAATTGTCATTTACTTTATATATTTCCTCATACAGCCACCATGAATCTTCTAACAAATCATCCTGTTTGATAATATTAAAATTTTCAAATATGACTTCATCTATATTTGTATTTGTATAACCCGCTTTATTATCAAGGAGTAATTTTAAGGATTTATCATTCTTAATTGATTTTATAATTTTGCAATCATGGAAGCTAAAACCCCCATCAATTTCTATATCTAGTAATGTTGAGTTTTCTTTTATATATCTTTTGTAATCTTCAATTACTGTGGTTACAATTCCGTCATTTTCCTCGCAAAATTGAGTTACAGCATTTATTACATTACGAGTTGCCTTATCTAAAGTAAACACCCTTATATCTGCAATCTGTTTTACTATTGTTTCTGGTAATTGCTTTTTTAAATACATAAGATTATGTATAAAAATATCATGAAATTGTTCTATTCCCTTTTCTTTATTAAAGGGTTCATAGCTATTATTATCATTATCTCTGATTGCTGTATCGTTAGATTTTAATATTTCTTCTTGTACAGTAAGTCAACTATTTAATTCAATGTGGTAAAGCTGTTGAAAATATTCTTCTGAAAATGTTTCAGCTTGCTTTTCTTCCTCTAAATGCAGATGGATATTATTTTTATGACACAATTCATGCCATTCTTTAGTAAAATATTTCATTTTATTACCCTCGTCTCTCTAAGTAGATAATTTTTAATTAACCTGCCACGTTAGTTGAAGAAAGTAATGCATCCAAAGCGTCCTTTGGAAACATTTCGTTGAGATTCTATTTATATGTTACTCCCATTCAGAACAAGTGGATCGAACAGTCTTCTTTAAAATTATTTTTCGCAGCGTCTCAGAGCATTATTTTCTAATAAAAACAGCGACAAACACTGATTTAACAGTGCTTGTCGCTGTTTAAAATGTTACCAAGCTTTTGTTTGGGGATATTTCTTTTCTTAATGTTGTGAATCCATATAAATCTGGCTAGACCCCTTATTCAATAATCTGACCCGTTTACAGAATACTGACTTTTTATAAAAACCCTTTAGTCTAAGCATCCAAAGGGGTAAAACGGTGCAACTTTTTTACAAACGGTATAACTTTATTTTAAACGGTACATCTTTTTTATAAACGGTACGACTTTATTTCAAATCAACACAACATTATTAAAAGACAAACAACCTTACTCCACAGTCACCGATTTAGCCAAGTTACGTGGTTTATCGACATCGCAACGGCGGTGTAGTGCTGCATAGTAGCTAATTAATTGTAATGGCACTACAGAAACAAGTGGTGTTAGTAATTCGTGGACATGTGGAATTACTAAGCGATCACCTTCTTCATCAACGCCAGCCATTGCGATAATGCATGGATATGCTCCACGGGCAGCTACTTCTTTCACATTACCACGAATATTTAGCGCTACAGCTTCCTGAGTAACAAGAGCGAATACTGGTGTACCTTCTTCGATTAAGGCAATTGTTCCGTGCTTAAGTTCTCCACCAGCGAAACCTTCTGCCTGGATGTAAGAAATTTCTTTTAGCTTTAGGGCACCTTCGAGGCTTACATAGAAATCGATGTTACGACCTATGAAGAATGCGTTACGTGCAATTTTTAAATAGTCTTCTGCGATATCTTCTAAAACATCTTTAGAATCGATAATTGTTTGGATACCGTTTGCGGCAATTGCAAGCTCCTGTTTTAAATCGAATTCTAAGCCTTTGCCGTTTGCCTTAGCTGTTACATAGGCTGCTAAAGCAAGAACAGCTACTTGTGCTACATACGCTTTTGTTGAGGCTACCGCAATTTCTGGACCTGCATGTAATAACAATGTATGATCTGCTTCACGTGATAGTGTGGAGCCAGGTACATTTGTAATCGTTAATGTTGGATAGCCAAGCTCTTTAATTTTCACAAGCACTTGACGGCTGTCTGCTGTTTCACCTGATTGTGTAATAAAGATAAACAATGGTTTCTCAGATAATAGAGGCATATTGTAGCCAAATTCACTAGAAATATGAACTTCTACTGGGATACCCGCCATTTTTTCGAAATATTGTTTACCGATGAGACCTGCATGATAGCTTGTGCCCGCCGCAATAATATATAAACGATCTGCTGCTCTTAATGCTTCTAAAATCTCCGCGTCGATTGTTAATTCGCCATTTTCACCTTCGTAAGCTTGAATAATTTTACGAATAACAGTTGGCTGCTCATCCATTTCTTTTAGCATGTAGTGAGGATAAGTACCTTTTTCAATGTCGCTCATATCAAGCTCCGCAGTATATGGTGCACGTTCTACTACAGAACCATCTAATTTTGTAATTTCCACACTAGCCTTGTGTACAATAACAACCTCTTTGTCATGTAACTCCACATATTGATCTGTAACTTGTAGCATAGCCATAGCATCCGAAGCAACAACATTGAAGCCTTCACCAACTCCGACTAAAAGTGGTGATTTATTTTTCGCTACAAAGATTGTATCTGCCGCTTCTGCATCTAAAAGTGCAAGTGCATATGAACCATGTAATAGAGATAAAGTTTTACGGAAAGCGTCTGCTGTGGTAAGACCTTCTTTCACAAATAACTCTACTAATTGCACGATTACCTCTGTATCTGTATCAGATTTCATCGGAATGCCTTTTAAATATGTTTTTTGTAATAAATGATAGTTTTCAATAACTCCATTGTGCACAAGTGTAAATCGTCCTGATGCACTTTGATGAGGGTGAGCATTTAAACGATTTGGCACACCATGCGTTGCCCAACGTGTATGACCAATCCCAATTTTCGCTGCAATTTCTTCGTCCACTGCCTCACGTAAGTCAGCAATACGTCCTTTTTCTTTAAAAACCGTTACGCCTGCTTCATTACGTACTGCAATACCTGCTGAGTCATAGCCACGATATTCTAATTTCTCTAAACCTTTTAATAAGATTTCCTTTGCATCTGATTCACCAATATAACCTACAATTCCACACATAAAATTTATTTCCTCCGATATCGTCAATTTAACGCAATGACAAATCAGACCTCAGCCTATCGAATTTTTGTGAATGTAAAAGTAATGCTTCTTTTTCTAAGAAAAAAAGCATACTACTACATGCATCTCACCACTACTTACTCAGCCGACTGATAAGTAGTCAATCGATACGTAAAGTTTCTCTAATTTATTCTTTGCTTTAACTATACCTTCTCCATTTTCTGTACATTCAATCACTCGAATGCTTTCAAAATGAAAAATGACAATCGGGTATGTCGATTGGGAGGCATCCGCCGAATTTTCGATAAACCTCCACCTCGTCTGCTGAAGATTTCTTCGTCCAATTTCCTCAGCTCAGGCGCTATAATTGTTTTCCGATTTTACGCTCTCTTTCCTCCTTCTGCGCTCGTTAAAGGATAAGGTCGGACCTTATCTTCAACTTCTCCATCATACTCAATCATATGCTATCCGTCAAATTATCGTTATAAAATATACCTACATTCACCCTTTTTTATTGACAATAATGAGACAAATATTAAAGAATATCCGCGTACTCAATAATTTGCCTGTGACTTAGAGCAAACTGTTTGGTTCTAGTAATATTACGAAACTCGTGACTGTTCAGATTATGTCAATTAGCATATTCTATGGTGGATTTTTGACTTATGCATTGGCGGTTTAGTAGGGTTTCTATCAGGTGGTAGATACAAGACATATCTTAGAGGATGGATTGAAATTTTAATTAGCGCGGGTGGAGTATTAGTGTCGGTATAGGACTAGTTTTTTAAAAGGGAAGATCAAGTTAAGGCATTATTCATATCTCCTTAATTTGATCTTCCATCTCTTTTTATCGTCCTTTATTTTCAAGTAATTTCACAATTTCTCGGTTAAATGCTGGCAAGTCATCTGGTGTACGGCTTGTGACTAATTGCTTTTGGCACACAAATACCTCTTCATCATGGAATTTGGCACCTGCATTTTCTAAGTCTACACGAATCGATTTATAGCCAGTGGCATCTCGGCCATTTAAAGTCTTAGCCGTAATGAGTAACTGAGGTCCATGACAAATAGCAAAGGTCGGTTTCATATTTTCCATAAAGTCCTTTACAAAGGCAACCACACGATCGTCTGCGCGTAATATATCTGGAGAAAATCCACCAGGGATAAACAGTGCATCATATTCAGTGGCCTTCACCTCATCAATTCCCTTATCAATCTGTACTTTCTTACCATGCTTTCCCTGTACTTCTTTTCCAGACCTCATTTCAATCGTTACTAGTTCATGACCTGCCGCTTCTAACGCTGCTTTAGGACTTGTATATTCTATATCTTCGAACATATCAGTAATGACAGTAGCAATTTTAGCCATATTAATCAAACACTCCTTGTTATTGTGACTATGTACTACTATTCCCAATCCCATTCCTTTCAAACATTCTATATCATTACGCCTATTCATCATAGAAAAAACTCAATCTCCTATTAAAGGAAATCGAGTTTGACTATTTCTTATTCACTTAGACCCATTTCAGCGCGGACGACATCAGCAATGCGCTCTACATAACGTGTACAGTCTATCTCTGTTGCAGCTTCCACCATTACCCGTACAAGTGGCTCTGTACCAGAAGGACGGACTAACACACGGCCGTTGCCTGCCATATCCGCTTCAACCTCAGCAATAGCTGCTGCAACCTTAGAATTCTCTGTAACAGCATGCTTATCAGTTACACGTACATTTACTAAACGCTGTGGGTAAATCTTCATTTCGGATGCTAACTCAGAAAGTTTTTTCCCAGTTGCTTTCATAATATTTACTAGCTGAATACCTGTTAGTAAGCCGTCACCCGTTGTATTATAGTCAAGGAAAACAATATGACCTGATTGCTCGCCGCCTAAGTTATATTCATGGGCGCGCATTTCTTCTACAACATATCGATCACCAACTGCTGTTTGAACACTTTTCATACCATTGCTTTCTACAGCTTTGTAGAAGCCCATATTACTCATTACTGTTGATACGATTGTTTGTTTTTTCAAGCGTCCCACTGCATTTAAATGCTTACCAATGATAAACATAATTTGGTCACCATCAACAATTTTTCCGTTTTCATCTACAGCAATTAAACGATCACCATCACCATCGAATGCTAGACCAACATCTGCATCTTTTTCAGTGACAAATTTAGCTAGTCCTTCTGGATGTGTAGATCCTACACCATCATTAATATTTAGACCCGTTGGTGAAGCACCCATTGTTGAAATATCCGCTTCCAAATCCGCAAATAAATGTGTAGCTAAGGAAGATGTAGCACCATGTGCACAGTCTAGTGCTACATGGATGCCATCAAACTCTTCATCTACTGTTTGTTTTAAGTATTGAATATATTTTTGTCCACCCTCAAAGTAGTCACTTACAGAGCCTAAATCTGCCCCTATTGGACGTGGCAATGTATCTTCTAGTGCATCAAGTAATGCTTCGATTTCATTTTCTTGTGCATCTGTCAGCTTAAAACCATCCGGACCGAAAAATTTAATGCCATTATCTGCAACTGGGTTATGTGAAGCTGAAATCATGACGCCTGCGTTTGCACTCAGAATTCTAGTTAGGTAAGCCACACCTGGAGTTGAAATAACTCCAAGACGCATCACCTCTACACCGATTGATAAAAGGCCAGCCACAAGTGCTCCTTCTAGCATTTCACCTGAGATACGTGTGTCACGACCAATTAAAACCTTGGGACGATCTGTTGCATCCTTTGTTAAAATATAGCCCCCTACTCGGCCAAGTTTAAATGCAAATTCAGGTGTTAACTCACTATTCGCGACACCACGGACGCCATCTGTTCCAAAATATTTACCCATTTTGATTATTCTCTCCTTCAATGCATGCCAGTGATCAGCTCATCTATGCTGACAAAAAGATCACCCATCTGCTTACTTTTGGAAAAGTCAATTTTTGTTCATTCACTGGTAACTATTAATTACATTTCTATGCATAGTATCTGAAATAGGCAAATCACTCAATTTCAAATAATAAACATAGAGTATTTCGATTTAGCTTGAGTATCTATTAACGTTCGTGCTTTTTCATACTCGAGAAAGAATACTCTACTGATAGAGAATGAATCTCTACTGAATCAAAATAAAATTATAGTCAGTTATTGTTTAAGAATCAATATCTTCTGTTTTCTCAGTAGGAGTATTTTCATCAGAAGAAGTGGTATTTGATTCCTCTGTAGGAGGCGGAGGAGTAGACGTTGTCGGTGTTGTTTTCTCCTGCTCAACCTTTGTAATATCTGCCTTTATTTTAATTTTTGAGTCAGATATTTTTGTCACGCCCTCTGGTAATTTTACATCATATTCATACGTCTTAGATTCTGTAATTTTTGACAAATCCACTTCCACTGGAATTTCTGTTAAACCATCTATAATGGATTTTCTACCATACACCTTCACCATTTTTGGATTAAGAGCTAATTCATTAATGGTCACTTCATCTGGCGTTTGTCCAATCTCCTTCATAACAACAGGTAGTTCCTTACTATACTCCGCTATATCAACTTTTACTTTTACAGTCTCTGGTTCTATCGTCACGTCTAATTTATTTAAATCACGATCTAATACTTTAACAGCTGCTACCTGGGAAAATGGTTCCTTTAATCCTTGCTCGCCTGTTACAGTAGCTTTGACATAACTGATGCTTTCAATTGCACTTTTAGCACCGGTTACATATACTGTTGCGGGCTTTGCAGTCATCCCTTTTAATATATAGCCTTCTTCAATTAAACGATTGTTCATCTCAGGGTCAACTCTAAATTCCTGCGTGACCTTTTCTTCAATATTTACATTTACCATTGCTGGGTCTAAAGTAACTTGTAATTTATTGGAAATATTTTCATACTGTAGCCTAACATTATGCTTTCCTATTAGCAAATTACTTAAATCCACAAATACTGAGAAATCTTTTGCTGCCTTTGCCTGTAAAACAAGTTGCATTGGACCTTTTATTGTCACATCCACAGTTTTCGGCAGTCCTGTTACAATAAGATTCTCATTGTCATAAAAAACGTCAACAGGCACATCGCGAATGACATCTGTTTGCTCATTGGAGGTTGTTTTATTTGAAGAGGTTAGCTCCGTACGAACAGAAAAAAATAGCAAACAGGCAAGAAATAGTGCGATGATTCGTAACACCCATGGGCTATCCATCATTTTATCCATTCTTTTTCCCCCTCCAAGTCAACTTAGAGGCTGCATTTGATTCTTGTGCTGTTCCAAACCACATGTTACGTAACAGTGTTTCGAATTCCTCTAGAGAAAGATTTCGGTGTAGGTTGCCATTTAGTGTAATACTAATAGCACCAGTTTCTTCTGATACAACAATCGTTATCGCATCTGTCACTTCACTTAAGCCAAGTGCAGCACGGTGGCGTGTCCCAAGTTCCTTTGAAATAAACGGACTTTCAGAGAGTGGTAAGTAACAAGCTGCTGCAGTTACTTTATCCTTCTGCATAATAACGGCTCCATCATGAAGTGGTGTATTAGGTATGAAAATGTTAATAAGTAATTCAGAAGAGATTTCAGCATTAAGACCTATGCCGGTCTCAATATATTCATTTAAACCCGTTTCCTTTTCAATAGAAATTAACGCCCCTATACGACGTTTAGCCATATAACTAACAGATTTCTTCATGGCTTCGATAAGCCGTGTTTGCTCTTCCTCAACCTGGCTAGTAGAGCGTTGGAATAACTTCCCTCGACCAATTTGTTCAAGACCTCGTCTGATTTCAGGTTGGAAAATAATAATGATCGCTAAGAAACCAAACTCGATGACTTGATTGAGCATCCAGCCTAACGTTTCTAACCCTAAAAAGTCCGTAATGATGCGTGCAATAATTATTACGAAAATCCCTTTTAATAATTGGACAGCCTTCGTACCTTTAATGAGGGTTAAAATTTTATAAACAACGTACCAAACAAGCAGTACATCTAAGAAGTTAATAACAATATTCACAGGTGTTAAATCAGCAAAATGTTCGATAATTTGCACGTGGCATCCCCCACTTTTCATTGCGAATCCATACACATTTAAGTATAGCACATTCTTATCAAATGTAACTTTTTTCAAATGAAAAGTCTACTCATAAGAGTAGACCTTTCAGCCTCTCACGTGCACTATCTTTTAGGACGTATAGAGTGTTATTTAGTTTCTTCTTTCTCCTCGAATGTCAAAGCGGTTTTTACTGAATTTTTGATTGTATACCATAACCATTCGAATGCTTCGTCAATTTCCTCAATTTTACCTGACACAACTGCCGAAGAAGCCATATACTGCCCGTTAATAACAGTGACATTGCCATCAACTTCACCCTCAACAATTAAATCACCATTTTTAACAACAATATCGCCTTTCACCACTTCTCCCTCAGGTACTATGACTGTCTGACCATCAACAACTAAGTTTGGCTGTTTTGTTACTGAGAAATGTTGATCATCCATGAAATTACCAATTAAAGTTGCACTCATGAATAAGCAAAACACTGCTGCTGCCACAAATAATGGATGCCGGCGAATCCATTTTTGCATGCCTACACGACTTTTGGGTTTCGGTAAACGAGCCATCACAGATTCTTCAAAATGCGGAGGTGCTGTAATATGGGAAGCACTCTTCACAAAGGCGATTGTTTCACTCAATTCTTGCATCAATTGTTTACAATCACTACATGAATGCAAATGTTGTTTTAACTCTTGCTCATGCTCACGACTAATGTCACCGTCTAAATAATCATGCATATAGTCTATAATATGCTCTGGACAAGTATTCATGACGCTCCCCCTCCTACAGATTGTTTAATTGCTTACGTAATGCTTCACGTCCGCGGTGAATTCTCGTTTTCACCGTTCCAAGAGGCATATCTAAAATCTCGCTAATTTCTTGCAACGATAACTCTTCAATATATTTCAATACTATAACTGAACGATATTTATCTGGCAAACGTCCAATTTCATATTGAATGCGATCCTGTAGCTCCATTTGCTCTATTTGTTCCTCTGGTAGCTGGTCATCTGCTGCGATTTGTGAATACATATCAAGCCCTTCTGTACCAGCTACTTCAGCATCTAAATAATAATCTGGCTTTTTTTTCCGAATACGATCTATGCAGAGGTTAGTCGCTATGCGATAAAGCCACGTCGAAAATTTCCGTTTCTGATCAAAAGTATGCAAATTCATGTAGGCACGAACAAATGCTTCTTGAGCAATATCCTCAGATTCTTGTTTATTTCCTAACATCCTATAGCATACTTGGTACAGTTTGTGCTGATAGAGACTCACAATATCGGCAAATGCGTTTTGATCGCCTTTAAGCACTTGTTTTATTCTCTTATTTACTAACGCATCCATTGTATTGACTTCTCCACCTTTACAACTGTCTTATACTATACGAGGTTCTGATAAGAAAAGTTTCAATTTATTTTTAATTATAGCAAAAGATTTTGTTCATTGCGGTGAAAGGCAATTATTTGTTAATTTTCTTTAAACTAGTGTTTCTCCGAATAAAGAACCCATTAATGCAACAGCAACATTAGCCGTTGTATTTTTTTCATCTAAAATCGGATTTACTTCAACAAATTCAGCAGATGTCAACATACCCGATTCTTGTAACATTTCCATAGCTAAATGACTTTCACGATACGTAATTCCCCCTGGAACAGGTGTCCCTACTCCTGGCGTATAAAGTGGATCCAGACCATCTAAATCAAGTGATAAGTGCAAGCCATCAACATTTCGTTCTTTTAAATAGCTAAGAGCATCTTCCATTACACGCGTCATACCAAGACGATCAATTTCATGCATTGTATATACCTTAATGCCTTGTTGACGAATAAGTTCACGTTCACCTGGGTCTACAGATCGTGCTCCAATAATGATAACATTCTCAGGTTTAATTTTTGGCGCAAAGTCACGAATTCTGACTAAGCGATCATGACCAAGTCCGATGCTTACAGCCAAAGGCATACCATGTATATTGCCAGAAGGTGTTGTCTCAGGTGTATTTAAATCAGCATGTGCATCATACCAAATAACACCTAGGTTTTTGTAATGCTCTCCAAGCCCAGCTAGTGTCCCAATAGCAATACTGTGATCTCCACCAAATACTAGCGGGAACTTTTTCTGCTCTAATACTTCGTGTACATTATTTGCTAAAGCTGTACTAACATCAATTACTTCCTCTAAATTGAGTAGTTTCTCATCTACAATAGCATTTTTAAGTGTTTGACTAACACGGATATCCCCTAGATCCTGTACCTTATGACCAATCGCCTCTAAGCGTTCCACAACTCCTGCGTAACGGATCGCACTTGGCCCCATGTCTACGCCTCTACGTGCTTGCCCATAATCAGTTGGAACTCCAATAATAGAAATATTAAGTTTATTCATCTTTTCATACCCCTTTCTAGTTGTAAGACTATTGTAAATCCTATATCTACCTTGGCTCAACCTAACATGTTCCTGCATATTTATGCAACATTCATAAACATAAAAAAATCTCCTACTGTTTTCAGTAAGAGATTAGTATCTGTAGTTAATGTAACACTTTTTAAATATTTTATACTAAGAAAAGTGAGCCATGAAGGACTCGAACCTTCGACCCTCTGATTAAAAGTCAGATGCTCTACCAACTGAGCTAATGGCTCATAAAAAGAAAAATGGCTGGGGTACTAGGATTCGAACCTAGGCATGACGGAATCAAAATCCGTTGCCTTACCGCTTGGCTATACCCCA
>NZ_JBXAPF010000016.1:0-109149 GCF_058803665.1 Lysinibacillus sp. GW821-FHT14F06
CGAGCGGTTTGGGTTAGAAGGTGATCAATTTAATGTGTAACCCGAGCAGTTTGGGTTGGAAGGCGATCAATTTAATGGGTAACCCGAGCGGTTTGGGTTGGAAGCCGATCAATTTAATGTGTAACCCGAGCAGTTTGGATTGGAAGGCGATCAATTTAATGTGTAACCCGAGCGGTTTGGGTTGGAAGGCGATCAATTAATGAGTCGACCTGAGCAGTTTGTTCTATAAGGTGATCAATTAATGGGCTGACCAGAGCAGTTTGTGATGCAAGCTGATCAATTTATTGTCTGACCTGAGCAATTTGTGTGCAAGGTGATCAAAAAAGAGACAGACCTGATCAATTAAAGCTACAAGTGGATCAAAAAAGTAGCAAACTTGATCACTTTAGGGTGAAATCCAATCAATTCGCCCCTGAGCCAATCATTTTATTTGCAGGCTCAAATCATTTCTAAATCGAAGTCGTTTTGAACAACTCTATCCCAATAAAAAAACGATGCACAGCGTTACTAGCTATGTGCATCGTTTGATAATTAGCCTTTTAAGAAATCAGGTTTTGCGAAGCTTGGGTTTGGATAGTTATAGAAGCCTTCGCCTGTTGCGCGGCCGAGTTTGCCTTTGTCGATATACTCTGTTTTTAACAGGTTCGCGAGTTTTTTCATATTTTCATCGCCTGACGCTGCTGCTTTCGCTTCCACAATGTTATAAGCAGTGTTAATACCAACAATGTCTAGGATAGCAAATGGACCGAGTGGAGCACCTGTACCAATCATCCACGTTTTATCGATTGTTTCTGGGTCTGCTACCTCTTTGACTAACAGCGATTCAGCTGCATCTAAAAATGGTACGAGTAATGAATTTAAAATATAGCCTGGCTGCTCTTTATATAATGGTAGTGGCACCATACCGATTGCACGCGCAAACTCTACTACTTCATCGAATATCTTCATATCTGTACCTGGGTGTTTCATAACTTCAGCCGTGTTATTTTTCCAGATTGTGTTTGCGAAATGAAGTGCTAAAAACTTTTCTGGGCGGCCAGTTGCTTCAGCAAATTGGCTTGGCAATAATGTAGAAGAGTTTGTAGCGAAAATAGTTTTCGCAGGGGCTACTTTGCCAAGAGTAGTGTAAAAATCAATTTTAATTTTGACCACTTCAGGGATTGCTTCGATGACAAGATCAGCATTTGCAACAGCTTCCGCAAGATCACTTTTAAATGTTAGGCGAGCGTATGCCGCATCTACTTCTTCCTGGGAGGCTCCTAAATCTTGCTGATAAAATGGTTTTAATTTTGTGATACGATCTTGTGCATTTTTCAAAGCTTCATCATTAATATCGTAAACCGTTACATTAAACCCTTTGAAAGCTGTTTGATAGGCAATCTGACTACCTAAAACTCCGCTACCTGCAACTGTAATATTTTGATAATTCATCATGAATTCCTCCTCTGATATTATTACATTAATATAATAGTTTGGATATGTACTGCCTCTCTTGTTACAACTCCATACTACTTCTTCCGATATGAAAAAATCAAATGAAAGACTCAGTTATTATAATGATATAAAGAATTTGCCTTTTAACTTGAAAATCTCTTTTTCAAGTATGTGTTTTCAACATAAAAAAATGTCACAAAAAAAGTGACATTTTATGGGCTTTCAATGGCTGCTAGTGCTTTATCCATTTGGCGTTCATTATATTTAATTGTATTGCTATTGTTTGATTCGATTCCACTCAAAACATTATTAGAATTTTGATAAAATCCATAGACAAAATCATTAATAGGTGTTTCTTCATCCCCATAGTGTCTATTAATAACATATGCCTTAAAAATATTGCTTAATAAATAGGTCTCATCTTTAATATCCGCTAAATATTTTTTGTTTTTATACTCAGCTATAATGTCATTCTCAAATTCTTTAATTTCAGCCTTTGTCGAAGGATATTTTTTAGCATAGGCTACAATAGTATCGAATTTTTCGGTAGGTGTATTGTTAAGTGCAGCAATCTCTTTCACTTTATCTTGCCAAGTTACATCTCCTAACGTTTCAATCTTTGCTACAGGTTTTTCATCTTGCTTCTCTTTTCTAGTAGTTCCAAGTTCTCCTACTGCAATAAAAGACAAAATAAAAATGACAATTGAGATGCCTGTAAATTTCAACATTTTTACAGCTTTGATTTTATCTAGCTTTATGAAATTGAAAATGGCAAGAAGCAGAAAAATCGCAGCTATTAAACCACTTAGTAGAAATATTCCTGTTAATATATTGATCAAGTAATAAACTTCCTTTCATTTAATAGATGTAGTCATTCCAATATGCAGTTAATGATACAATTATAATAGCAAAATAATCCTATATTTGAAATTATAATCTAGATACATTACATATATAGACAAGCCAAAAATTACTATAATAAACTATCTTTTTACATTCACGCCATTCTAAAATATAGGACTATTTTAGAATTTTGAATTATTTACATTATTTTATAGATTTACTAACTACTGTTTTAGTACACTGACTCTATGAATGGAGAGGAGAAAGTGGAATGAAAAAAACAATATTAGCTGGGGCTCTTAGTATTGCATGCTTTACAGGAGGTTTTGGCTTACAGGTACATGCGCAAGATAATAGTGATGTTAGTAGCATTATTCATCCTAAACAAGTAGTAGCCGCAACTAACCAACTGCAATCCATGTCCTATCAAGATGTTTACAAGCTGTTTTTGCTTTCGAAGGTGGGTTTAGGCGATGAGCTAACTTTAGTATCAACACCAAATAGTATTACGGTGAAGATTTCGTTAGCAGCTATCATGCAATCCTATACAGATGGAACAAACTTATATCCAGAAGGAGAACAGGCATTTAAGACAGAGATCGAAGGATTTAAAAAATTATTTGGTGACACTATACAAATGCGAATTACTCAATCTGGTAATAGCTTCAAAGCGGAAGTGTTTGCAGCTGGGAAATGGGAAGCATTGGACACACAAGGCTTAAATAATATGATGATGGTATTTAGTCGTGCAGATGTTGAATTAAAACCAGGTGGCTATTTCACAGATACAATCGGACATTGGGCTGAGAGTTATATCCAATTACTTTATCAAGCAGATATTATTAAAGGGACTTCTGCTACAACCTTTAATCCAAATGGACAGGTAACACGTGGACAATTAGCATCAATGATTTTCAATGCCGCAGGATTTGATGTTAATGAGGATTATGAGAGTCCAGCTACATATAGTGATTTGAATGGCTTCTGGGGTGCAAAGGAAGTTGCGATTTTAGAGGAGTATGGCTTAATTGATATTTTTGATGGAACTAAATTTGAGCCAAATAAACCTGTTACACGTGAGGAAATGGCCTATGTAACAGCTAGCTACCTAGAAGCAATAGAATTTGATTTAACCAAAGTGAGCAAGAATAACACCTTCACAGATAAGAATCAAATGCGTAAGGAAGCTGTGGAAGCAATCGGTATTTTACAGCAATTACACATAATCGATGGGTCAAATGGTAAATTTAATCCAAAGGGCAATCTTACACGTGCACAGTTCTCAAAAATTTTATCGCTGACATTATTGCTAGCAGGTGAAGAAGAATAGTTTTGAATAAAAAGAAGCAATCCACATTTTATCAGTGGATTGCTTTTTATTCAACTAAAGTATGAAATACATAGCTTAATAAATAACCTAGACCAACATAGATGATCAAGGACTTTAGTGTGACAGAACGAATATGATGCAAAATAAATTCAGATATACTAGTAGTGGCAATTAAGCCAATGGAAATCCCCATTAATACCCCCTGTGCCTTTTCAGATAAATCCCAGTATTGACCAATCCATATGGAAATACTAAAGAAAATAGAGAATACGATGAAATAAAGAAAAAGTCTCCATAGTCGCTCTCCCTGGGATAAAAGAGCTGTTGAAAGTGCAAAGCCTTCTGGTAGGTGATGAAGAATAATAGATGCTGTAATTGAAATACTTAATGCCGCATTTCCTAGTAAATTTCCCAGAGTAAGACTAATGGGAATGGTGTGAATAATCATAGCAATTGCTAGCAGGGTGACTGAAGGGTTTTGAGAGTGGGAAGTATGAAAGATAGTATCTAATATTTGGAAAATAAAATAACCAATAAAAATGCCCAGGATTAAACCAAATGTTTGATATAGGTGAAATGAAGAAGGAACGATATCAAGTGCTAGTAAGCCAACTAGAAATCCACCACATAATAATGATAAGCCTTGGGATGTATGCTGAAAAAGCTTCGAGAACACCCAAGCAATCGCTCCTCCTATGCTAATACTGAAAAAAAGAAAACCACCAAGCACCATTGCACTCAACTGCAAAATTCTCCACCTCATCCCAAACTTTAAGCGTATTACAAAATATATGCTAAGTAGAAATGAATATGATAATCATAGGTTTAAAAGGAAAAGATACCAATTTACAATAATTGAATACTACAACTTGTTCTTAGATGAAAATGTATTGAGTACATACCATGAGGGCAGGAATCCTATCGAGGTGTAAAAGATTTACAAGTGAAAAATGTAAAAGGTCTCGAATTAAAAAAGAAAGATGAGATTTTAGTAAGCATTACATCTATGGCTTTATTTGGCTTAAATTTGCATTTCTATAAAGGGGCAGGATTCGAGGGAGAGTATTACACTTTAGCTACTGCTGAAGAAGCAAGTAAGGCTTATCAATTTTTCAATGATTGTGAGGATGAATGCATAAAGGTGATTCTTAAACCATAAAAATGTTGGAAAGGTAATTGAGCTTTCTATTGTATAAAAAGTATATCCTCAGTGAAATAGCACTGAGGATATTTGCATTAAAAGTGAATACCTGGTTTATCTATTAATTTACAGCCTGTGCCATATTTTGCTTTTAAGGCACCCTTAAACGCAGTTTGTTCAAGCTCAGGAAATGCTTGCTGCCATAGTTCAAAGACATTATGACTAGCTGCAGTCCCTTCCTTAGTTAGGCGAACAATATGGAAGCCATACTCATCATTGCATCGAGTTAATGGGCGATTTTCACGTACAGAAATAATTCGACCACTCTGTGTTATTTCATATAGGCCATCATATCCAGAAATCGTACGACTGACTTCATCGCAATCAGCTTTATTTTCATCAATTGTTTCTTCCTTTTCTTCTTGTTGTGCTGGGAGCTGCTCCACAATAATAAAATCCTTTTGGGAAGCTTTGTCACTCATTGTCGCCATCACGTTCATAATAGAGCCTACATAGTGCATAGGTTTTTCTTTCTCTTCCTCAAAAACGAATATATTGTAATCGGTTTTATTAATTTTTTTTATAATAATATTTCCTGTTGTAATAGTAAAACCGATAAATTTGTTTTTATTTAGTGCTTGTAGTGCTTGCTGCTTCGTTAATATCATCATTATATCTCCTAAAAAATCATTTTTTCTATTCTACCATAAATTTAATGTCAATGTTTTCATAATTCGACAGTGAGACGATAGAGCTTCTATGAAAAAAACTGCATCAGAACAGAAATGTTAGCTACCCTCTTAATTTTAATAATGGTAATATTAAGTAATGTTTGATTATATAGGTTCATCAGCTACATATGATGAACAAAAAATATTTATTATATTTTGTAGGGAGTGTTAGAAGTTTGATAAATGTATTAGGAGGCATTGGTTTATTTTTACTTGGGATGACCATGCTTACTAACGGTTTAAAGGAGCTTGCTGGGGATGCTCTAAAAAAATGGTTGAATCGATTTACAGGTGGAACAATTAGTTCAGTTCTTTCAGGTACATTGATGACAATGATTGTGCAATCCTCTACTGCAACAACTCTGATTACAATTGGTTTTGTAAGTGCTGGGCTGCTCACCTTTATACAGTCAATTGGTGTTATTATTGGAGCAAATATAGGTAGCACAAGCACAGGATGGATTATTTCACTTATTGGCTTCAAAATTAATATGCAGACAATGTCCTTACCTTTTATTGCACTTGGTGTCTTTGTGCAATTATTAGCTCCACGTGATTTTAAAGCGATAGGCGGACTTTTGACAGGCTTTGGCTTACTATTTTTAGGCATTGATGTATTACAGGGAGGAATGGCATCCGTTCAGGATAAAATTCCATTTGATTCATTTCAGGCGGATTCTATAGGTGGTCAGCTTATTTTAATTGTACTTGGTCTAGTCATGACAGTGATTATGCAGGCATCAAGTGCAGCAATTGCAGCCACTTTAACCGCTTTATATGCAGGAGCTATTGATTTTGAACAGGCAGCCTATTTAGTAATTGGTCAAAATATAGGAACTACTGCAACAGCCCTTTTTGCTGCGATTGGGGCGTCGACTGCTGCAAAACGTACAGCGATGACGCATGTTCTGTTTAACGTTGCCACAGCCATTATTGTTACGATTGGTGCAACATTGATGTTTGCGTTAACGAAAAATGTGACGACATTCATTAATGGCAGCTTTGATGAAACATTAGGTATTGCTGTTTTCCACACTTTATTTAGTGTCATTGGTGCCATTATTTTCGTGCCGTTTGTCCGACCGTTTGCGAGGGCTATTGAAAAAATGATACCAGAGAAGGGGAATCATTTAACACGAAATCTCGATGATAGTGTGGCAAAAATTCCTGGGGTAGCTGTGGAGGTTTCCTTTAATACTCTACAGGACATCACGAAGGAATTAACAACAGTAATCGTATCTCTTATTCGAAGTAAAAAGATGACAACAGAAGCTGAAAGTAAATTAAATCTGATTGATGATGCTATTGAAAAAACACGCTTATTTATGGATGCTATCCAATCAACGGCCACGAAGGATCGTCATAAACATATTTCCTTGTTACATGCACTTGATCACTTGCTTCGTTTGACAAAGGCATTACGAGAGCAAAATCCAAGCGCCTTTCAGCTGCAATCCACATTAACGCAAAAATGGTTAGAGGTACTTGAGGAAGTTTTATTGATAATCGATGAAGATGAACGCTTGCCTGAGATTTCCGTTCTATTAATGGAAACGTCATCAGAAATGGCTGCTGTGCGACGCGATAAACGAAATGCCTATTTCGAGCATTCTGTTGAAAATGTCGTAGAGTTAGAGACAGCTGTAACAAAAGTGGAAGCGCTTCTATGGATTGATCGTTTAGTTTATCACTATTGGCGCACAACTGCTCGTTTAGCAGAATACCAAACAGCAACGAAAAAAAACCGCCATGCTGATACAGAAAAGAACGTTGCTGCCACAGAATAAAAAAATGCTCGACTCTTGCTTATGCAAAGAGTGCGGGCATTTTTTTATTGCAATTAAGTCAGATAGAAAAGGCGCCGAGTAGCAATTGCTTTGGGAGGGGGAGTTGCTCAGATAGCCATTAAAACTGCTCGGCTAAGTGGAAAAAGCGCTCGGATGGCTGTGAAAACTGCTCAGCTGAGTGGAAAAAGCGCTCGGGTATCTGAGAAAATAGCTCAGCTGAGTGGAAAAAACGCTCAGGGAGCCAAGAAAACTGCTCCGATAAAAGGATAATCACGCAGGTAACTCATTATAATTGCGTTAAAGTAGGTGACCACATTGATATGAAAATCTGCTAAGCTAAACTGCAAAGAAGTTATTTGAACAGGCATCATTAAAAGGAGGTTTTTAGGATTCAACATGTATTTCATATGCAGTTAAAATGGTCAGAGGGTAGAAATGGACAAGGGGAAATTGCTGCAGCTAATTTGCACACGAACATTTCTATTCCTCGGGAAATGAATGGACCAGGAATTGGTACAAATCCTGATGAAATGCTACTAGGTGCAGCAGCTACGTGTTATTTAATTACACTGGCTACTTTACTAGAAAATTCAACGATAGAGGTGTTAAATCTATCTATGCAGGCTGAGGGCTTTGTTGATGTTACCAATGGTATTTTTACCTATGAAAAAATTGTCCATAAGCCAAGTATTAAAGTAAAAAATCTCTCTGAACGTGAACTAAAAAGAATTTACCGCTTAGCCGAAAAAGCAGAACAGACGTGTATGATTAGCAAGGCATTAAAGGGGAATGTTCAAATTGAATGCCATGTACAGATTTTACAGGCTTAGAAATTCGAGACGAAAATGTTGATATTTCGATTCGAACATCAAATAATAGCAGTTTGAATATTTACGATAAAAGGGTGGGGCTATCGAGAGGTTTAACTTTCTCAACAGCCTCTCCTTTTTTATATTACCTGACCAAAAAAGTTCTAGAAATCATCTCTATGAATATATAGAGTTAAGTGCTAAAAATGCAATTGATTTTTCTAATGAATAGGCTGTTTCTAAGTTTGTTAAGAAAGGTGATTGATGTGCAATTAATTCGCATTAGAACTGATGATGAGCTTATGTGGTACAAAAATATGTGGGATGACATTTTAGCTAGGGAAGGTAATGATAATCCATTTATTGAGTTTTCCTGGTTTTATAATTGGTGGCAAACTATGGGACGAAGTGAACGTGTGGAGCTTTATGCAGTTGAAAATAATGGTCAAATTATTGCCTTTTTTCCATTTACGATTCGTCTTCGTTGGGGAATACGAATCTATGCTTTTGCAGGGGAAGAAAGCTCAAATTACTCTGGGCTTGTAGCACTAAAGAAGTCCATGCTATCTGCAACGACCTTTGTCTTTGATCAGCTTATAAAAAAGCATAAGCATCTATTATTTTCATTTCATGGGTTACTAGAAAGCAAGGCGTCTACAAAGATATTAGAGGAATATTTTGTAGAAAGGCAACTACCTCCAAATATTTTTCGAGTAGTAACTCCTTATATAGACTTTCACGATATAGACTTCCATACCCATTTTCATCAGTGTAGTAAAAAGCACGATATGAATCATCGTGAAAGAATGCTACGAAATGTAGGCTCTTTAATAAGGAAGACCCCCTCTCAGGACGAGCTTTGGGAAATGTTTAAATTATTGGAAGAACGGTGGACTAAAAGGCTAAATACGAGTGCTTATAGAAAAGGAAAGAAGCGAGATTTTCTTGAACGTCTAACACTTCTTAAAGGGGAAGCACTGCAAGTGAAGGTAGATGCACTAGTTTTTGAAAATCAATGGATTGCCTTTACCTATGGATTTTGCTGTCGAGGGCGATATGTCACGTATGCCCTTGCCTATGAGCCTATTTTTCAAATATTTGGAGCCGATCGAATAGCAAATCAGGAGAATATTAAATTTGCCTTTTCGGAAAACTACCACCTGTTTGACATGGGGATAGGCTATGAACCTTATAAATTTGACTGGCGCTCAAACATTGATTTTACAAGACAAATGCTTGTCAGCAGCGGGACGAGGCGAGCAAAGATTTTGGCAAATATGTATATATTGAAAGCACGACTAAAGGAATATGTAACACAGAATCAGCGCTTTGTTAAATGGAGGCGCAATACAGGGGAGCAATTACGTTACTTAGTAAAGTATGGAAAAGTCAAAGATTGGCTAGAATATGGGCAACTATTCGTAGAAAAGTTTATACGTTTTAGGCAAGTGAATGTATATGAATTATCCCCATCAGAGAGCGTCCCGCCACAACGGCCTGTAGGAGATTTGTTTGAGAAAATGTCCATACAAGAGGCGATGCAGCTTAATCAGGAAGAAATCATTACTCTATTTTATAAGGGATATACTGTATATAAAGATTCCTTTGCAAAAACGACTCAGCCTGCGTTTGCCTTACATACGTCCAATTTGTATGTAGACACAATGCAAATTATTGAGACCTTGCCAAAGCAGACATATTTTTTAAGCTATGATGTTTATAAAAATATCGATATAATTACAGCTTTTTTTCAAAAAATCCAACCTTCACAAACACTCTGGATAACAGCAAACTTTTGGCAATGGCGTAAGCGGAAGCGCTTGATAAAGCTGGGCTATAAACCTATTTCTCGAATGAAACATTTCAAATGTGCTCGTTTTCAGCGAACTCATGTAGAAAAAAACACAGAGAGTGGGGGCGATGTTCATTCTGTCCATTAAAAGTAAGCGATGGAATATCGCAATGCAGCATTTTTATTTTGTAGAAAAGCCAGCAAATGTTCGAAAATCAATGAAGGTAATTGGCTATACACATTCACTTGTACCGAGCCGAAAGCTTGTTAAAAGTGAGACAGTTCATATTTATCTTACAGAAAGTGCACTGTCATTGTATCTCGCACTATCAGAAAACAACCGAAAAATACTTCGTCGTGCTCAAAAAGAAGCCTATCAAGTTTTTATTTATAAGGAGCCATCTGAAGAAAATTTACGTACCTTCCAGCAGTTTTATAATAATTTTGCCAAAAGAAAAAAACTTGAATCCATTAATAAGTCTCAAATGGAAGCCATTATGCTGTTAAATAATCAGGGGGCTTTATGGTTGTCTGAGATTCGAAGCATTTGTGGACAAACTTTATGCTATAGACTTGATATTGTACATGCTAAAAAAGCAATGTCCTATTATGTTGCCACTTGTCATTCTCAAACAATACTCGATCATTTAAAACGTCCTATCCGTTATGCCAATCGCTTCTTACTTTGGCACAATTTATTACATCTAAAGGAGCAAGGATTTGTTTTATACGATATGGGCAAGCTGACGGATGACCAAAATGTTAGTGAATTTAAATTGAGCTTTGGTGGTCAGGTAGTCAATGTATATTCTGGCTACATTGCTCATTCCAAAATTAGTGCACTGTTACTGGGCGTGCAAAAATGGAGGAAGTAACAATCGAACTAAATCATGGAGGTCTCGTGATATCATTGGATTTTGAGTTGAATTGGGGTGTCCATGATACATTTAGATATGGGCGATACAATAAAAATATTAATGGTGTACGTTTGGCATTACCTAAAATTTTAGCGTTATTTGAGCAATATGGCATTCATGCGACTTGGGCTACGGTTGGATTATTATTTGCAGAGTCAAAAGCGGAAATGGCTCATTATTTACGGGGAATCCCAGTGAAATATGACAATATGCGCTATGCAGCTCATATGCAGCTTGCCAAGGTTGGAGAAAATGAAGAACAAGATCTTTTACATTTTGGTAAATCCTTAATTGAGAGAATTAAAAGTACACCTCATCAGGAGATTGGAAGCCTTACATTTTCTCATTTTTATTGTTTAGAAAAAGGTCAAACTGAAGCCGATTTTCGTTCAGATTTACATGCTACTGCAATGATTTGTGAGGAGTCTACTGGACCAATGAAATCGATTGTCTTTCCACGTAATCAGGTAAATAAAGCGTATTTTGCAGCATGTCGAGAAGTGGGCTTGATATGCTATCGTGGGAATGAAAATCATACATTATATAGCCCTCAGAATGTAGGTCAATCAATAAGGATCAAAAAATGGCTAGATAGTTATATGAATATAACAGGAAATCATTTGGTCACATTAGAGGAAATGCAAAAGGATACATTGATTAATATTCACTCAAGTGCATTTTTAAGACCATATTGCAGCCCTTTACGTTTTTTAGAGGGCTTAAAAATGAAACGTATTAAAGAGGCAATGCATGAGGCTGCGACAACAAAGACATTTTATCACTTATGGTGGCACCCGCATAATTTTGGTAAGAAATTAGGTAAAAACTTAGCCATGCTTGAAGAAATCTTACAGTATTATCAAGAGCTATCTCAAAAATATAACTTTCAAAGTTATGCCATGTATGAGGTGGCAGAGCTTTGTCATCATTTATCTAAACAGAAAAAATAGCAAACTAGAAAATGCTCTAGTTTGCGTTTTTTTTTTTTCTAATGGGAGTTTCAGCTAACAAGGATGACAATTTTAAAAAAATAAAAGGGAAAATACAGGAGTATGCCGAAAATGTAATTACTTATGATACTAAAAAATATTGAAAAGCTCGAAGTATTAGTAGGGGGATAATAGAATGACAGAAAGACAGCAAAGGCCGATTTGGATTCAAAATATTTCGCAATTAGTGACACTTGCTAGTGAAAAAAAAGGTCCACGTATACGTGAGGAGATGAAAGAGTTAGGAATTATTGAAGGAGGCAGTGTATGGATTGAAGATGGCGTTATTCATGATGTGGGAACAACACGTGAATTGATTCTGAAGTATTTACCGCGAGCAGAGGAAGCGGACATTGTAGATGCTACAGGGAAAATTGTGACGCCTGGTTTGATTGATCCACATACACATGTTGTTTTTGGCGGCAGTCGAGAGCATGAATTTGAAATGCGTTTAGAAGGTGCGAGTTATATGGATATTATGAACGCTGGCGGCGGAATACATGCTACAACTAGAAAAATACGTGCATTGTCCGAAGAGCATATTTTCAATCAAACAACGAGGCGATTGGATTTATTTTTACAGCATGGTGTAACAACACTCGAAAGTAAAAGTGGCTATGGACTTGATTTGGATAATGAGCTAAAGCAATTGCGCGTGATGCGAAAATTGCATGAAAAACATCCTATAGATATTGTGCCAACCTTTATGGGTGCTCATGCTGTGCCAGAGGAGTATCGGGATAATCCAGAGCACTATATCAAACTTGTTATCGAGGAAATGATTCCTGCTGTTGTTGAGGAAGGTTTAGCTAAATTTATCGATGTTTTTTGTGAGGTCGATGTGTTTACCCCTGATCAATCAGAGCGTATTTTATTGGCTGGTAAGGACAAGGGGCTTATTCCTAAAATCCATGCTGATGAAATTGCAGAAAACCAGGGGGCATTTGTAGCAGCAAAGGTAGGAGCAATCTCGGCTGAGCATTTATTGAAAGTATCGGATGAGGGGATTCAAGCGCTTGCAAATTCAGGTGTCATAGCATGTTTATTACCAACAACAGCCTTGTATCTTGGCGAAAAGCCAGCTCGTGCAAGAGATTTAATTGACGCAGGTGTGCCTGTAGCAATTTCTACGGATTGCAATCCCGGATCTTCTCCAACCATTTCAATGCCACTTGTAATGAATCTAGCATGCATTATGATGAAAATGACACCTGCGGAAAGCCTGTGTGCTGCGACATATAATGCTGCTTGTGCACTTCAAATTGAAGATCATGCAGGTTCCATTGAGATAGGAAAACAAGCAGATTTAGTGCTATGGGATGTACATAATCACCAAAAGTTACATTATATTTTTGGTGTCAATCACGTGAAAAAAGTTTGGAAAAATGGCGTAAAGGTGGTCGGTTAATATGTTTATTCAACCAGAATGTCAATGGAAGCAGGAAAAAGGTTCAGCTATGCATCAATGGATTAAGCAAAAGGACAATCCGCATCCAAATGACGTAGATATTATCTTATATGGAGCCTTATTATCGTATGCAAGTGAACCCTCGAAAAAAGCCCAATATCCAACGGCATTTCGAAAGGTATGGCCAAGCTTTCAATCCTATAATTTAGATGAGCAAGTCGATTTACGTTCTTTGGCAGTCGTAGATGTTGGGGATGTAGCCATTTATGCGACAGATAAGATGCTTTCTGAATCGGCTATCGAGGCAGCAGCAGAAAATTTAAGTACTGCTTATCCAAAAGGCTTTACCTGTCTTCTAGGTGGAGATCATACTATTACCGGTTGCTCGCTCAAAGGAATTAAGAATGCATTCCCACAGGAACGAATTGGCATTATTCAAATTGATACACATTTGGATGCTCGGAATCAAGAGGAAATTGGCTTAGCGATGGATTCTCCAATTCAGAAGCTGATAGCTGAAGGTATTGTAGAGGGGAGACATATCTACAATGTAGGATTACATGGCTTTTTTAATTCGCCTGAAATGATTCACTATGCAAAAGAGCAAGGAATTCATATGATTACGTTAAAGCAAATGCGTCGTGATGGCATCCAGCTAACAATCCGTGAAATGCTACGTCAGCTAATGTATCAGGTAGATCGCATTTATGTATCTGTAGATTTAGATGCGTTAGATATTACGTTCGCACCAGATGTCCCGGCAGCAACACCGGGGGGATTAACAGCGTATGAATTATTTGATATTTTAAAGCTCATTGGTGAAAATGAAGGCGTTCGCCATATTGACTTTGTTTACGCAGATCCAAAAGAAGGGGACCTACGTCCAGAAACAGTAAAGATGGGTGTAACTGCATTTTTACAATGGCTAACAGGTATTAAATTGGATCACCGTAATCGTCTAACAACAAAAACGAAAGCCTTGATTAGGTAGTGATATAATGAACTGTTTGTTGGTAATATTTACACAATGAGGTCTTAACATTTCTATAGTAGATTTTTTGCTATCTAGCTGAGGTGCAAACGCCAACATAAAGCTCCAAGAGGATGTCTCAGTTTTGATTGAGCTTGAAAAATCCAAACACAATTATACTAGGACGTAACTGATAATAGTTTGCTATAATAGAACAATGTTAATAATTAAGTGATGGATAAATACAATCATTGTATTGTTATAGAGAGGACTATTTATGATGACAACGAAACCAAAATTACTGATTGTTGATGGCATGGCGCTTTTATTCCGCTCATTCTTTGCCTCAGCTGCAATGGGGCATTATATTCGTCTTGCTGATGGTACGCCGACTAATGGTGCCCAAGGATTTGTGCGTCATGTATTAACCGCACAATCTATCATGAGACCGACCCATCTTGCTGTTTGTTGGGATATGGGTGCACATACATTTCGCAATGAATTATTTGATGGCTATAAGGCAAATCGACCTTCACCACCAGATGAAATGCTACCGCAATTCGATATGGCGAAAAATTTATCCCAGCAAATAGGCTGGCAAAATTTCGGTGTTAAGGGGATGGAGGCTGACGATTTAATTGGCTCAATGATTACGAAATGGCAGGATGAGGCTGATATTACCGTAATTAGTGGAGATAAGGATTTACTGCAGCTTTTAAGACCATCAACAGAAATTGCTTTTACGAAAAAAGGCTATACAGAGTATGATGTATATACAGATACGCGCTTTAAAGAGGAGTATGGCATTGAGCCAATTCAATTTGCACAGGTTAAGGCCTTTATGGGGGATACGAGTGATGGCTACCCAGGAGTTAAAGGCATTGGACCAAAGCAGGCACTTACACTTATTCAAACATATGGATCCATTGCAAATGTACTGACATCATTAGATGAATTAAAGCCAGGTCAACGGACGAAAATCCAAGAAAATGTAGACATGCTAAAGCTATCACACGAGCTTGCAACTATTCAAACGAATATTCCAATTGATGCAGAACTCTCTCATCTCATGGTACCGAACTATGAGCCGCAATTGTTTAAAGAAATTGAGGAACGTGGTTTTACATTAATAGCCAAGCAGGCACGTTCATTGTATACACTAATTTAATAATGGTTATGAAGCGCAGAGTATAGAATTATGCTCTGCTTTTTTAATGAAAATTTTTGTAACCTTTTACGAATCTCAAACGAATTATAAATGAATAAGTAAAGGAGGGGAAAGGTTGATTGATTCGAATAACTTGGAATCAAGAATCGTTGAAATTTACAATTTGTATTATTTAGACGTGTACAGATTTCTTGTTTGTTTTTCGGGAAATCAAAATGATGCGGAGGATTTAACGCAAGAAGTATTTATTCGGGTGTTAAAAAGCTTAACAAATTTTAATGGTAAGTATAATTTAAAGACATGGATTTTTTCAATCGCAAAACATGTTGCAGTTGATCATTATAGGAAAAAACGGTTTGTCTCTTTATTTAAAGATGGTTTTTTTAATCAATTGTCCTCAAATGAAAAGAAGCCAGATGAGGTATTTGAAGTAACGGAATTAAAACAATGTATACATGAGGCCATTGCAAAATTAAAACCTAATTACAGAGCGGTAATGATTCTTCGAGGAATTTCTGAATGCTCTATTAAAGAAACCTCCGAGATTCTACAATGTAGTGAAGCTAAAGTGAAAGTTGATTATCACAGAGCTTCAAAAGAGTTGAAAAGAAAACTGAATATTGACATAGAGGGAGGTTTGACAAATGCAAAATGATAAAGAGATATTTGATATGTTAAAAGATATGTACCCTCAGCATCCAAGCCAAAAATTTGTTACTTCGACTGAAAACACACTTAGACAACAAGCACGAAGTATGAGTAAAAAAAGAATAATAACAAGGTTCTCTGTTATGACAAGTGGTTTTTTAGTTTGTGCATTTATTTTTTCGTGGTTAATTTTATATAGCGAAAATAGCGAGGTTTCAGTAGAAATCAATGATTATGGAGCAACATCGTCTAATGCAATAGACGAAAAAGAGCCTGTAGTATATATTTATCATTCACATAATACAGAATCATTTATTCCAGAACTTCAAACAAAAAAATCTAATCAGATGTTTAGTCATACTAAAAATGTAACATTGGTTGGAAAAGAGTTAAGTAAAGCATTAAAAAAATTGCAGATAAAAGCAATTCATGACGAAACAGATATAGCTAAAATCTTAAAACGAAAAGACCTACCATTTTCAGATTCTTATAAAGTATCAAGGGAAAATTTACAGCAAGCATTAGCTGAACATAATAGTATACAGATGATTTTTGATATACATCGAGATTCTCTGAAAAGACAGGATTCAACGATTGAAATTAAAGGGGAAAATTATGCAAGAATTCAATTTATCGTATCAAAAACAAGCGAAAACTATGACGTGAACAAAAAATTTGCAACACAGCTTCATAAGCAACTGGAGGAACTATATCCAGGACTATCGATGGGTGTAGCAGAAAAAGGAGTAACTCCTCAAAATACTTATAATCAAGAGCTTCATGATAATTCTATTTTATTAAATATAGGAAGTGTAGAAAATACGCTGGAAGAGACGTATAGAACAACTGATATTTTTGCACAAGTTGTAAAAAATATTTTTGAGGAGAGGAATTAAGAGCGTGTCTAAACATAGCAGGCACGCTAGCTCAAAAAATTGGTGTGATTTTTATAAAACTCAATACTTTTTCATTATCCTTAAATGAGACTGTCCGAATTTTACTTTCACGATTAGGACCACCATTATCGTGGAAAATTAACAACAGCTCATCATTTCGTATTTCATAGCCAATAAGAGGTACCCAGTGATAAGCAAAAGCAGATTTTCTATCTCGCCAATTCAGGCTGAAATAGCGGTCAAAGCGTATGGCAACGGGACGACCTGCATCAATTTCCTGTAGTGCCTCCTTTAATGAACAATTACGGATATCCCATGCAGGACGGAGACGACGAAGATTACGAATGAGGCGCCATTTAAATAATCCAATTTTTGTACCACCAAGGAGTTTATAAAGGTCATTTATTGAAGGAGCTGACGCATCTATATAATTTAAAATTACATGGACAGTCGTAGGTCCACAGGCAGAATTTCGATAGTTTGGCGAAATGGATGCATCGTATTGTGATTTTCCATGTAAGGATAGTTGTTGGCGCATCATATTCTCCTTTGTAAACAAGAGCCACATTTCAAAAGAAATGCAGCTCTTGTAATATTTTGTGTCTGTTACTTGCGGCTTTTACTTTCCAGACAATTATCCAATTTTTAGTCCAGCTAATTATTGCTGTGAAGATAAGAAATCTGTTACTTGTGGCTGACGCTTCGCTTTCGCCACAGATCAGTAGCTCTTCTATGTCAATTATACAATGTTTTAGCCAGCTAATTATTGCTGTGTAGATAAGAAATCTGTTACTTGCTGAGGTGTTTTTGCATTAGCACTATGTAAGTGTGCTAATTTTTCACCGTTTTGGAAAATTAGTAAGCTTGGAATACCCATAACATCATATTTGTCTGCAATTTCTGGAAGCTCATCACGGTTCAGCTCGTACCAGTCATATTGGCTGTATTCTTCAATAATTGGATCGATGAACATATTCATACGTGTGCAATCGGGGCACCAGCCAGCGTAAAATTTCACTAGTATCTTTTGGTCGCCTGAGATTAGTTCATTAAATTGTTCAGCAGTTGTAATTGTTTTCATTAGTATTTCACTCTCCTTGCTTTCCATTCTACACATTTTTTACGTATCCTGAAAGTTTTCTGTTTGGGATAATTGGTAGCTACTTGTTGTCCTATTTTTGCTCGTAAAAAACAAAAAAAGTTGTATATTGCAAAAATAAATGAAGAAAAAAGATTGCTAAATTAGACAAAATAATCTACACTAAAAACAGAAAAAGTAGTTTTATCTTTATTCAGTATCGATAGTCGCTGAACGAAGATAGACCTTTGTTGTAGGTCACAGATGTTATGCTGGATTAAGCTAGGGTATGTAATATCTGGACAAAAATACACAAAGGTAAACTTGATATTTTTTTGGCCAAAAAATGAATGGCTATTCATTCAATGGGAGAATAAGGGGGAATTGCTTGTGACTTACAATATTAAAAAAGCGGCTGTTCTAGGTTCAGGTGTTATGGGCTCTGGTATTGCTGCACATTTAGCAAACATCGGTATTCCAACACTATTATTAGACATTGCACCGAAGGAACTAACAGCAGAGGAAGAAACGAAGGGACTTTCTCTAGAGCATCCTGCTGTAAGAAATCGTATTGTGAATGGAGCCCTTCAAAAGTTAGTAAAGCAAAAGCCAGCACCACTTACTTCTAAGAAAAATTTATCACTACTAACGGTCGGCAACTTTGAGGATGATTTAGGAAAGTTAAAAGATGTAGATTGGATTATTGAAGTTGTTGTTGAAAATTTAGCGATTAAGCAAAGCCTTTATGAAAAAATTGATGCTGTCCGTACACCGGGAACAATTGTTAGTTCAAATACTTCTGGTATCAGCATTAATGCAATGGCTGAAGGGCGCTCAGAGGATTTTCAAAAGCATTTCTTGGGCACTCACTTCTTCAATCCGCCACGCTATTTAAAATTACTTGAGGTCATTCCAGCCAATACAACAGCACCTGAGGTTGTAAGCTTTATGAAAACATTTGGTGAGGATGCACTTGGAAAAGGCGTGGTGCTTGCTAAGGATACACCAAACTTTATTGCCAACCGTATTGGTACATACGGTTTACTAATCACTTTACAAGAAATGGTGAATGGGAATTATTCAGTGGGTGAGGTTGATTCTGTAACAGGTCCATTAATTGGACGTCCAAAATCTGCAACCTTTCGTACTTTAGATGTTGTTGGTTTAGATACATTTATCCACGTAGCAAAAAATGTTTATGATCAAACTACTGGTGAAGAGCAGCAAGTATTTGCAGTACCAGAATTCCTGCAGAAAATGGTGGAGAACGGCTGGCTGGGCGCAAAATCTGGTCAAGGTTTCTTCTTAAAGCAAGGGAAAGAAATACTTGAAATTGATCCAGACACATTAGCGTATAGCCCAGTGAAAAAATTAAAAACTCCTTCTATTGAAATGGCAAAACAAACTCGTGGTCTAGCTAATAAGGTAAAAGCTTTAACATATGCCAAGGATCGTACTGGAGAATTATTATGGGGTATCTTCGCTCCAACACTTATTTACTCTGCACAGCTATATGGCGGAATCGCTGATGATATCGTAGCAATTGATAATGCGATGAAATGGGGCTTCGGCTGGCAGCAAGGTCCATTTGAAATATGGGATGCGCTGGGCGTGAAAGATTCCGTAGCAAAAATGGAGGCTGAGGGTCGTGAAGTACCTGCATTTGTGAAAGAAATGTTAGCAAACGGCTTTGACACTTTCTATACAGAAATTGATGGTGACTTAGCATACTACAATGGTTCCGAGTATGTAAAAGTACCAGTAAATGAAAAGGAAATTAACTTAAAACGCTATAAGAAAAAGCATGGTGTTATTAAATCAAATACAGGTGCTAGCCTAATAGATTTAGGGGATGGTATTGCATTACTAGAATTCCATTCTCAGTCGAATGCTATTGGCTTAGATATTATCCAAATGATTAATTTTGCTGTGGATGAAGTAGAGGCAAAATATAAGGGCTTAGTCATCGGTAATCAAGGGAAAAACTTCTGTGTTGGCGCAAATCTAGGCATGATTTTAGTAGAAGCACAGGATGATAATATTTTTGAGTTAGATTTTGTGATTAAAGCGTTCCAAGATGCGATGCAGAAAATTAAATATTCTCGTAAGCCTGTTGTCGCAGCACCGTTTGCCATGACACTTGGCGGTGGAGCAGAGGTATGCTTACCAGCTGCACATATTCAGGCAACGATGGAAACCTATATGGGGTTAGTGGAAGTGGGCGTTGGCTTAATTCCAGGTGGAGGTGGCAATAAAGCACTCTATCAAAAATTCCTAAAAGGTTTACCGAATGGCGTCGAGGTAGACTATCAACATATTGCTAATAAAGTGTTTGAAACGATTGCGATGGCAAAAGTTTCAACATCTGGTGAGGAAGCACGAGAAAACAACTTCTTAAACTTTGCAGATGGTATTTCTGTTAACCCGGACCATCAATTATATGACGCAAAGCAGGCAGCATTAGCGCTTTACGAATCAGGTTATCAACCACCTGTGCTAACAAAAGTGCCTGTGGTTGGTGCATCAGGTTACGGTACATTACTCATGGGAGCACAAGGAATGTATGAGTCAGGCTTTATTAGTGAACACGATTTAAAAATTGCTAAAAAGTTAGCTTATGTTATTGCGGGCGGTAAGGTTCCATACGGCACATTAGTCGATGAGCAGTATCTCTTAAACTTAGAGCGTGAGGCATTCCTTAGCCTTGTTGCTGATCCACTTTCACAGCAAAGAATGCAGCACATGCTGTTAAAAGGGAAACCACTTCGTAACTAATGGACGAAATAGACAAATCTTGCACATGAAACAAAGGGGGATTAATACGATGCGTGAAGCCGTTATTGTAGCAGGAGCACGAACTCCAATTGGAAAAGCAAAAAAAGGTTCTTTAGCAACAGTGAGACCAGATGATTTTGGTGCTGTAGTTGTCAAAGAAACATTAAAAAGAGCTGGCTATGAAGGACCGATTGATGATTTGATTTTAGGCTGTGCAATGCCAGAAGCTGAGCAGGGGATGAATGTTGCGCGCAGTATTGGCGCACTTGCAGGATTACCAGATACAACACCAGCACTTACAATAAATAGATTCTGTTCATCAGGTTTACAAGCAATTGCTTATGCAGCAGAACGAATTATGCTGGGTCATTCTAAGGCGATACTTGCTGGTGGCGTCGAGTCTATGAGTATGGTGCCAATGGTGGGGAATACGCCACGCTTAAATCCGACTTTAGCTGAAACGGCTCCTCGATATTATATGGGAATGGGGCATACAGCAGAAGAAGTAGCACGTCAATACAATGTTAGTCGAGAAGATCAAGATGCCTTTGCTGTTCGTTCACATGCGCTTGCTGAGAAGGCGATTAAAGAAGGTAAATTCAATGATGAGATTGTTCCAATAGAGGTGGAGCAACATTTCGTGGATGCTAACAATAAACCACAAGTGAAGAAATTCACATTTAGTATGGATGAAGGTGTACGTTCAGGTACATCTTCAGAAGGTTTAGCAAAGCTACGTCCAGCTTTCCATGTAAAAGGTAGTGTGACAGCTGGTAATGCCTCTCAAACATCTGATGGAGCAGCAGCTGTACTGGTGATGGATCGGGAGGAGGCTGACAAGCAAGGACTAACGCCAATGGCAAAATTCCTAGGCTTTGCTGTTGGGGGCGTACCTCCTGAAGTAATGGGTATTGGGCCGATCGTGGCAGTGCCCAAAGCGTTAGAAATTGCAGGATTATCAATAGATGATATTGATCTATGGGAAATCAATGAAGCTTTTGCGTCACAATCATTACAGGTTGTACGTCATTTAGGCATTGATCAAGATAAAGTAAATGTGAATGGCGGAGCAATCGCATTAGGTCATCCACTAGGCGCAACAGGGGCTATTTTAACATTAAAGCTTATTCATGAATTGAAGCGTCAAGGTAAGAAATATGGAGTTGTCACAATGTGTATTGGTGGCGGCATGGGTGCTGCGGGCGTATTTGAAATTCTGTAGTAATTGCTAGATAAGCTTGAGGTGTACTGTTTACGGTTGCCTCCGAACATGTATATTTCAAGCTTTTCTATATAGGAACATTAGGGGATTAAACAATCGAAAATGGATATATTGGGAGGAATTAATCATGACAGAAAAAACAACGGATTTCATTAAAGGCGGCGGGTTTCTTGTTGAGGATGTGGAATTAGATCGTGTGTTTACACCTGAAGATTTCACAGATGAGCATAAAATGATTGCAAAAACGACAGAAGAATATGTAACAAATGAAGTACTACCAGTCGTTGAAAACTTAGAGCATCATGAATTTGAGCATTCAGTTCGCCTTCTGAAAAGTGCTGGGGAGCTAGGTTTACTAGGTGCAGATGTACCTGAAGAATATGAGGGCTTAGGATTAGACAAAGTATCTTCTGCCTTAATCGCAGAAAAAATGTCAGTTGCGGGTGGTTTCTCAATTACGCATGGTGCACATGTGGGTATTGGTTCATTACCAATTGTATTGTTTGGTAATGAAGAGCAAAAGCAAAAATACTTACCAAAGCTAGCTTCAGGTGAATTAATTGCTGCCTACGCATTAACAGAGCCAGGTTCTGGTTCTGACGCATTAGGGGCAAAAACGACTGCAAAACTAAATGATGCAGGCACTCATTATATTCTAAATGGTGAAAAGCAATGGATTACAAATGCAGGCTTTGCAGACGTATTTGTTGTGTACGCTAAAATCGATGGCGATAAATTCTCTGCATTTATCGTAGAACGTGCATTTAACGGCGTTTCAGTGGGGCCTGAAGAGAAGAAAATGGGGATTAAATCTTCATCCACTCGTACGTTAGTGTTAGAAGATGCAGAAGTACCAGCAGAAAATCTATTAGGTGAAGTCGGCCGCGGACACGTGATTGCCTTTAATATTTTAAATATTGGTCGTTATAAACTAGGTGTTGGTACAATTGGCGGATCTAAACGCGCATTAGAGCTGGCAATTCAATATACAAACCAACGTCAGCAATTTAAAACAAAGCTATCTGATTTCAATCTTACAAAAGAGAAATTATCAACAATGGCTTCTCAATTGTATGCTTCTGAATCATTAAATTATCGGACTGTTGGTCTATTTGAGGATCGTTTAAGTCAATTAAGCCCTGAAGAGCAAAAGCAAGGAAAAGTAATTGCAGGTGCTATCGCTGAATATGCAATTGAATGCTCCATTGCGAAAGTATTTGGATCAGAAACATTAGACTATATTGCTGATGAAGCAGTACAACTTCATGGCGGTTATGGCTTTATGGCTGAATATGAAGTAGAACGAATTTACCGTGATTCTCGTATTAATCGAATTTTTGAAGGTACAAACGAAATTAACCGCATGATCGTACCAGGTACATTTATGAAGAAGGCATTAAAGGGTGAGCTTCCACTATTACAAGTGGCTCAAAACCTACAGCAGGAGCTGCTTATGCTAATGCCTGAAGATATTGGTACAGAGCCACTAGCACAAGAAAAATATCTAGTGAAAAATGCAAAGAAAATCGCAGTATTAGCTGCAGGCTTAGCAGCACAACGCTTTGGTCCAAAGCTTGATCAAGAGCAAGAGGTTTTGGTGAATATTGCGAATATCGCTAACCAATTATTTGCGATGGAGTCAGCTGTCTTACGTACTGAGAAAGCAATTGCGCGTGATGGTGCTGAAAAAGCACAGCAAAAATTACTGTATACACAAATCTTCTGTCAGGAAGCATTTGCAGAAATTGAAAAAGAGGCAAAAGATACAATT
The DNA here is from genome assembly GCF_058803665.1 of Lysinibacillus sp. GW821-FHT14F06. Taxonomy (NCBI): domain Bacteria; kingdom Bacillati; phylum Bacillota; class Bacilli; order Caryophanales; family Bacillaceae; genus Lysinibacillus; species Lysinibacillus sp. GW821-FHT14F06. Next base: position 23,710 of record NZ_JBXAPF010000016.1, read on the forward strand.
CTTGCTTCAGCGGACGGAGATGCAGCGCGCATGACATTATCTGCACTACGTAAGCTAACACGCAACAATCCTTACAACTTAATCGCGAAGAAACGTGAAGCATCAGTTAAGTTGATTGACGCAGAGAAATATGTAGTGTAATCAATAAAACAGCCTAGCTATCTGTAATCGGATAGCTGGGCTGTTTGTGGTTGAGACGGATAGAATTCAGAGAGTAACGGATAGCAAAAGTGACGGATAGAATTAAGAAAGAGATGGATAGACTGTAGTGGAGGCTGGATTTTAGGGAGAGAACAGCTAAAACTGTTTCATTTTGGTTTGTAAGGTTATGATGGTATACTACAGAAAATGAGGAAGACGCAGAAAATTCAGTGTCCTAAAAAGAAAGTAGAGGAGCCTTTCAATGACGATTCAATTTATCCAATATCCAAAATGTACAACTTGTAAGAAAGCGCAAAAATGGCTTAACGACAATGATATAGCGTATGAAGAGGTACACATTGTAGAACAACCACCTACGAAGGACGAATTAACAAAATTATGGCAAGAAAGCGGAATACCACTGAAAAAGTTCTTTAATACGTCTGGCATGAAGTATCGAGAGCTTGGTTTGAAGGACAAACTTGTTGATATGACTGAGGAGGAACAGCTCGAGCTACTTGCTTCTGATGGTATGTTAATCAAACGTCCAATCGTTACTGATGGAAAAAAAGTAACTTTAGGGTTTAAAGAATCTGATTTTGAGCAAGCTTGGAAATAGCCGTAATTATCCTTGTTTTTATAGGGGAAGTATGGCAAACTGAAAGTGAATATATTACATATTTATGGAGGGGTTTTTTGCATGAGCACACCTAAAGACTTACGATACTCTGAAGAACATGAATGGGTAAAAGTAGAAGATGGAAAAGTACGTATCGGTATTACACACTTCGCACAATCTGAATTAGGAGATATCGTTTTCGTTGAGCTTCCACAAGTTGGCGATGAAATCAAAACAGACGATCCATTTGGTAGCGTAGAATCAGTGAAAACTGTTTCTGAATTATATGCACCAATCTCAGGTAAAGTAGTTGAAGTAAATGCAGATTTAGAAGATAGCCCAGAATTCGTTAATGAATCACCATATGAAAAAGCTTGGATGATCGTTGTTGAGCCTGCTGATGCAGCAGAAGTTGAAAAGCTTATGACAGCAGAGCAATACGAAGAAATGATCGCTGAATAAGACAAGCCATAATAGAAAAACGTCGGGCATTCACCGACGTTTTTTATTATCTTCAAGGCTGGTAAGATAGTCGCTTTTTAATGGGTGTCTAACATTACCATCATTAGTACTTAATTGATATAATGATTATAAGGAAAAGGGATATGTCTAATGGGGGTGGCGTGATGTTCGAGGGAAAATGCTTAATTGTTGAAGGCCGTTCGGATAAGCTTCAAATTGAACCTATTTTAAGTGAAGATGTCACAATACTTTGTACGAATGGTACAATTGGTGTGCATCAATTAGAAGTTCTGCTTGATCCATATGAAGGCTGTGAGCTTTATACATTTTTTGATGCAGATCCATCAGGTGATAAGCTGCGGGCATTAATGGACAGACATTATCCAGAGGCAGAGCATTTACGTACAATGCCAACGTATAAAGAAGTCGAGACAACTCCGAGAAAGGTATTAGCAATGATATTGCTACGAGCACATTTCTCAATCCATAATCAATTTATTTTGTAAGGTTGCGTGAAAAAATGGAAGAATGGTCAAAAGAGCAGTGGGTCGCGGCTGTCCAGTCGGGTGAAAGAGCTGCCTTTTATTTATATACACCTATGTGTGGTACATGTGCAGTTGCATCGAAAATGATGATGATTATTGAGCAATTACTGCCAAGGCTTCAAATCGGCAAAGCGAATTTAAATTTTGTCGAGGAGATTGCTTTAGATTACGAAATCGAGAGTGTACCATGTCTACTCGTCTGTGATGGCGGAAAAGTGACAGAAAAAATCTATGCATTTCAATCCGTACCATTTTTATACGAATTGTTAAAAAAATCAATTGACTGAAGTTTGCTAGCATGGTAAAGTAACAAATATATTACTAAAACATTAAATATATCGAGCTCTTATGAAGAGTGGCGGAGGGAAGTGCCCTATGAAGCCCGGCAACCATCACAAAGTGAAAAGGTGCCAAATCACCCAAAGATTTATCTTTGAAAGATGAGAGAACGGTTGAGCGTATAAATACGTGACCCCTTCTACTTGTCTGTGAGTGAAGGGGTTTTCTATATGAGAAAAGGAGTATTCGCTATGATCCAGCTTCAAAATATTACGAAGAAATACAAAACCGCAAATGGCGAATTAACAGCAGTCAAAGACGTAAACCTTGCCATTAATAAAGGTGAAATATTTGGCATTATCGGCTATAGTGGCGCTGGTAAAAGTACAATGATTCGTTTATTGAACGGTTTAGAAAAGCCTACATCTGGTAGGGTGACGGTTAACAATCAAGAGTTTTCATCTATAAAGGGGCAAAAGCTAAGAGATGCTAGACAAAAGGTAAGTATGATTTTCCAGCATTTTAATCTACTATGGTCTAGAACGGTCGCTGAAAATATCGCTTTTCCACTAGAAATCGCAGGTGTTTCAAAGGCACAGCGTGATGCACGTGTGAAAGAATTGATTACCCTTGTTGGTTTAGATGGTCGTGATCAGGCGTATCCATCACAGCTATCAGGCGGCCAAAAGCAACGTGTCGGCATTGCTCGAGCACTTGCCAATAATCCAGAGGTTTTATTATGTGATGAGGCAACCTCAGCACTCGATCCAGAGACTACGGATGCAATTTTGGATTTACTTGTTGATATTAACGAGCGTATAGGATTAACAATTGTATTAATCACACATGAAATGCACGTTATTCGTAAAATCTGTCATCGTGTAGCAGTAATGGAGGCTGGCGAAATAGTAGAACGTGGTGAGGTATTACAAGTATTCCAAGCACCACAAGCTGCTATTACGAAAAAATTTGTGTCTCAAATTACAGATACAAAGGAAACACAGGAGACGGTTGCTCAAATAAAAGCAAATTATCCAACTGGACAACTTGTTAAGCTAATTTTTGTCGGCGAAAAAACAGAACAGCCCGTTATTTCACACCTCGTCAAGCACTTTGATGTAGAGGTCAGTATTGTACATGGTAATATCTCTCAAACGAAAAACGGTGCTTACGGTACACTTATTGTGCAAATTGATGGTACTGAGGCAAATGTTGCCGATGCACTAGGTTACTTAAATACAGTCGAAGTACAAACGGAGGTGATTGAAAATGCTAACTAATCTCTTTCCGAATGTCGACTGGGAGCGAATGTGGGCTGCTACCTATGAAACGCTATATATGACAGCTATTTCAACCGTAGTTACATTCATTCTTGGATTAGTAATTGGAATCGTATTATTTTTAACAAGTCCACATCAACTTTGGGCTAATAAGATTGTTAATTTCTTAACAGGATCACTCGTAAATATTTTCCGTTCGATTCCATTTATCGTGTTAATTATTTTATTAATTCCTTTTACGAAATTCATGCTCGGCACAATCCGTGGAGCCAATGCTGCGTTACCAGCATTAATTATTGGTGCTGCACCATTCTATGCACGTATGGTATTAATTGCATTACGTGAAATTGATAAAGGGGTAATCGAGGCGGCTCGTTCCATGGGTGCCAAAACATCTACTATTATATGGAAAGTGTTAATTCCAGAATCATTACCTGCGCTTATTTCAGGTATTACTGTAACGGCTGTAGCGCTTGTTGGGTATACAGCAATGGCTGGAATTATTGGTGCAGGCGGGTTAGGAAACTTAGCCTTCTTGGACGGCTTCCAGCGTAATCGCTCAGATGTGACATTAATGGCAACTATTCTAATCTTAGTAGTTGTATTTATTATTCAATGGATCGGCGATATGATTACAGCTAAAACAGATAAACGTTAAAGGTTATTTCGGTTTCCTACCGTTAACATATTTTTGAACAACATAAAAGGGAGTGTAATAAAATGAAAAAGTTATTAGCAGGATTATTCTTATCAGTATTAGTACTAGCTTTAGCTGCTTGCGGTGCTGGTAAAAAAGATGATGCGAGCTCAGGTGCATCAACAGAAGATAAAACAGATAGTAAAGAAAATGTGACATTAACTGTAGGTGCTTCTAATACACCACACGCAGTAATTTTAGAAAAAGCAAAACCGATTTTAGCTAAAGAAGGTATTGATCTTAAAATTGAAACGTATACAGATTATGTATTACCAAACCAAGATTTAGACTCTAAAACACTTGATGCTAACTATTTCCAACATATTCCTTATTTAGAGCTTCAAATTAAAGATAATGGTTATGATTTCGTCAATGCAGGCGGTGTTCACATCGAACCAATCGGCATCTACTCTAAAAAATATAAATCACTTGATGAGCTACCAGAGGGCGCAACAATTTTACTTTCTAGCTCAGTTGCAGACCACGGTCGTATGCTTTCATTATTAGAAGCAAAAGGCTTAATTAAACTAAAAGATGGTATTGATAAAACAGCAGCAGAAATTAAAGATATCGCTGAAAACCCTAAAAACTTTAAATTCGATGCTAATACAGCACCTGAAATGCTTGTGCAAATGTACGAAAATAATGAAGGTGACGCAGTACTAATTAATTCTAACTTTGCTATCGATAATGGCTTAAATCCAGTGAATGATTCAATTGCTCTTGAAGATAAAGAGTCTCCATATGTGAATATTATTGCTGTTCGTGCGGGCGATGAAACAAAGAAAGAGATTAAAAAATTATTAGAAGTGCTAACATCAAAAGAAATCCAAGACTTCATCCTTGAAGAATGGAAAGGTTCAGTTGTACCAGTTCAATAATCATTATTTTATAAAAGGGTATGTGAGTGTTTAAGCTTACATACCTTTTTTGTTGTTGGGATTTTAGTAGTATAAAAGTCAATTTTTTGTAAAGTAAATCAAAAAAATATTATATTTTGACAGAAGAGAAATGATATTTCCAATATTTTTGTATAGAAATTGAGTAGTATAATTTATTACTATAGTTCTGTTGTTTATATATGAAATAAGTGATAGAAAATAGTAAAGAGATTGAAATACCTCTTACATCAATATTGGAGTGAAACCAATGAGTAAAATAATGAGTACAGAAGATGTCATGCAGGAGCATGAAGTTAAACGATATTTTGAAATTTGGCGTGAAAGTGTTATACGATCACGACTTACATTTACGGCAGTTTTTTTAAAATTAGCGCATCCCTTACAGCTGCCTACCACTCATAATAAAATAACTACCTTTTTACAATTAAAAATCCGCAAAACAGATTTACTTTTTCAATTAGCTGATGGAGAGCATTGGGGGATATTCTTTTTACAGAGTAGTGATGTAGAGGCAAAAGCCTTTCTGAATCGGATTTTTGCTATTTTAAAAGAAGAGAAGGAATTTAATCATATAACATTAAAAGCATCTATAACGGAAATTAGAAATAATAATGTAGACTTTGAAACCTTGATAGCTAAAAATAAGCAAAAATTAGCAGATAATGAACAATCAACATGGTCCATAGTACAAGTCGAGGATTATCGTGAGCAACCAAATGAGCAGGTGAAGGTTAGTATCCTTGAACAAAATCCTATTTTTAGAAAAGTACTTGAGTCCACTCTTAACCAATTAGATATACCTCATTTTACATTAGCAGTAACTGCCTATGAAGATGGCTATAGCTTTTTACAGTCTGATACCTATAAAACTGGACATATGCATTTAATTGTAATGAATGATATTTTACCTCGTAAAAATGGTTTAGAAATTCTTCACATTTTACGAAATATGCCTAATGAAAAAAAATTTATAATATATATGATGTCAGAGCGAAATTCCGAGATAGCCGCACTAAATGCCTATGAGGGTGGCGTCGATGAATACATTGTCAAACCATTTAATTTGCGTTTACTAGAGGCTAAAATTAAACGAACTTTTGCGAGGTTTTGGCTATGATAGTGCTGTCTATTTCTTTTCTTCTAACGATAATAGCCATATTATTACTTGTACTTTTATTCTTTATGATGTATTTAATTTTCCAGCGTCAACGAGAGAGTCTGTTTAAAAAAAGACGGGACAACTATTTACAAAACTATTCACAGTTATGGTATAACTATTTGTTTAATGATGAGCCCTTCTCAATGGTGCTTGTCCCTCGTGGAAAGGCCCAGGTCGAAGCAATTGAAAAGATTTTTTCCTCATATTTAAAAAATTTAATGAATGAAAACGTGGAGAAGGTTATTAAAGAATTTTCTAATCTTTATTTAAAAAAGTTTTATGAGCAGGATTTGTCAAGTAAGCACTGGAGTATTAGAATGAATGCTTTATATCGAATTGCTGATTTACAGATCAATGAATTGCTAGATACATGTCAGCAATTTGAGAAATCCAAAATTTCAGAGGAGGAATATTTTCAGCTGTTAAAAATATATTCACTCTTTCAACCAGATTTGTTTATGGAAAAAATTAAAGGTCAAAATGCCATGTATTCTGAAAGTGAATATAGAAGATTGTTTGTATTGCTAGAGGATGATGTATTTATTCGTTTTTTTGATGAGTTTGATAACTTGCCTCTCAGTATTCGATTTGCAGTCATTGATACAGCAGCGGTAAAAAGAAACATGCAGTATATTGATAAACTAAAGCATTTATTAACCTCTGATATCGCTGAAATAAAAATACGTGCACTAAAAGGTCTATTTGAAATAGGGATAATTGATGAAATTGACTCCTATATCCCTTTTGTGACATCCGATATGTGGGAAGCTAGATTAATGGTTGCGAAAATTTTTAAACATGCGCCTCTTACTTATACTTATGCTTATTTAGAGCAGCTTCTTCAGGATGAAAATTGGTGGGTTCGCTCACAGGCAGCGAAGACAATTGCAGAGGATCGACAAGGAATCGAAAAATTACAAGAATTCATTGAATCCTCAAACGACCCATATGCAATCGAAAGAGCGCAAGAAATAGCTGCAAGAAAGCAGGGAGACAAATGAAGTTTTTAGATTTTTGTATGTGGTTCTTTGGCGGTGTTATTTTGTTTTACATGCTGTTTGTTATTACTTCTTACTGTACAATGTTCGTTATTGCAATGCTGGATTTACGGAAGCGCTATAGGTTAGATCCCTCTGAATATGATGATGCACATATTGATGCCTTTTATTCTAAACCGGTATCATTACTTGTCCCTGCTTATAATGAGGAGGTAGGGGTAGTAGATACTGTCTATTCATTGCTAAATTTACGATATCCGCAAACTGAAATTATTATAATCAATGATGGATCTACTGATACGACGCTGCAAACCGTGATTGAGCATTTTCAGATGAAGCCTGTTAATAAAATTGTGCAAACTAATATTCCAACAAAGCAGGTTAGGCAAATTTATGAATCTCAAATATATAAGAATTGTATTTTAGTGGATAAGGAAAATGGAGGTAAGGCTGATGCATTAAATGTAGGTATTAATGTATCTCAATATCCATATTTTTGTTCCATTGATGGCGATTCCATTTTAGATGAAAAATCTCTGCTCCGTGTGATGAAGCCTATTATATTATCTGACGGTGAAGTGATTGCGGCAGGAGGGAATATTCGTATTGCCAATGGAGCAAAGATGCAGTTTGGTTCTATTTATGAAACACAATTACCGAGTAATTACTTAGTCATTATGCAAGTAATCGAATATTTACGAGCATTTTTAATGGGACGCATCGCTTTAAGTAAATTTAATCTTGTGCTTATTATTTCAGGAGCCTTCAGTGTTTTTTCTAAAAAATGGGCTGTTGAAGCAGGAGGCTATTCAACGAATATTATTGGAGAAGATATGGAGCTGGTTGTAAACATCCATCGCCTGATTAAGGAGAAAAAAGAAAATAAACGCATTGAATTTGTACCAGATCCTGTGTGTTGGACAGAGGCACCACAAACATTAGCAGTGCTGCGAAATCAACGAAGACGCTGGCATCAAGGATTGTTTGAAAGTCTGTGGAAGCATAAGAAAATGACGTTAAATCCAAGATACGGATTGATAGGTTTTATTTCATTTCCGTATTTTTGGCTAATAGAATGTTTAGGGCCAATAGTGGAGTTAGGCGGATATATATATATTGTTATCGCATTTTTCTTAGGGAAAATTTATTATGAGATGGCGGTAATGCTCTTATTACTTTTTGTTATATACGGTGTAATTTTTTCAGTAGCTTCCATCTTATTCGAGGCCTGGAGCATGAATACTTATCCGAAAAAAAGAGAGCTTTTACGCATGATACTTTTAGCGTTTACAGAAATCTTTTGGTATCGACCACTTACACTTTTGTGGCGCTGTGAGGGGTTACTTCGATTTATTCGAGGAAAAAGTGATTGGGGTAATATGAAGCGTGTTGGCATTGCTGAAAAGGAGAAAAGTGTATGAAGCGAATTTATGTAGGGGTTATCATTCTTCTATTTCTTATTATTACGCCTATAGTATTGTGGTATTTGGAGGATGATAAACCACTAAACGTCGCCATTTTAGACAAAACAGTTCCAAATGAAACCTATCGAGAACATTTAGGGGTGAATTGGTTTTTAAACCATTATAAATATACATTGGATGGTCAACCATATGATGTAGAAAATGATTACTATGGTACACTTCCAAAGGAAAAAACAAAACAGGTTACAGAAAAAAATTTTCCAACAGACTATAGTAATTACGATGTCATTTATTTGGCTGATACGTATGGTGTTTATAAAGATGATTTATACGAAGAGAAGCGCCTTGGTCAACGTTCTGAAAAAATTGTTGGCGGATTAGAAATGGAAGAATGGCAATCCATTGTTGCTCGATTAGCAAATAAAAAGAAAAGTATGCTAATTGCAGAATATAATACATTTGCTTCACCAACATCGGAGGCTGTTCGAAAAGAGCTGCAGGATTATTTAGGTATCTCATGGTCTGGATGGATTGGACGTTATTTTGATGAACTAGATTATCATAAGAATTTAGAAATTCCACAATGGGTCATTGATGAGCATGGTGATAATTGGCCCTATAAAGGTGGAGGTTTTTTACTATTTAATGAAAAAACAGAGAAGCTGCTTGTATTAGAATTGGACAAACATGTAAAAACGGAAGGCATTCAAGTCCAGTTTACCAAAAAGGGAGAAAAATTCTTTAATTCCTCAGCAAGTGCTGACTATGGCTATTGGTTTGATATTATTACCCCTAAATATAAAGAGGATGCACTAGCAAATTATGAATGGGACTTAACTCAAGAAGGAAATAAACTCTTAACGGAAAACAATATTCCAGAGCAATTTGCAGCAATCGTATCTCAAAATAAGCAGTATACGACAAGTTATTATTTTGCAGGAGATTTTAATGATGTATCTCGTGCTCCTAGTCTTTATAAAATAAAAGGACTTCCGACTATTTATAAATATGCAGAGAAGTTTGCAGATAGCTCCTTCTACTGGTCTATCTATATTCCTGTCATGCATAAAATATTTGATGAATTTGAACACAAAGAGATTCAAAAAACTGTTAATACTGAAACGTTTAATTACAATGCTCGAATTCAAGGACAATCCTTTGAAGTTTTAAAGGATGGAAAATGGAGGCCAATTGTCTTTAAGGGCGTGAATATTGGTATGGGGAAACCAGGAGCATTTCCGGGCGAAGCAGCTATTACCGAAGAGGAGTATTATCAATGGTTCCAGCAGATTGCTGAAATGAATGCAAATACGATTCGTGTCTATACATTACATCCACCAGGTTTTTATCGGGCACTTGCGAAATATAATGAGAAAAATCTAGATAAACCATTGTATATCCTACATGGTGTGTGGATTAATGAGGAAGGCTTAGCAGAATCTCTGGATGCTTACAATGAAGAAACGCTAAAGGATTTCCAATTGGAAATGAAGCGCATGGTAGATGTTATCCACGGTAATAAATATGTTGAACCAAAAGTGGGACATGCCTCCGGGCTATATGATGTAGATGTATCAAAATATGTTATTGGGTGGGTATTGGGAATTGAATGGTACCCTCAAATGGTTGTTGGTACAAATGAAAAGCATGCTACCATTGGCCAATATAATGGGACATATTTTGAAACGAAAAATGCAACACCTTTTGAGCATTGGCTAGCGGAACAAATGGATTTAATTACTGTATATGAAAAGGACAAATACAATTGGTTACGCCCAATGAGCTTTACAAACTGGGTAACAACTGATTTACTCAAGCATCCATCTGAGCCATCTGAGGATGAAGATTTGGTAGGCGTTAATCCAAATGTCATTTTTACAAAAGGTGAGATGCAGTCACCTGGACAATTTGCTTCATATCATGTTTATCCATACTATCCAGATTTCTTCAACTTCGATAAAGACTATTTAAATTATGTAGATTTTCGAGGAAATAAAAATAGTTATGCAGGCTATTTAAAAGAGTTGCATGAGGCTCATCGTATGCCAGTGCTAATTGCGGAATTTGGCATTCCTGCCTCTCGTGGAAAGACACATGAAAATGTATATGGGTGGAACCAGGGACAGATGTCTGAGCAAGCACAAGGTGAAACGCTTCAACATTTATTTGAAGATATTATGCATGAGAACCTGCTAGGAGGGCTTGTCTTTACATGGCAAGACGAGTGGTTTAAGCGAACATGGAATACGATGGATTATGATGATCCAAATCGTCGCCCATTTTGGTCTAATGCACAAACGAATGAACAGCAATTTGGTTTATTAAGCTTTGATAGATTTAAAGTGAAGGTAGATGGCAATACAGAAGAGTGGAAAGGTACACAATTATATGATACTACACCATCTGATTCTACCGATTTTGCTGTTGATTATGATGAGAAATATTTGTATTTCAAAATGAAAAGTGATGTTTTACAAAAAGCCTCGCCTCGTATTTTACTTGATGTAGTACCAGAGCAAGGAAATACATCAGCAACATCAATAAAAGATATGAAATTTTCAAATGGTGTAGATTTTATAGTGGAATTAAATAAAGATGGAAATTCTCATATGATCATTGATGAATATTACGATTTTTATGATTATTTCTATGGATATCGCTTAAAAATGATTCCTCCTCGAATGGCAGCTGTTACAAAAAATAGTGGGAAATTTGCACCGATTTACTACGTTTTAAATAAACAGCTGTATTTACCAGAGCAAAACATTACAACTGACTTTAGTTCTTATGAAACAGGAAAATTACTTCAAGGAAATGCCAATCCAGAAGCGAATGATTATAATTCATTGGTAGATTACACTTGGACAGAGAATAATGTGATTGAGCTACGTATCCCTTGGCTACTCATTCAGTCAAAAGATCCAAGTCAGCGCGAGTTTATGGGAGATTTATATAAAAATGGTGAAAAGGCTTCTGTGAAAGTTGACAATATTTTTATTGGTGCCTTATTTGTAGATAAAGAGGGCAAGGTTATTCAATCCTTGCCAGAAGCAAAAAATCATGTTTTACCCCCACTTACAGCTTATTCATGGGAAACATGGGATGCTCCAAAATATCAAGAGCGGTTAAAGCAATCCTATTTCATATTGCAAAAATTATTTAAAGAATACTAGAGAACTTAGGGTAGTAGTTTCTACCCTAAGTTTTTTTGTCCCATTTAAAAAAACTTTATTAATATCTATTTTGAGGATTATCTTCATGCGTTTCGAAATTAAACTACTTCCATGTATTCAACGATTGCTTCTTTAACAGTCCTACTAGAACAACTACTACGAATGGTTATTTTAATTATACTTCATTCTACCTTCCTTTTTGTCCAAACAATTGTATTCAATATGAATAACTTATTTATAGGAGAGGAGGTGAATATAAAATGGCATCATTTGAAATTGGCTCGAGAAGTCTTTTCAATTTCCGAAACGAGCGCTTTTTCCTATTAGTTGAAGATGAAATTACAGTTCCAGATAAAGGTGTGGAGATTGATCCAGTTAATATCTATGAGATTGACCAACAAACTTTCAATTTTATTAGAGATGAAGGAGATACACCTGTGGTTAGACCAGTTATTAATCTTCCACCTGTACCACCTGGATTTGAATTAGAACGAAAATGTATTTTTACAGTTGATAATGCATACTACGTAATTTATGATTTAGAAAATGGAACAGATACCAATGTTTTATTAAGGATCGGTGCAGCTTTATTTAACTCCATGAGAAATTCTGGTGTTCGTGAATGTATTCCTCAAGATTTCATTAACTAAATGTTATTGCCCTTTTAAATGTAAGGGTACAAAAAACAAGCGACTAATTTTATTGGCTGCTTGTTTTTTTATTTTGAAGGTATTTATGCATGTTTAACACTTCGAATTTAAACAACTTTATTATTTTTTGACAATTATAAACAAAAAAGTGCTTGAAGTATTCATGGAGATTAATAAAAATATATATTTATGTAGTAAAATGTAGAAATAATATAGTTCTAAAGGATTGTGTTTATTATTTGTTTTCAGAAATATATTATTTAGTAGTTATTTTTTCGTTCCACAAGTGGAATGTTTAGAAATTGTTTAGTTATATTTAGTACTATGTATATATTGTAAAAGTCGTTTTCGCATATATTGGGATCACAATCTATTTTTATTTAAATGAAATTATATTGAAATACAAAACCATACAGGTAAATCGAAAAGAATTTGAAAATGTGAGTATCCCAACAATTCAAGATAAAGGAGTAATTTTTTATGGGGATAAGGATTGATTCACCAATAGTAGCTTTAACAAAGAAAATTTATACAAAAAAAGCGGTAATTGGAGTAATCGGACTTGGCTATGTAGGGCTGCCACTAGCGCTAGAAATCACTAGTAAGGATTTTCAAGTAATTGGCTTGGATAAGGATCATGGAAAAATAGATAAATTAAAGGCAGGTCATAGCTATATAGCTGATATATCTAATGCAATTATTCACAAGGCTGTTACTGAAGAGAAGTTTGAGCTTGCAAATGATTTTTCTAAACTAGCACACGCTGATGTCATTATTATTTGTGTACCAACGCCAACAACAGCAGATGGAGCACCAAATATTTCATATATTGAAAAAGCCGCTATAGCCATTCAACAAAATATTTCTACAAATACACTGATTATTCTGGAAAGCACAACTTATCCAGGTACTACAGAACAAATTGTCCAACCAATTCTGGAAAAAAGCAATTTTGTAATTGGGCAGGATATATTTTTAGCTTATTCACCTGAACGTGTCGATCCTGGAAATGTGAATTTTTCAGTTTCAAATACACCGAAAGTAGTAGGCGGTATAACTGAAGCATGCTTGGAGGTTTCAAAGCTCTTTTATGAAACAGCGCTTAATACAAATGTATTTACTGTCACAAGTCCGAAGATAGCAGAAATGGAGAAGTTATTAGAAAACACATTTCGTCAAATAAATATTGCACTTGTCAATGAATTAAGTCGTATTTGCCATAAGATGGATATTGATGTTTGGGAGGTCATTGAAGCTGCTTCGACAAAGCCTTATGGTTTTATGCCCTTTACTCCAGGTCCTGGTGTTGGTGGTCATTGTATACCTGTGGACCCAAAATATTTATCGTGGGCCAGCCAACAGCATGGTATTCCGGCAACTTTAATAGAGGCTGCCGATAAAATTAATGATTCAATGCCTAGTTTTGTAGTTGATAGATTAAATAGATATTTAGTAGCACAGAACAAAAAACTAGATGAAGCAGAGATTGTGGTAATTGGTGTCGCATATAAGCCAAATATTAATGATTTCCGGGAATCACCCGCATTACAAGTAATTGACGAGTTAAAGAGAGCTCAGTGTGAGTTAAAGATTGTTGATCCGTTTATTGAGTCATTTACGATAAAAGAGGAAGTTTTTAATACGTTGTTGTTAACAGAGACCTTAGTTCAAAAAGCAGATGCAGTATTAATTTTAACAAATCATAAAAATATTGATTATGCCTTAATTGATCAACAGGCTGCATTAATTTTTGATACAAGAAATACCCATTTTTTATTTAAAAACGAAAAATATTACAAACTATAAGGGGAATTTTGTAGACATGAGACAATTAAAACTATGTAGTCTACTGTTCATTTTATTGTTAGCTGGATGTCAAACTTCTAATGAAGATCATCAAGTCAAACCTGTAGACTCGACGATTGAGATTAAAGAGCATGAGGGGACGATGAGTGCTGTTTATAGTCATGCCAGTATACTTGACCAAAAGGTTGCAATTACCTTTAACGGGCTTGCAGATAATGACACTATGCAAAAGCTTTTAAAGGCATTAGATCAGTCCAATATGAAGGCAACTTTTTTTGTGGAAGGTATGCGAATAGCACAGGATCCTGATTTAGTAAAGGATATCTTAGCAAGAGGACATGAAGTAGAAAATGGAACATTAACGTTTCCCGAAATGGCAGATTTAAGCTATGAGGAAACCTATAAGGAAATTTTCTTAGCAAATGAAGTATTTGAGGAACAATTAGGGTATACGCCAAAATATATTCGCAGCCGCTCTGGTGACTCGACAGATAATATGCGTTTAGCATCAAAAACATTAAACATGAAGGGTGTCGTTGAATCATCTATTAATCCGAAAGATCGCGATATGCAAAGTGCAGAGGAGATAATGGATTATATTCATCGTTTTATTAATAGTGGATCGATTATTCATTTAAATACGTACATTAATCCAGCGGTCATTGATGTGATTCCACTATTGTCCCAATATGGAAAGGATAAGGGATATGTCTTTACGACATTAACGGATGTGTTAGATGAACAATATATTGCCAAACCTTTGGAGGAAATTGATGGCTATGATGCTATTAAAATAAATCCAGATTATCAAAATGTTAAACCTAATATATTCTATCGCAAAAATACTACTAAAAAAGAAATTGCTTTATCCTTTGATGATTGGGCTAGTGAGGAAAGAATTAAAGAGATTTTAGATATTCTTGATAAATACAATGTAAAATCAACCTTCTTTTTAATTGGGAAGGGTGTGGAAAAGGATCCTCAATTAGCAAGATTAATTGTAAATAGAGGTCATGAGGTTGCGAGTCATTCTTACAACCATCTTGATGTTACGACCATGACCCCTGAAGAGCTACAGGAGGATGTGGTAATGGCACACAAGGCATTAACATATGCCATCCAGGAAAAACCTTTACTATATTTTAGACCAAATAAAGGTGTAATTAATGAAGAATCTGCAAAAATTATTACTGCAACAGGTGTTACTTCGATTGCCATGTATGATATCGCATCCTTTGACTGGAATTTAGAGTTATCAGCTCAGGATATTTATAATCGTGTAATAAGCAGAGCTGCTCCAGGAAAGGTAATTGTTATGCATATTTTAGATGGAACGAAAACAGTGGAAGTATTACCATCAATTATTGAAAAGCTTCAAAAAGATGGGTATAGCTTTTCAAAGATGTCTACTTGGATTGAAGAAGATTCGAATAAGAAAGTGAATTGATAATCATGAATAAGAAAAAAGAGGTCTTAACGATACCACGCTCTGATCGGCGAATACTATCAAATATTCCTGATCCGGAAAATATACGAAGCCTAGTTAATCGACGAGGTGCTTCCTATCAAACAGAGGAAATCGACCCTACAGATGTCAATGAAATATATCGTTTACAGCTTCTAAGTCTACGTTATGTAACCAATTTTGAAGTACAAATTAAAAGGGCTAGGAAAAAAGTAAATAATGAAAAGCATTATGCAGAGGATATTTCTGTTACTGGTATTCTCATCTATTCAGTAAATCCAAATAACTTATTAATGGATGAAATTATTACAATGAATTTCACTATTCCTGGTGGAGCGATGCCAGAGGGCTATGAGTCTAAAGTAAATTTAAAGGCAAAAGTCGTTCGTTCTTTTATGAAAGAGGTAGATGGTGAAATAAGGTACTATCATGCTTGTGAATTTTTGGAGCCGCTAAACGAATATATGACAAAAAAGCGCTGGGGACTTTCAATTTTTGTAGCAAGTCTATTTCTATTGATTGTTTCAGTTATAGTCATGCTGATGCGGGCTGAAAGTGTTATCTACTTTAAATTTAATAAGTTTCTATATTTATATAGTATTATTGCAGCGACATTTCTTTTAAGCAGATATTTATTTGGGATTTTCTATAGAAATGTTCCGATAAATCCTAATTTTGAACCGGGTGTTTCGATTATAATTCCTGTTTTTAATGAAGAAGAATGGATTCATCGCACCATTTTAAGCTGCATAAATCAGTATTATCCTGTAGATAAATTAGAAGTTATTGTTGTGGATGATTACTCAACGGATAGGACTGAGGAAAAGGCCAAGGAAATGATTGAGCTGATTCATGGTGAGGGTGGACGCTTTAAAACAGAGGATCGCTTAAGCTTCCATAAACTACCCCAAAATGGTGGGAAACGTGAGGCATTAGTGGCAGGTGTACATCTTGCAAAGCATGATTTAGTCGTTTTCGTAGACTCAGATAGTTTTTTAGAACCTCATGCTATCAGAAATTTAGTGCAACCCTTCCAGGATCCCCAAATGGGTGGTGTAGCTGGACGAACAGAGGTTGAAAATAAATTCACCAATGCATTAACGAAATTACAAACAGTTCGCTATTATATAGCCTTCCGTATAATGAAGGCAGCTGAATCTTGGTTTGATACGGTAACATGCTTATCTGGACCGTTAGCATGTTACCGAAAAGATTTGATTTTGAAAAACGAGACAGCATGGCTAAATCAAAAATTTCTTGGGCAGCCTGCAACCTTTGGTGATGACCGAAGTATGACGAACTATATATTAAAAACACATCGCACAGGCTATCAGGATAATGCTGTATGCTCTACGATTGTTCCATCAGAGTCAAAGGTTTTTTTATCGCAGCAAATGAGATGGAAGCGGTCATGGCTGCGTGAATCATTAAGGGCATTTTTATTTATGTGGAAGAAGGAACCCTTTATGTTTCTGTTTTTCATTATCGGCTTAATTGTGCCGATAGCAGCTCCTATTGTGGTTGTCTACAATTTAATTTATGTACCAATCATGCATGGTATTTTCCCAACTACGTTTTTAATGGGTCTGCTATTAATGGCTATGCTGATGAGTTTGGCCCATCTTTTTTTTAGAAGGAGTAAATTGTGGGCATTTGGCTTTATCTTTGTCCTTTTCTATGAATTTATTTTACTGTGGCAAATGCCAGTTGCATGGGTTACTTTTTGGAAATCTACGTGGGGCACAAGAGAAACACCTCAGGATGTCATAGCGAAGGAAAAGAAATTGGAGAAGCAAAAATTACGAAAATCCCGATTTTCGATTCTAAAAAATAGAAAAATGGGTGAGAAGGAATGAGTGAAAAGAATGTTGTATTAAATCCAGCTAAAAAGAATCGAAGAAAAATAATACGCTCCATAGTTCAATTAATCATCGTTATATTTTTAGCAGTCGTTTTAATACGTGTCGTATTTTTGACAGAAAAAAGGGTAGATGAAAAGATTCCATTGGAAAATAAAGATGGGTTTATCGCCTTATCGTATTTTGGTGTGAGTAGAGGCGACTCCCCTAAATATGTTTCCAAGAAGAATTTAAAAGAACAATTAGCATTGCTTGAAAGACAGGGCTATAAAACAATTACACAGCAGGATATTCTAGATTTTTATGAAAAAAACAAGCCGCTTCCAGAAAAATCCTTGTATTTATCATTTGAAGACGGTCGTACGGACTCTAGTATCTTTGCCCAAAATATCATGGAGAATCTAAATTATAAAGCGACGATGTTTACGTATGCGAATAAAATGGATACGCGTGATAACAAATTTTTAAAGCCGAAAGACTTGTTATTGATGGAAAAAAGCGGGTATTGGGAATTGGGATCTAATGGCTACCGGTTGACCTATATTAATATTTATAATGATAAAGGACAGTCATTAGGAATGATTGACGAAAATGATGTGCCAAATAAAACGACAATTGAATATTATAATCACTATTTAATGGATTTTCTTCGTAATCAATATATGATCCCGAGTGAAACACGTCAGGAAATGGAAGCACGAATTAAAAAAGATTATACATCGATGCATGATATTTATAAAGAGGAATTAGGAGAGGTCCCAAGAGCTTATGCTATTATGCACGCTAATTCCCTCTATAATAATATGGAGCCGCTAGTACAAAGCGTAAATGATAAGCAAATTAAGAAAACCTTTAGTATGCATTTCAATCGCGAGCAGGGAGCCTATAATAAGGCTGATGCTGGACTTTACAATCTAAGTCGTTTGCAGGTATCTCCATATTGGTCTACCAACCATGTGATGATGAAAATTCGTCAGGCAAGTAAGCAAAATGTGGCATTTGAAGTAGGTGATCATGAATTAGCTAAGAAATGGTCAATTGTTAATGGTGCTGTACAATTTAAAAACAATGAGATGACAATTACATCCTCCCCATCTAGTGAAGGGCGAGTGCTATTAAAGAAAACACTGCCAGAACAATATACTGCTAACTTTGCTTTTAAAGGAAATGTGGTTGGACAGCAATCTATTTATTTAAATTATGACGAAAAAAATAATAGTTATATTCGTGTGGCTCTAGTAGATAATGACATTGTTGTTTCTGAAAAATCACCTGGAGCTGGTGTTGTTGAGAAGGAACGTTTCGCATTAAATGAAATAAAGTGGAATGAAGAGGAGTATGCATTTAATAAAGCGACTGTCTACACATATCAGGATACGCAAAAGGGCTCTAGAATAGATGAAGAAGAATACCCAAGAAATCTTACAAAAAAAAGAGTATTTAATATTGCAGTAAATAAAGATAAAATAACAATAGATGTAGATAAGGAATTGTCCAAAACAATTGAAATAAACCCTGCAATCCAAGGCTCTCAGATTGGATTTGGTGCGTTGTTCAGCAAGAAGGATACCTCCCATGAACAATATGCAGACGATATTTATGATACATTGGTCGAAGATGTTTTAATTTCAGATAAGAATGATCAAACAATTTTTACTAACCAATATACGAATTTCGATAAAGTAAAGTATAAAACAGTGACAATATTCAATCGAGTAGTCGACTTCTTTATTGAAACCTTCTAAAACGGGGGGAAATTAGATTCAAGTGAAAAACTTTTTGTTGTTTATCTGTATAGTCCTATTAATTATCACGGCTTGTAATAATAGCAAAGAAGCACCTGCTGAGGCAAAAGAGGAGCTGAAGGATAAGAGCAAGCTTCAATTATCCATTTGGTTGCCTGAATGGCAAAAAAAATCAGCTTTTGAAGATGTGAAAAAATCGCAGCAGGGCTTACAGGATATTCGCGTTTTTGGTGCCTATTTTAATAGTAAAGATCAATTATTATTTACTGAAAGCGCAATAGAAATGTTGAAACAAACACAGCAACAATTTAATGAAACACATCATGTGATGCTTACGTTAATTAATGATTATGTTACAGATAATGCCCCATCTGTTCAGAAGGATAGTACGTTATTACATCGCCTGCTACAAGATGCGTCAACTAGACAGCAACATATTGATAATATTATGCAAATTGTAGAGCAATACAATTTGAAGGGTATTGAAATTGATTATGAGAAGATTTCAAAAGAGGATCTTCCAAAGTATGTACTTTTCCTAGAGGAACTCTATCAGCAGCTATTGAAAAAGGATGTTACTTTACATGTTGTCTTAGAGCCACGATTCCCATTCGATGTAAAGCTACCAGATGGACCGAAATATACTGTAATGGCCTATAATGTATATGGCTATCATAGTGGTCCAGGTGCGAAGGCTACTTTTTCATTTTTAGATGATTTAATGAAAAAAATTGAAAAATCCAACCAGGATCTAGCGATTGCCTTTGCTACTGGTGGCTTTAAATGGGTTAACCAAGGCAAAACGGTTGCCATAACGGAGATTGAGGCAGAGGAATTACTGACTAAAACGAAAGCGGTAAAGCAACGAGATAAAGCAAGTGGTGCAGCCTATTTTAGTTATTTAGATGATCAAAATGTTAAGCATGAAGTTTGGTATGCTGACCAGGAAACACTTGAAAAATGGGTCTCCTATGTTCATAAGAAAAACTACAATAATGTTGTTTTATGGCGTGCCGGAGGTTTAGGGTCAAAGACGATACAATGGATTGGTGAACAAGCAGCAGAGGGACGCATAGCAAATACGAAGCAATAAAAAAATCGCCAGCAATGGCGATTTTTTATTGGAATTGGGATAGGCGTGAAAAAAAGTTTGTGACGAAGTTTAAAAATATTTTTTCTGAAGGTGCTATTTCACGGTTTATAGGTGATATAATGCCGACTGTTCTGGGAATCGTAGGTGATTGAATAGGCACCTTTACGGTGAAGCGAGCAGCTGAGTCGTATAGTGAGCTTTCAGGTAGCAGGCTAACCCCAATACCTGCAGCAACTAGCCCCTTTAGTGCATCTAAATCCTCACCCTCTGAGATAACGTTCGGCAGAAAACCAGCAGCACGACAGGCATCCATCGCTACCTTATGTAATATATAACCATCTGGGAACAGCACAAATAAATCATTTCGCAATTCAGCCAATTGGATGCTTTCCTTCTTCGCTAAGGGATGGTTGGCTGGAAGTAATGCAGCGATATTCTCCGTAAATAAAATTGTTGACTGTATGGATTCATCCTTCGGGGGAAGAGGGCCTAAAAAGGCTAAGTTTAACTCCCGATTTTTGACAGCATCAATTAAAAAGCGGTAGGAGCCCTGACGAAGTTGAAATTGTAGATCAGGGTATTCTCGTTTGAAGGCTGAAATAACCGTTGGCAGGACATAGCTAGCCAAGCTTGTGGGAAAGCCAATTTTTATCGTACCTTTCGCAGGATCTAAGTATTCTTCAACCTGTTTGGCTGCAAAATCAATAGCTTTTAAAGCAGTAATCGTATGCTCAAGAAATATCTTTCCAATTGGTGTTAATTTGACATTTCGCCCCACACGTTCAAATAGGGGTGTCCCTAATTCATCTTCTAAATTAGCAATTTGGCGGCTTATTGCAGATTGAGCAACATGAAGATACTCTGCCGCTTCTGAGATATGCTCACGCTCAGCAACTTCAACAAAATAACGTAATTGACGTAACTCCAATAAATTTCACCTCTATTAATCGAAAAATAAGATTGATTATACACCAATTATATAATATTTAAGATAAAAAAGACTCAGATGTTTAAAAAATATAATGACTGCATAAAAAATTGCCCCTTTAATTAAGTATGTAACTAGCATCAAAATCTGTTAGTAATTTGAGAGTTGGTTCTTGTAAGATAAGAATGAGGTGGGTTCATGATAAAGAAGGGCATAAGCTGGCTGCTAATACTAGCAGCTATCATTATAATAGCTTTATTTATATTTAATGATCAGGATACAAGTAAAACAAAAATACAAGCAACAGATGGCATTTTGAATCTATCGAGGATTACTACTGAAGAGAAAATGATTGCCCTTTCTGGTGAGTGGAAGTTTAAAGGTGGGCAGTTTGTGGAACCAACAAATTTTCCAGACAACGCTGAAACAGAAATAGTTCCTGGCCCTTGGCGTGAAAATGTGAAAGTTGGAACATATCAGCTAACTGTAGACTTACCCTCTCATTTTGAAAAAGTGGGCCTTCGTGTAAGAAATATTTGGTCCGCCCATCGATTGTACATTAACGATAAAGAATATGCATCTTATGGAACACTTGGCCTAACAAAAAAAGATTCTGAGCCAAGTAATCCAGTGTATGAGGTTTATTTTACACCGATTTCTAAAACAATCACGATTACTTTGCAGGTAGCCGATTTTTATAATGCAAGGCATGGCATTATTTTTCCTATCGATATTGGTGACGCAGATACTATGGCTAATGATGTTATAAAGGATGTTTTTTTAGAAAAAACGACTATAATAGTGCTATTTATTTTCTCAATCTTTCATTTTTGTTTGTATTTATTAAGAACAAGAGATAAAGCTTTTTTTTACAGTGCGATGTATTTTTTTACACTAGCCATTTTAGTATGTACTCGTGGCGAACGCACCTTATATAGAGAATTTCCTCATCTTACATTTGAATGGTATTTTCGCTTACAAGATTTTACCACTTATATAAATGCGGTTATGCTATTCTTTTTCTTTGTCTATATTGTCGAAGGCATGATGAAGCGAAGAATGGCGATAGTATTAACATTGCCTCTAATTATTTATGGAGTTGGAGCACTCCTTCTTCCAGCGAGATCATTATCAAATCTACAATATGTGTTTTTTGGGTATATTAATATGCTAGCGCTGCTGATTGTTGGGAGATCTATTTATTTATTTTTCATAAAAAGCACTCGAATTCCCAAAAATGAATTAATTACCTTGAGTGCAACGATGCTAGCTCTCTTTATTTTTAGTTTAAGTGGCACTTTTGATCAGCTGTTTTTTTCTGGGAGAAATGTTTTTAATCGGATTGGCTTATTATTTTTCGTATTGGGGATGAATGTTTTTTTAGCAATGCGGCTTATTAATCGAACGACAGAGGCTGAAATTTATAGTGAGCGTCTAGAGAAAGCAACGATTGGTAAGGATTCCTTTTTAGAGGTTACGACAAAGGAACTGGAGCAACCTATTTATCATGCTTTGAATGTAACCAAGACATTATCAACTCAACAAACATCTACAGCACATCGACTGCTGGAACAACAGCTTGAACGATTGCTATATCTAGTAAGTGATTTAAAAGATTTCACAAGAATTCGTTTTCAAGATTTTCACATTGATGTACATCCCATCAATATTCAAATGGTTGTTCAGCATGTATTGACAATGCACGAACGCACTATGGAAAAGGCCAATATTCGTTTATATACGCATACAAATGCCAAATTATTAGTTCAAGCGGATGAGCAAAGGGTAGGTCAAATTTTTTACAGGATTATAGAGACCGCTATTGCTCATGCAGGTAATGGAGAAGTTGTCCTTACGATTTTACATTTAGATACAGATGTAAGAATAACAGTAGAGGGAACAGGTCCCGAAATGATTCAACAAATTGCAGCGGATGAAACCGGTCAATCGATTGGTAAGGCCATTATAGAACAAATGGGTGGAAGCTACTCAGTAGATCTATTACATAATGGTATACGGTTTCTTTTAACATTACCATTTGGTGGGTATGAACAAAAATTGGAAAATAAAAGGGCCATTCCTGCTCTTGTTTCGTTAATTGAGATGAATGGATCTCTGCCTAAATTGCTCATCGTTGAGGATGATGTTATCCATGCAGAGGTGTTACAAAGCCTTCTCCAAAGTCATTATTCTATTCACCTAGCTTATAGCGCTGATGAGGCACTTAGGGCCATTGAGCAACAAGCACCAGATTTTTTATTTATCGATGAGATTATGCCTGGAATGAATGGTATTGCTCTTACTAAAAGAATCCGCCATCAGTTTAGCTTTATTGAGCTTCCAATTATTATGATGATGACGAATGAATATCCTACGAATATATCGCTTGTATTGGAATCAGGTGCAAATGATTATATTCGTAAGCCAGCAACAAAAGAAACGCTGTTAGCTCGTTTATCGGCTATTGCGTTAACAAAAGAATCAATAGAAAAAGCGATAGAGCACGAAATGGCCTTTCTCCAAGCACAAATTAAACCTCATTTCTTATATAATGCACTTAGTAGTATTATTTCTTTTTGTTATACAGATGGAGAGCGAGCGGGACATTTATTAACAATGCTTTCAACTTATTTGCGCTATATTTTTGAATCAGGTAAGGAAGGGCACAGTGCAATCCTGGAGCAAGAATTGGAAATTATTCGAGCTTATGTAGAAATTGAGCAGGCCCGCTTTGGTAGTAGACTAAGTGTTTCGTTTCATATCGATGAGACAATAGATACAACGAAAGTAGAGATCCCAAGTTTACTTATTCAACCGCTTGTAGAAAATGCAATTCGCCATGGTATTTTTGAAAAAGAGGGAAATGGGTCAGTCACAATCCAGATTCAGCAAGAAGAGGCTATTCTTCAAATTCAAGTAATTGATGATGGGGTTGGTATGACTGAGGAACAAGTGGCAGCCTTGAGTAAGGGTGAAAATTTGAACTCCAGTGGCATTGGATTTACGAATGTATTACGTCGTGTAAAGGAAATACCAAAAGCTACTCTTACCATTGCATCTTCTCTAAATGCTGGCACGACAATGACATTAAGACAACCGTTAAAGGAGCATGAAAATGTGGAGAATTATTATGGTAGAGGATGAGCAGCCTATTTTAGAATTGCATAAACGTTTACTAGAGAAAGATAGTTTATTTGAAGTCATTGCTTCCTTTACCTCTTCAATTGAAGCGGCAAAAGAAATTGCAGCAATCACCTGCGATGCCATTCTTTTAGACATCGAAATGCCTAAAATGAATGGTCTTGAACTTGCGTCTAATTTGGTAGAAGAAGGCATTGATGTTCCGATAATATTTTCGACTGCGTACACAAAATATGCAGTAGATGCTTTTCGAGTTCAAGCGTTAGATTATATTTTAAAACCAATAACGCCAAATACAGTATTACGGCTAGATGAAAGACTTGCCAAATACTATGGTAGGCAGCATCAGCAAGTTTTGACAAAGCTAGAAGTAAGACTAAGTGGAGATGTTGGAACACGCATGAACGGAAAGGCTATAAAATGGCGAACAAGGGTGACAGAGGAGCTCTTTTATTACTTGCTGATAAATGAAGGCAAAGTAGTTTCTAAATACCGAATTTTAGATGATATTTGGCCAAATCTTGATGAAAAAAAGGCAATAGCAAATCTTTATAATACAATTTATCGACTTCGTCAGCTTTTTAACGAATTGAGTGTCCCGATTCAAATAGAGCGGGTAAATGATGGGTATGAGTTAAGAACAAATGAGTCTGTTGAAATTCAATATGAATCTGATCAAGATGCATTTTTGCTTGAATCAAAGGGATATTTATGGGCCTATAATTATAAAATATCATAAAGGTATAGAACACATTGTTTTTGAAGAGATATTCGACATTTATTATGTTGGATATCTCTTCTTTATAATTTGTAAAATTACTGATACTAGTTTCTAGTAATTTGTTTCCTTTAATTGATTCCATTCTAAAGAAAAAGGTTATAGTATAGATATTGTTGTTTATGCAAATTTGTCACAAAACCGCTACAATTAACGCTTTCTGCGAGGTTTTCACTATGTTGCTAGATGAAATTAATTCTCAATTAGAGTTAATTCATTGAAAATGAAGAAAGTTGATTCTCATTGTCAATAACGGTTAGCAATAATCTGAAAATGCTTACAAAGTCCTTGTTTTTAAGGATTTTAACAGAGAAAAGTGAAAGAAATTGAAATGGTTTGCATAGAGAACGATTTTCAGTTAAGATTAGAATGATGATAATTAAGGAATGGTTCCCCATTCACTGAACACACTATGGAGGTATTTTCATGTCAACTTTAGTTATTAAAGATCTTCACGTTGAAATCGACGGGAAAGAGATTTTAAAAGGTGTAAACCTTACAATCAATACAAATGAAATTCACGCAATCATGGGACCTAACGGAACTGGTAAATCGACACTAGCTTCTGCTATCATGGGGCATCCTAAATATGAAGTAACTTCAGGTACTGTTGAACTTGATGGAGAAGATGTGCTTGAAATGGAAGTAGACGAGCGTGCTAAAGCTGGTTTATTCCTAGCTATGCAATATCCATCTGAAATTGCGGGTGTAACAAATGCTGATTTCTTACGTTCAGCTATTAATGCACGTCGTGAAGAAGGCGATGAAATTTCATTAATGAAATTTATTCGTGAATTAGATAAAAACATGGAATTCCTTGAAATGAATGAAGATATGGCTCAACGTTATTTAAATGAAGGTTTCTCTGGCGGTGAGAAAAAACGTAATGAGATTCTTCAATTGATGATGATTAAACCAACAATTGCAATTTTAGACGAAATTGATTCTGGTCTTGATATCGATGCGCTGAAAGTAGTATCAAAAGGCATCAACGCAATGCGCGGAGAAGGCTTTGGCTGCTTAATGATTACACACTACCAACGTCTACTTAACTACATTACACCAGACCATGTACACGTAATGATGCAAGGACGTGTTGTCAAATCAGGTGGTGCTGAGCTTGCACAACGCTTAGAGGCAGAAGGTTATGACTGGATTAAAAAAGAATTAGGTATCGAAGAAGAAACAGAAGAACAAGAAGCATAAGAGGGAGGACGAACTAGCATGACAGTGGAACTTAACTTGCCTGTAACAGTACAGGACGTGCGCTCGTTCTCAGAAGCAAATGGTGAGCCAACTTGGTTTACAGAGCTTCGTACGGCAGCACTAGACAAAGTAACTGGTTTAGATTTGCCAAAACCAGATAGAACGAATATTACAAAATGGGATTTTGTGAATTTCCCATCTCACTCAGTTGTCAGTGAAGAATTTACTTCACTTGATGCACTACCAGAAGAAGCAAGAGGCTTAATTGATCTGGAAGCTCAAGAAAATCTTTATATTCAACGTAATAACACGCCAGCATATATTAAAACATCACAAGAATTAGCTGATAAGGGTGTTATTTTTACAGATATGTTAACAGCTGTTCGTGAGCATGGAGAACTTGTTCAAAAATATTTCATGACAGAAGCAGTAAAAGTAGATGAGCATAAATTAACAGCGCTTCATGCGGCACTTGTCAATGGTGGTGTGTTTGTCTATGTACCAAAAAATGTGATAATCGAACAACCACTTCAAGTTGTATTTTTAAATGATAATGCGGAAGCTTCACTATACAACCACGTTTTAGTAGTAGCGGAAGCAAATGCTGCTGTAACATATGTTGAAACGTATATCTCGACTGTTGATGAAGCAAAAGGTCAAGCGAATATTATTGCAGAAGTGGTAGTCCAAGATAATGCACAGGTTACATATGGTGCAGTAGATGTACTTGCAAAAGGCTATACTACGTATGTAAATCGCCGTGCACGTTTAGCACGCGATGCAAAAGTGGATTGGGCTCTTGGTTTGATGAATGACTCAGATACAATCTCTGAAAACATTACACATTTAATTGGTGACGGTTCACATGCTGATACAAAAACAGTAGTTGTAGGTCGTGGAGAACAAAAACTTAACTTCACTACTGAGGTTCGTCACTGGGGTAAAAACTCTAATGGGCATATCTTAAAGCATGGTGTTATGAAAGATGCAGCTCAATCAATCTTTAACGGTATTGGTTATATCGAGCATGGTGCAACAAAAGCAGATGCACAACAAGAATCACGTGTATTAATGCTGTCAGAAAAGGCTCGTGGGGATGCAAACCCTATTTTATTAATTGATGAAGATGATGTAACAGCAGGACACGCAGCATCTGTTGGTCGAGTAGATCCATTACAACTTTATTATTTAATGAGTCGTGGTATCTCGAAAGCAGAAGCAGAGCGCCTTGTTATCCATGGATTCCTTGCGCCAGTTGTTACGCAATTACCAATCGAGGGCGTTCAAAAGCAACTGACGGAGGTTATTGAAAGGAAAGTTCGCTAATGATGAAAAAAGACATTAAAAGCTATTTCCCAATTTTAGATCAAGAAGTAAATGGTCATAAACTAGTTTATCTTGATAGTGCAGCAACTTCTCAAAAACCTGTTCAAGTGATTGAAGCGATGAAGCATTATTATGAATTCGATAATTCCAATGTTCACCGTGGTGTCCATACATTAGGAAATCGTGCTACTGATAAATATGAGGGCGCACGTGAAAAGGTTGGTAAGTTTATCAATGCTCAATCCACACAAGAAATTATTTTCATGCGTGGCACAACAACGGCTTTAAATACTGTAGCCGCAAGCTATGGTCGTGCCAATGTTGCAGAGGGTGATGAAATTGTTATTACCCATATGGAACATCACTCAAATATTATTCCTTGGCAGCAACTAGCTAAAGAGAAAAAAGCAACTTTGAAATACATTGAGCTTGAAGCGGATGGCACACTTAGCTTAGACAAAGTACGTGCGACGATTACACCTAAAACGAAAATTGTTTCAGTTTCAATGGCATCAAACGTACTTGGTACGATTAATCCAATCAAAGAAATTGCTCAAATTGCACATGCTAATGGTGCTGTTATGGTAGCCGATGGTGCACAAGCTGCCCCACATATGAAGCTTGATGTGCAAAATTTGGATGTAGATTTCTTAGGTTTCTCCGGGCATAAAATGTGCGGACCAACTGGAATAGGTGTACTATATGGTAAAAAGGAACACCTTGAAAAGATGGAGCCAATTGAATTTGGTGGCGAAATGATCGACTTTGTTGGACTTTATGAGTCAACGTGGAAAGAATTACCGTGGAAATTTGAGGGTGGAACGCCTATTATTGCAGGAGCAATAGGGCTAGGTGCTGCTATAGATTTCTTAACTGAGATTGGGCTTGATACAATTGCTGAGCATGAGCATAAGCTTGTAGGCTACGCAATGGATCAGCTTGAAACAATTGACGGACTTAAAATTTTCGGTCCACGTGACCCAATGAAGCGATGTGGACTTGTGACATTTAACTTAGACGATGTACATCCACATGATGTGGCAACGGTGCTTGATATGAACGGTATTGCTGTTCGTGCAGGACATCATTGTGCACAGCCACTAATGAAATGTCTTCAGCAAGTAGCGACAGCGCGAGCAAGCTTCTATCTGTACAACACAGAGGAGGATATTGACCGCTTAGTTGCAGGGTTACGTTCTGCGAAGGAGTATTTTGGCGATGTCTTTTAATAATTTAGATCAATTATATCGTTCAGTCATAATGGATCATTATAAAAATCCTCGTAATAAAGGATCGATAGAAAATGATGCCGTAACAATTGATATGAACAATCCGACTTGTGGTGACCGTATTCACTTAACATTGAAGGTGACTGATGGTATTGTAGAGGATGCGAAATTTGATGGTGAGGGCTGTTCCATTTCGATGTCTTCTGCATCTATGATGACACAGCTAGTTAAAGGGAAAAAGGTAGTGGAAGCATTAGAGCTTGCTGAAATTTTCTCGAAGATGATGATGGGCGAAGAATATAGTGATAAATATGACCTTGAGGATGTTGAGGCACTACAAGGTGTAGCACAATTCCCTGCACGTATCAAATGTGCGACATTGGCTTGGAAAGCAATGGAAAAAGGCGTAAAGCAATAAATAATTTCTTTTAGTTGGGCGAAGACAATTATGCGTGTCTTCACCCAGCTTGAAAGATTTAACGACTAAATATAATATCATGAACGGAGGAGAAACGATGGCTAAAAAAATGCCTGATATCGGCGATTACAAATACGGTTTCCATGACAAGGACGTATCAATTTTCCGTTCAAAACGTGGTTTAACTGAAGAAATCGTCCGTGAAATTTCAAATATGAAACAAGAGCCAGAGTGGATGCTTGAATACCGCTTAAAAGCACTTGAAACTTTCTATACAAAACCAATGCCGCAATGGGGTGGCGACCTAGGAGATTTAGATTTTGATGAAATTACGTATTATGTAAAACCATCAGAAGCTACACAAAAGTCATGGGATGAAGTACCTGATGAAATCAAAGCTACTTTTGATAAATTAGGCATTCCAGAGGCAGAACAAAAATATCTTGCGGGTGTATCTGCACAGTATGAGTCTGAAGTTGTGTACCACAACATGAAAAAAGACCTTGAAGATCTTGGTATTGTGTTTAAAGATACAGATTCTGCTTTACGTGAAAACGAAGATATTTTCAAACAATACTGGGGCAAAGTAATTCCTTACACGGACAATAAATTCGCTGCACTAAACTCAGCTGTTTGGTCAGGTGGATCATTTATCTATGTACCGCCAGGTGTGAAGGTGGAAACGCCGTTACAAGCTTATTTCCGTATTAACTCTGAAAATATGGGTCAATTCGAACGTACTCTAATTATTGTGGATGAAGGCGCGCACGTACACTATGTTGAAGGTTGTACAGCTCCTGTTTACACAACAAACTCTTTACACTCAGCAGTTGTAGAAATTATTGTACGTAAAGATGCTTATTGCCGTTATACAACGATTCAAAACTGGGCAAACAACGTATACAATCTTGTAACGAAACGCACAGTTGTTGAAGAAAATGGTACAATGGAATGGATTGATGGTAACATTGGTTCAAAATTAACGATGAAATACCCAGCATGTATCCTAAAAGGTGAAGGTGCTCGTGGTATGACATTATCCATCGCATTAGCAGGTAAAGGACAACACCAACATGCAGGTGCGAAAATGATTCATATGGCACCAAACACATCTTCAACAATCGTTTCTAAATCGATTGCTAAACAAGGTGGGAAAGTAACGTATATGGGACAAGTTCGTTTCGGTCCTAAAGCAAGCGGTGCACGTGCGAACATCGAATGTGATACGTTAATTATGGATAACCAATCGACTTCTGACACAATTCCATACAATGAAATCTTAAATGATAATGTTTCATTAGAGCATGAAGCGAAAGTTTCAAAAGTGTCTGAAGAACAATTATTCTATTTAATGTCTCGCGGAATCTCTGAAGAAGAAGCAACAGAAATGATTGTAATGGGCTTCATCGAGCCATTCACAAAAGAACTTCCAATGGAATACGCAGTAGAAATGAACCGTCTTATCAAGTTCGAGATGGAAGGCAGTATTGGATAATACGTCTGACATGCTTAATATATAAGAGTTTTGAATAACAATAATAATCGGACATGCTGAAAACGTGCCAATTAATTTTAACCTTCTGTGTAGGAGGCGAACTTTTATAGTTCGTCTTCTTCTTTTTTTTTTCATAAAAAAACTAAATCAGAAATTGCATTTTTTTTTGAATGGTGATGGTTAACGATTTATTTAGGTTTTAGAGTAAAAAAGATCACCCCATAATAGGTGATCTTGATTATTTACCAAATGAAAGGAATTAGTTTTTTCGTTTTCTGTTTATATATTGTAAATTGTTCTCCGTATTTGTTTTGTAAATAATCATCTGATTTTGGAATATAGCCAAAAACAAATACGAAGAATAAACCAAGAGGGATAAGCAAACTATAAATATTGTTAGAGATTAGCGCTAAGCCTAGCACCCAAAGGCAATCTCCGAGATAATTAATATGAATCGCATATTTAAATAATCCGCCTGTATAGAGCTTACCTTTATTTATAGGATTATCTTTAAAAGGCTTTCTAAGTAATTCTGAAACAGTGTTTAACATACTGCCTCCTAAAAATAATATCCAGCCTACAATTAGTATTGTTAAGTTTGGATCCTGCTCACTAATAATCATTAAAATAGGAAAGCCCAAATAATAAATCCCAAAGGCTATACTGTTCATGAGAGCTTCCTGCATTGCAATACCTCTCGGTAACCATATAAACATCATAGCTGTTAATCGCACAGCTGTAATAATTAAAGCGATAAAAAGCCCTAGAGAAATGACAGATTTTTCATATGTAATAAAAAGTAAATAATATGCAATGATTAAATAGATAATCTCAGCAATTAAAATTAAGATTTTTTCTTTTATCGTAGAATTGTTTATACCATACACAGTAAGGCACCCCTTCGTTATTTAAATTTAATAGGAAAAAATACTTCTATGATATTATTATCCTCTTGTGTGCTATAGGGGTCCGTTTGATAAACTTCAAACGGTGCACCATTCAATTTATAGTTATTTTCATCTATCCATACATGTAGTTTAGTATGTATGGAAGGTAGTTTATCGTAAGAGCCAATAAGCGTAGCCATCGCACAAAGTCCAGGATTAAACACTTTTGTTTCATTCGTGGCAGCTGTAAGTGGAATCGCAATTTCTACATCATAATTATCAGGTTCATATTCAGGACTATGGAAAATAGCAAGCGGTTTTGCGCTAGGTGATAAATTTCTAAACAAGATTTTACTAAATAACTCACTAAATTGTATTAGAAAATCAGCGGTATTTATTTTTTTTCGTTGAGATAAGATATTATAGGTTAAGTGATCCACAAGTTTAATCTCAATCTGATCTAAATAGCTCATGATATTTCCATCTTTGTCTAACACTTGAATATCTAATTTTAATTCTTTTAACATAGAAGAATAAAATGTAAGTTGTTGTGTCAGATTTTCTTGTTTGATTCTCATTTTCTTACTAAGGAGCTCGGTATCATCTCTATTAGTTAAAATAATTTTGATGTCTTCTAACGAAAATAAATAGTTTTTTAATCGTGCTATCAATAAAGCTGTTTCTAACTGGGAAATATTATAATAGCGATAGTTATTATTAGCATCAATGAAATCAGGCTTTAAAAGTCCAATTTCATCATAGTATCGAAGCGTCTTCAGTGTAAGATGAGATATTTTCGAAAACTCACCAATTGTAAGCATAACAATCACCTCCCTTATAAATTACTTTAAATATAAAGTATCCTGTAAGGGGAAGGTCAATCAATGTAACTAAGTTTTCTTAAAGTATTTATACCATTAGATTGGCGGGATGATAGCATCAGAAAAAATAGGGTTGGATGTTTTGAAGGATCAACTTAGACAATTTAGCATAATAAATAAGTGATGCAATCTTCACTCTTTTTATATAAAATGTGTAAGATATAACTTACTTAGAAGGAGTGGCGAAATGTTTCCTATTTTATATACT
Organism: Lysinibacillus sp. GW821-FHT14F06; assembly: GCF_058803665.1. Lineage (NCBI taxonomy): Bacteria > Bacillati > Bacillota > Bacilli > Caryophanales > Bacillaceae > Lysinibacillus > Lysinibacillus sp. GW821-FHT14F06. Next base: position 56,504 of record NZ_JBXAPF010000016.1, read on the forward strand.
GATCGATTAGTGTTACGAGAGCTAACAGTTAATGATGCTCAGACTATCTTAAATTGCTTTTCTAATCCTGATGTACTACGTCATTATGGGCAAAATCCATTAACGAGTTTAGATCAAGTTAGGCAAATAATTAATAATTTTTCAAAGAACTATAATGAAAAACGTGGAATTAAATGGGGAATAGAATTAAAAGGGCAAGAAGGTATAATTGGTACCATTGGTTTTCAGGAGTGGTCAACTGAGCATAAAAGGGCTGAAATAAGTTATGCACTATTCCCAGAGAGTTGGGGAAAAGGTTATGCACTGGAGGCTGTTAATAAAGTAATTTCATTTGGCTTCCAAGAGATGGAGTTAGTACGTATAGGAGCAATAGTTTTCACTGAAAATGATGCTTCAAACAAGCTATTAATAAAAGCTGGCTTTGAAAAAGAAGGGTTGTTAAAAAAATATATGCGTCAAAATAATGTTCCATATGACACATATATTTATTCTCTAATAAAATAAAATCGTCCTAAGACCGAGATAGGCTTAATTGCCTTCTTGGTCTTTTGGGAAATAAAATTCTTATAAATTTATTTTATAATCGCTTGTAAAGAATCTAACCCTTCCTTCAGATAAACATAAGCTGTAATTGTCTCAATATTTGTATCTGCTTTTTTCGCTGTAGCTAAATATCGTTGTAATTCTTTTATATAAGCTACTAAAAATTCTGTGAAATTGAATGTGTGTAACCACTGACTATTTTTTTCAATTTTTTTAGAATGTGAAATCATAAGTTTAGACCTACTTTTTTCTAGAGTAAGGATATCTGCATTGCCAAATGGGTCTAATTTTTGACTTTTTCCTGTTTGATGAAGTGTTATCAATTTGCTAGTAAAATCACCTAAAATAGTACTGTGTCCAGTAGTGGTAAAGAAAAGTAGCTCGTCTTCATTGTTATCCTTTGCAAACACTTTTAAATAGCCATCAAAATAAAGATTATCTAAAATAGAAGTGTCTTCTTCTAATTCAAATCTTATTTGCATATAAGTTTTCCTCCAAATTTTTGTCGATTTCAAACTTTCTCTTTATTACGATAGTAGTCATTTGGAAAAATGATACTTAATTGGATTTTATACTTCTGAATTATACAATATATATTAAAATCCTTCAGTTTTATTAAAATGCTGCAGAAACTTGATTTATTAAGAATTAATTCAATTTGATTTGTTCTTTAGTTTACGTTAACTTCTTCATCGGTGCTTATATTTCACCTAAAATCATTGAAATTATTGTTAACTTTAAGTGAACTACTAGAAGTTTATTGCTCTTTTAGATATTTTTTGGGGCAAAAGTGACATTATACTGGACAAATACAATATTTTATCATAAAATTAATGTAATAAAATCAAATTGCGGTAGAACAATGAATTCACAAATTACAAAGAGTAATCGTGTTTTGTTAGTTACTTTTTGTAATTTGTGAATTTTTTTCTTTTGAAGCAATGGTAATGATTTTATTTAATACAATTAGTGGAGGTCATATAAATGACACAAGGTACAGTAAAATGGTTTAACGCAGAAAAAGGTTTTGGCTTCATCGAAGTAGAAGGCGGAAATGATGTATTCGCTCACTTCTCAGCTATCCAAGGAGACGGTTTCAAAACATTAGAAGAAGGTCAAAAAGTTGAATTCTCAGTAGAAGAAGGTCAACGTGGACCACAAGCTACAAACATCGTAAAACTTTAATTTTAATGCTACACCCATAAAAAGGCATCCTTTAATTAGGATGCCTTTTTTGTATAGCTACTTAGGGAGATTTTTGACCTAATTGATAATTAATTTCACTAATTATAGAAATAACACTGGATTTTATAATAATTTAATACTAAAATGATAATGATTATCAATATCATTTAAAATAGGAGCTGATAATACTTTTTCAAAATAACTACATAAGAAGGGGAGGTTACTAGAACAGTTAGATTGATATTCACACATAATTGACGAAGGAGTGTTCGATAGAATGAAAAAGAAATTTATACTTTTTAGCTTTATTGCATTATTAATGCTCGTTTTAGCTGCCTGTGGTGGAGAAAAGGAAAGTGAACAAGATCCATCCTCTAATAAAGATGAAAGCGTGGATACAGCTCAAGAAAAAGAAGAGAGTTCAGAAGAAAATGGCACAAGAACAATAGAATATCTTGGTGAAAGCTATACAGTTCCACAAAAAGTAGAAAGAATCGTTGTAACAGGCGCAATGGAGGCAATGGAGGATATGGTTGTGCTGGATGTGCATCCAGTAGGGGCTATTGCTATTGGTGGAAAGTTCCCTGAACTCTATGCTTCTGTGACAGATAAAGCTGAATCTATTGGTGAGAAAATAAAACCGAACTTTGAAAAAATAGTAGAATTAGCTCCAGATGTTATTTTAGGTTCCACAAAGTTTCCAGAGGAAGTACAAGGAAAGTTGGAGAAAATTGCTCCTACAATTTTAGTATCACATATCTCAACAAACTGGGAAGACAATTTAAATTTATTAGCTGACTTAACAGGTAAACAAGCAGACGCAGAAAAAATCTTGTCTACATATAAGGCTGATATCGAAGCTGCTAAAGCAACTCTAATTGAGAAATTAAAAGGTCAAAAAGTGGCAGCTATACGTATTCGTGGCGGACAAGCTTATGTGTATCCGAAAGAAGTGTTCTTCAATCCTGTATTATATGGTGAGCTTGGTTTAGAAGTACCTGATGAAGTAAGCAAGGCTAAGTCACAGGAAGCTATTTCTGTGGAGCAATTGGCTGATATGAACCCAGACTATGTGTTTATTCAATTCTCTGCTGCTGAAAATGCTGATGCACCTAATGCATTAGAAGATTTTAAAAAGAATCCAATTGTCCAAAATATTAATGCCTTTAAAAATGATCAAGTATTTGTCAACGTTGTAGATCCACTAATGGAAGGTGGCCCTGCATATAGCCGAATTAAATTCTTAGAAAGTGTTCAACAATATCTTTTAAAATAAAGGCAAAGATAAAACTATTTACCTGGCATTAGATTTTATGTAAATAAGAAGAAATGAATAGGGTGTCTAATTGTAGCTTTTACTTTATCAGTATGCTGTATCCCGATTGTTATACACATCAACAATCGGGGTGCAGTTTTTTTATTTGTCATTTAATTCCCCTATGAAAAGAGATTCTGTGAATACGGTTTTTTTACTATGTATTCATATGGAAGTAGAAACTGTATGCTATGATAATGTACATAGAGGAGGGAGTCACATGATACGAGTTGGATTAACTGGTTGGGGCGATCATCCTTCACTTTATAGTGGAGTGACTGCCTCAAAAGATAAATTATTCGATTATACGGGTCATTTTTTAACGGTTGAAGTAGACACTTCTTTTTATGCTATACCATCTAAAGAGAATGTACGAAAATGGTGTCAGGATACGCCAGATGATTTCCGTTTTGTTGTCAAAGCCTATCAAGGCATGACAGGGCATTTACGTGGGGATATTCCTTTTGAATCCAAAAATGATATGTTCAATGCCTTTATCGAATGTGCCAATGAATTTAAATGCCATGGTAAGCTAGGAATGCTTCTTGCTCAGTTTCCGCCATGGTTTGATTGTCAGGCAAAAAATGTTCAATATTTGTTGTATATACGACAGCAGCTTAAGGATTTTGAGGTGGCTATAGAGTTCCGAAATCAAACATGGTATGCAGAGCCTGTCGTGCAGCAAACTATGAATTTCTTGCAGGAGCATCAATTTATTCATACAATTTGTGATGAACCACAGGCAGGTGTCGGTTCTGTTCCATTTTATCCTGCTGTCACTGCCAAGAAGGCACTTATTCGAATTCATGGTCGCAATATTCATGGCTGGCGTAACACTGGAAATGCTGAAAATTGGCGAAAAGTTCGATTTTTATATGATTATAATAAAGAAGAGTTGCAACAGCTTGGGCATCATATCACAGAACTTGAGACTAAGGTGGAGGAGCTTTTCGTCTTATTTAATAATAATTCAGGGCTGCATGCCGCTAAAAATGCTAAGGAACTACAAGTTATTTTAGATATTAAAGATGTCGGGCTAGCGCCTAAACAATTAAATATGTTTGAAGGGGAACTATAATGGAATTTTTTCTTTTAGTCATTATTGCGCTATTCTCTGGCTTAGTAGGTGCACTAGTCGGACTTGGCGGGGGCATAATACTAGTGCCAGCAACATTGTTCGTAGGATTGAATCTAGGAATGATTCCAGATATAACACCTCAAAAGGTGGTTGGATTATCGGTTGTGATGATGATTTTTACTGGACTTGCCTCAACTTTAAGCTTTATGAAATCCAAAACCGTTGATTATAAAAGTGGTTTGATATTTTTTATAGGTAGTGTTCCAGGAACAATGCTAGGTGCATGGGTAAATAAGGGATTAGATTTACCTTCATTTAATTTATATTTTGGTATTTTACTTATTATTCTAGCGACGATATTACTTGTACGTGATAAATTGAAACCTGTAAAATGGTTTGTAAAAAATGGGACGCAGCGAGAATTTACGGATACTGAAGGTAATACCTTTGTTTATGGGTACCCCATTTGGTTTGCCATTATTTTAACATTTGGTATAGGCTTTGCCTCTGGATTATTTGGTATCGGTGGTGGCTCAATGATTGTGCCTGCAATGATTATTTTATTTTTATTCCCACCACATGTTGCTGTGGCAACATCAATGTTCCTAGTGTTTCTTTCATCGCTCGTTGGTTCAGCGAGTCACATCTATTTAGAGCATGTTCCTTGGCTCTATACAATACCTGTTATCCCTGGTGCCTATATCGGTGCAAAGCTTGGGGCAGCGTTAAATAAAAGAATAAAATCAGAGACACTTGTAGTAGCATTGCGCGTTATATTATTATTAATGGGAATTAGATCCATAATTGAAGGTTTATTGTAAAGTGTTTTTGTTGAGATATTAATGTGAATGAAAAGAAGAGGTTGCTAAAATGCTGGAGAAAATTCATATTTTTCACACGAATGATTTGCACAGTCATTTTAAGTATTGGCCACGAATGCAAAATTATGTGAAAGCGCAGCGTATGGAGCTCGCAACAATGGGTGAATCAAGTTTTCTTTTTGATGTTGGTGATCATTTAGATCGTTCCAATATTTATACAGAGGCTACAATCGGTAAGGGTAATGTGAAACTGCTAAATGAAGCGGGTTACGATGTCGTGACCATTGGCAATAATGAAGGCATAACATTGTCACACGAAGAGCTATATCATTTGTATGATGAGGCAGCATTTGAGGTTGTTGTAGCCAATGTCTATGTCTCACAAGGAAGTAATCCTTTTTGGATGAAGCCCTATGTTGTATTAACTACTGCACATGGTACTAAATTAGCGGTTATTGCAGCAACTGCTATGTTTGAAATTTATTATAAAGAATTAAAGTGGGAAATGGACGATGCTCGAGGGACATTAATTCGGCTAGCTCTTCAGCTTCGTGAGGAAGTAGATATTGTTGTCTGTTTGTCACATTTAGGTATTACAGAGGATGAGCTCTTAGCGGATGAATGCCCAGAAATAGATGTAATCTTTGGCTCACATACCCATCATATTCTGCCTAATGGCAAGCTTGTCAATGGCGTATTATTGACAGGTGGAGGGAAATTCGGACAATATACAGGGCATCTTGTGGTAGAATATGATAAAAAACTGAGGAAAATTGTTGAAAAAAAGGATAGTTTAATTCATAATAAGGATTTGCCAAAGGTTAAAAATGAAATAGACATTGTACAGTCATATGAAGAAGAAGGCAAGCAATTGCTAGATACTCCAATATTTGTAACAAAAAAATCGTATAATAAGGAATGGTTCCATTATTCGCAATTATCCGATTTGTTTGCTCTGGCCATCTTAGATAAAAGCGGTGCAGACTGTGCATTATTTAATGCGGGAATATTTTTAGATGGTCTACCCAAGGGAACTGTAACTGCCTTGGACTTGCATAGGATTTTCCCACATCCAATTAATTTATGTACGATTGAATTAACAGTTGCAGAAATGAAAGAAATATTCCAGCAATCAAAAAATGAAGAGTGGCCCTATATTGAGTTGAAAGGACTAGGATTTAGAGGCGTAATCTTTGGAAAGATGCTGACTTATGGCTTTTCAATGAATGAGGATCGTCAGTTACTTATCAATGGAAAGCTTGCAGATAACGATCGAATTTATAAATTAGTGACGCTTGATTTATTTACATTTGGTTATTTTTATCCAAGTTTTAAATATGCGAAGAAAAAATATATTCTACCAGAATTTTTACGAAACATTATGATAGATTATGGGCAAAGAATTTTTAAGCCGTAGAAATCAATGCTTTAAGAATGGATTGGGGAAGAGGTCATGCGATTAATTTCAATCGATGTATTAAAAGAAGGAATGGTATTAGGAAGAACTATTTGGAATGAGGCTGGACATCCTTTATTAAAGAAGGATGTTGTGATAAACGACCGCATTATTCAAAGACTTCAGGAATTAAATATGCATTATTTATATATAGATGATGAAATTTCTGAGGGGATTGAAGTAAAGGAAACTGTTCCACCTGCAATGCGAAATAAGGCAGTTTCAACCATTAAGAGTTCCTTTCAATCAATGGATGGTTTAAATCCAGTAAATGCCTCTTATATACTTGACCAGCAGTCAAAAGCGATTGTCTCAATTGTAGATGAGTTACTGTCAGCAGTTACTGGAAATGATGAAATTTTAACAATACTAACCGATGCATATTTATTTGATGAGTATTTATATCAGCATTCCTTTCAGGTTACACTCTATTCGATAGCCATTGCGAAAGAGCTTGGATACTCAGCGGAGGATTTACGTTTAATTGGCATTGGTGCTTTATTGCATGATGTGGGCAAGTTAATGGTACCAAAGGAAATTCTAACAAAGCCTGGACGCTTATCCAATGAGGAATTTGATACAATGAAGAAGCATACACGTTATGGCTTTGATTTGTTACGGAATTTACATTCTATATCATTGCTAGTAGCTCATTGTGCGTTTCAGCATCATGAACGCATTGATGGCAGCGGTTATCCTCGAGGTTTAGTTGATTTCGAAATTCATCCGTTTGCTAAAATAATTGGTGTAGCTGATGTCTTTGATGCTGTGACAACAAATCGTGTTTACCGTGAGAAAATGCTGCCTTCACAGGGCTTAGCAATTGTAGAAGCGGGCTCTGGCACTATTTACGATGCACGTATCGTGAGAGCTCTGAAAAAGGCGGTTGTCCATTATCCTAATGGGGTTATTTTAAAATTATCGGATAATCGTAGAGGCATCGTATCAAGACAAAATACTTTGAATTCTGCATACCCATTTATTCGTATTTTTGAGGAGCAAAATCAGTTATTATCAGCTACATATGAAATTAATTTAGTGGATTACCCAGGCTTAACAATTGAATGTGTGGAAACAGACTATGTTGTACCATCCAAAGTTGAATAAAAATCTTCTCCTGTTCATATTTTATGGAACAGGAGGAGATTTTTTTGTTTTTCCCTCGAAAAAGGATGAAACTACGATCATATAGCAATCATAGTCATTATGGTAGCTATAGAAAAAAAGGAAAACGGTTGAATCGTTTAACGTTATTAATTGTAAGCATCATTATAGGTGTTTCTTTATTCATTTATTTTTTGAACGAGCGACTAATGCCTACCTACCTACAATATGCTGAAGTACAGACTACTAAAATTGCATCCTATGTTGTGAGTAAAGCATCATTAAATGTTTTGGATATTAATGACGTACTTGTAGAAGTATCCCCTGGCAGCAACTCAGATTTGAAAATTAATACAGAAATTATTAATCGGGTTCGTGCAGACACAGTAAAGCAAGTAAAAATGTACTTGGAGCAAGCAGAGCAAGGAGATTTATCGAATTTGCCAGATCTTGAAAATATTGAGTATGATTATAACAAGATTAAAGAAGGGGACGGAGTTGTATTTTATGTCCCAATTAGCCAGGCAGCCAATATTCCTTTACTGGGGAATTTAGGTCCTAAAATTCCAGTACGCTTTCATGTAATTGGTAATGTGCATAGTGATGTTACTTCTTCCATAACGGAATATGGAATTAACAGTGCGTTTGTAGAAGTTGGGATTCATTTAGAGGTAAATGTACAAATCATTGTGCCATTCGCTAGTAAATCCTCAACTATTACGCAGGACATCCCAGTGGCAATGGGATTGACAAGAGGGCCTGTACCTAATGTTTATACAAATGGTAGTGAGGGAACTCAGCCATCACTTGAAATACCTATTCCATTTGATAAATAGAAAAGTTGCTGTGATAGTTGTTGCCGTTCCTTTAATATGTTACATTGACAACAGTAAAGATAGTTAATATAAAAAAAGCACATTTTTGATAGGGGCGATATTCGTATGACATCTTGTAAACCTACAAGCACAGGTAAGGAAGAACATCTAAGAAAACCGGACTGGCTAAAAATTAAACTAAACACTAATGATGAATATAAAGGGCTAAAAAAACTGATGCGTGAAAAAAATCTGCATACAGTATGTGAGGAAGCGCGCTGTCCTAATATTCATGAGTGCTGGGGCGAACGCCGTACAGCAACAATGATGATTTTAGGTTCTGTTTGTACGCGTGCTTGTCGCTTTTGTGCCGTTAAAACGGGCTTACCAAATGAGCTGGATTTAGCTGAACCAGAGCGTGTAGCAGATTCTGTAGCTATTATGAACTTGAAGCACGTTGTTATTACAATGGTTGCACGTGATGACTTAAAGGATGGCGGCGCTCAAGTATTAGCTGAAACGGTGCGTGCAATTCGACGAAAGAGTCCGTTTACATCTGTAGAAGTTCTACCATCAGACCTAGGTGGCTTGCAAGAAAATCTACAAATTTTAATGGATGCAAAGCCTGATATTTTAAACCATAATATTGAAACGGTGCGCCGCTTAACGCCTAGAGTTCGTGCACGTGCAAAATATGAGCGTTCTTTAGAATTTCTTCGTTTGGCAAAAGAAATGCAGCCAGATATCCCTACAAAGTCATCTTTAATGATTGGTTTAGGTGAAACACATGAAGAAATTTTAGAAGTAATGGATGATCTACGAGCTAATAACGTAGATATTATGACAATCGGTCAATACTTACAGCCGACGAAAAAGCATTTACCTGTTAAAAAGTACTATTCTCCAATAGAGTTTGGGAAGCTGCGTAAAATTGCGATGGAAAAAGGCTTTAAGCATTGTGAAGCTGGTCCACTTGTGCGTAGTAGCTATCACGCCGATGAACAAGTGAACGCAGCAACAAAAGAGCGTCAATTACAAGCAGAAATATAAAGCAAAAGCTGTCGTAGAATAGGTGGTGTCCCTTTGATTATTATTGATGGATATGAATATGAGATTATTGAAGATTACCGAGATGCTTTTCAAGAGGAAGTATTGAAGGAGCGATACTCAGATATTTTAGCCAGATACGATTATATTGTGGGCGATTGGGGCTATAATCAATTACGTCTAAAAGGCTTTTTTGATGATAAAAATCAAAAATCTACTTTCGATACAAAAATTAGTACGCTCCAAGATTATTTATATGAGTTTTGTAATTTTGGCTGTGCCTATTTTGTATTACGTAAATCTGGTAAAGCTATTTACCAACTAGAAGATGTAGTAAGTGAAGATAACGAAGTGACAAAGCCTATTGAAAATGAATCAATAGCGGAATAAACAACAACAGAAACCTGATGCCATTAGCATCAGGTTTTTTAAATTTGTAAAAGATGATTTTTTGGATTTTAGGGCACACTAATAAATGTATATTTAAATTTAAAGGTGTGTTGCTAAGATGAAAAAAGCTATATTTTTAGATCGTGATGGTGTAATCAATGAGGTGTTAACGAGTCGTGTGAAATTTGTGAATAAGCCTAAGGATTTTTATTTTCTACCACGTGTGCCAGAAGCTATAAAAAAATTAAATAAGTACTTTGACTATATATTTGTGGTCACCAATCAAGGAGGGGTCGGTCTAGGGTATATGAAAGAGTCAAAGCTTCAAAAAATACATGAGCATATGATGAAGGAATTGAAAAAGGACGGTGCCATTATACACGAGGTAGCCTATTGTCCACATAAGCCAAAATCGGGCTGTGACTGTCGCAAGCCAAATAGTAAACTAATCGTTGATCTTGGGGAAAAGTATAATATTGATTTATCCAAATCCTATATGGTGGGAGATACGGACACGGACATCATAGCGGGAAAACGTGCAGGGACTAAGGGTGTGTTTTTAGGAGAAAAGGATCCATTAGCAGATGCAATTTTTCCAGATTTAATAAGTGCTGCTAATTGGATGATTGAAGATGCAAAAGACGTATAAATTATATAAAAAAGGATAATTTACTAAATGGAGGTGATGAACTTGACTAAAGAAAAGAACAATAAAAAAACAGTTGACCGAGAAGAATATGGGTATGGATTTGATATTAGTGTCGACGACTTAGGAGTTATCGGGCAAAATAAACAAGCCAAAAAGCAAAACAATAATGAAAATAAAGATAAGCCGCAAAATAAAGATAATCCTTCTATCTTGAATAATGATTAGCCTATATACATTTTTGTAAGATTGCTACTAAAAAAATTTCGCTATTCTTCTGCTATACATGCTCAATGCTTGTAGAAAGCGGAATTTTTTTGTAGTCAATTCTTAATGCTAGAATCTCTCACAAAAAAACACCCTATTTTTAAAGGGTGTTAATTCAATAATTCACGTAAATATTCTCGTAATTCGGCAGTTTCTTCCTCTGAACGATTGTAAACATGCTCAAGGTAGCCAGGCTCTTCAATATCGTCTGGACCAATAATAGCGAAGCGTCCAAATTGAATATCCATGACAAGCACCTTACCAAAAAAACGACCTGATTGCAAAATAGCTAAATCATAACGAAGTTTTCCTGCAAAACTGACAAAGCGTGTTTTAGTATCTTCTACATCATCATATAAAAAAAAACGTTCCATCTTTTAATCTCCTTCCAGTCCTATAGATATGGTACTATAGAAGAGAAAAGACTATCAACTTTTAAAGATTTGAATGGGGGCTTTCCTTGTGTATTTTGTAGATCGAAATAAAATCACAAAAAATTTACAGTACTTAGATGGATTATTAGCTATTTTAGAGGCAGAAGATAATTGGCTACAAAATGATATTAAAAAATTAGCAATCGAGCGAATTGGTCACAATATTATGGAGTCGATGATGGATGTTGGGAACTTGATGATAGATGGCTTTATTATGCGTGATCCGGGAAGCTATGAGGATATTATTGATATATTAATCGATGAAAAAGTTGTATCAACAGAAATGGAAGCACCATTAAAAGCAGTTGTAGGCTTACGTAAAATGCTCGTTCGTGAGTTTATAGAGGTAGATAATCAGGAAGTAATCAATGTGTTAACAGCAAATCTATCTGCATTAAAGCAGTTCTCGCCAGCCGTTAATAGTTATTTAACAAATGAACTTGGTCCAGTCTCTGCATTTTTGCCAGAGGATCATCAATGAAAAACTATAAGGCATACTGCTTCGATTTAGATGGTACAGTTTACCGTGGGAAAGAGGGTATCTCTTCTGCGATTTCTTTTATTCAACGTTTGCAGCAAGTTGGTATCGAGCCATTCTATGTTACAAACAATTCTTCTAAGACTAGAGAGCAACTGCAGGAGGCTTTAATCGCTATTGGTGTAAATGCACCCCTTAAACATATTTACTCGAGTGCGTTGGTAACAGCCAAATATATTGCGCGAAACTTCCCAGGTCAAAAAGTCGCCATGATGGGCTCTGATGGTATTCGTAAAGCATTGTTAAATGAAGGTATTGAGACTATTGAGGAAGAGCCAGAGGTGTTCGTTATGGGCATTGATCGCACCTTGGATTATATGGCACTTGCCAAGGCAACGATTGCTGTTCAAAATGGTGCAGCGTTTATCGCAACAAATCAAGATATTAAATTTCCGACAGAATATGGATTTCTTCCTGGTAATGGGTCGTTTGCTCGTTTAGTAGGGGAGGTTGCTGATGTTGAACCAATTTATATTGGTAAGCCATCACCTGCTATGCTTGAAATGATTGCTGTTGAGCACGGTTTTACAAAAGATGAGATGGTCATGATTGGCGATAATTATGATACAGATATTATGTGTGGTATTCGTTTTGGTTGTGATACTATTCATGTTAATACTGGTGTGACACCTACAAGTAGTGTATTAGAGAAAGAGCAACAGCCAACATATATTATAGAGGCTTTAATTTAATCAATTTCGCCTTGGCGTAATTGCGTCCGGATTTTGAATTGTGCCCGCACAATTCATTCCTTTGAAAATCCGTGACATCCGCCGGGGGCTTTATCTTCATTCAGTAGGTGTTTTCGACACCCACTGAAAAGGAACCAAAACCGCAATCATCTCACCACCTGTAGAGGTGGAGTCTTCTACTGAATGAAGATAAAATAAAAAGGATGTTTATGTCGAATTTTTGGCATAACATCCTTTTCATATGTTCAAATTTATTATAGCAGCTATTTATCGTCTACCATAAAGGATTTTCTTCTATAAATTGATAGATGGCTTTTGTTAACGCTTCAGGAGAGTCAGCTTCCACTAATTCACCATTGACGATTGCATAATAGGATTCTGAGCATTTCGTACAGTAGCTGAGGCAGCCATATTCCAAAACGTCGATGTTTGGATCGCGCTCTAATATTTCATACGTTTTTTGAGAGCCATTTGCCAAATTACTCACACAAAATTCAACCATTGGATTCATACATGTCACCTCACCAAAGTAATGCTACTCGCTTTTAAAACATTCGTCAATGATTTAAGTTTATCTTAGGGTGAAAGTGGAATATGATAATAAAATTAATGTTTATTTTTAAATTTTCAAAAAATAATAATAGCACTGAAAATTTGGGTTATAACGTTAAGTTGAAAAGTACAACTACATCAAAAACCGTGCAAAAAAGGCAGGTAATCATTTATTTTGTGAAATCTTTCACAAAATTGCATTCTTATATTGTGAAACATCTCACAATCGGTTATACTCATTTGTGGATACTTTGTGAACAATTATTATAAGAGGTATAAAAGGAGACTATTATGGGAAAATTAGTACTTTTAGGTGGCGGCTACGGCAATATGCGTGTCATGCTTCGTTTATTACCAAACCTTCCATTAGACACGGAAATCGTGCTAGTAGACAGAGCCCCTTTCCATAGTTTAAAAACAGAATTTTATGCATTAGCAGCAGGGACTTCAACAGATAAAGAAATTCGTGTAAGCTTCCCGGAGCATGAACGTTTAACGGCTGTATATGGAGAGGTCGTTAAAATTGATCGTGCGGAAAAAGTAGTCATTCTAGAAGATGGGCAACATATAGAATATGATGATTTAGTCGTAGGTCTTGGCTGTGAAGATAAATATCACGGTGTACCAGGGGCAGAGGAATACACATATAGCATTCAGACTATGGCGAAATCACGTGCAACCTTCCAAGCACTTTGTGGTTTACCAGCAGGCTCTACTGTCGGAATTGTAGGAGCTGGTTTAAGTGGGATTGAGCTTGCAAGTGAGCTTCGTGAAAGTCGCGCAGATTTAAAGATAAAATTATTTGACCGTGGTCCACGTATTATGAAGGACTTCCCAGAAAAATTGAGTAACTATGTAAAGGCTTGGTTCGTGAAGCATGATGTAGATGTCATTGCCAACTCTAATATTACAAAGGTTGAGCCTGGTAAAATTTTTAATCATGAAGACGAAATTCCACTCGATGCAGTTGTCTGGACTGCTGGCGTACAGCCAGTGAAAATTGTGCGAGAGATGGATGTTGAAAAAGATAAGCAAGGGCGTCCTTTAGTAACACAATATTTTAATGTCCTTGATGATGAGCATGTATATGTTGTTGGGGATTGTGCCTCTTCCGATTTTTCACCTAGTGCTCAGTTAGCAGAGGAACAAGCAGAGCATATCGTGAAAGTGCTTCGTATGCGTTGGAAAGGTGAAAATTTACCAGAGAAGATGCCAGATATTAAATTAAAAGGCTTTATGGGATCACTTGGTAAGAAACAGGGCTTTGCTTATTTAGCAGACACAACTGTAACAGGACGTATAGCTCGATTGATGAAATCAGGACTATTATGGCTGTATAAATATCAAAACGATTAAGCAGGCTGTTATAAAAGAGGATTGCTTCAATTATGATTATTTGAAGCAATCCATTTCTTTTATACAGTTTCATCTGGAATAAAGCCCATTTTTTCAAGCGCTGAAAAGACAGGCTTCAATTGCACATAACCTTCGCCTACTACTTCATCATTTATTAATACTAATGGATAAAAAAACTCATCTTCTTGTATGCGTGCAGCATAATCTTGATCCCGTTCATTCTCAATTGGACCTTCGATATCTACATAGCGAATATCATAAGCTTGGTTTGGATATTTTCGATTAATCGCTGCCTGTAGCCACTCATATGTATCCTTTGAAGACGGCGCGTTTACACAGCTAGCGCAGATGACTGCCGTTCCATAAATTTCGATCATTGGTTTCATTTGTCCCATTGTATTTCCACTCCCGTGATTCAATATTGGATTTTTTCTGTTGCTAACATTATAATCATTATAAGGAAAGGAGTCGAGATAAATGGCTGAAGCAACAATTAACGACCAAGTACAAGAGGTATTAGATAAATTACGCCCATTCTTACTACGTGACGGTGGAGACTGTGAATTAGTAGATGTAGAGGATGGCATTGTAAAATTACGTTTACTAGGTGCATGTGGAAGTTGCCCAAGTTCAACGATTACGCTTAAAGCGGGTATCGAACGCGCATTATTAGAAGAAGTACCTGGCATCGTTGAAGTAGAGCAAGTATTCTAAGTAAATTTAAAAAGTTCTAGCTGACCATTCAAGCTAGAACTTTTTTTTAATGTTTGCGTGACTGTTCTTTTTCTTCTCGGATAATAGCCCATTGCTCTTTTGCCATATCAATAATTTTTGCTTCACCGCCAATGCTTTGCTTTTCGATAACCCTTGAAAAGAAACGTGTGGCATTTTCAATATCACCTATACGTCGTGATAGTTCAGCAATCATATACATAATGCGTACATCCGACATCTGGGTTGAGCTGTAATCCTCTGTTGAATAGGATTCCATATACTGATCCCGTGCCAATCTCATAAAGCGCTGCTCCTGACCGCTGTTGTTTAGGGAGCGATAAAGCCATGCAAGACGTAAAGCGAGACCCGCTATGGCAACGAATTTTTCTTTTTTGATTGTGCCGCAAAGGAAGGCTAATTTATAGGCTTGAATTGCTTGAAAGACAGTACGCTCTCCTTTGAAATCATGATGTACCCATTTTTCAGTTATTTGCGTGCGAATTTCATCTTGTATGCCAGGTGCAAAATATTTGGTAAAGTCTTCTGTAAAGGAAAATCCACAGTGCTCACAAACAAAAACATTATAGTAAAGGGCATTGACCCCATCAGCATAAATAGGCTGAAAGTCCGTTTCTGTATGGTCGACCTTAATGAATTTAGAGCGGACTTTTAATGTAGGAAATTCTTTTTTGCAATTAAGACATTGAATTTTTTTTTCGTAATAAGGTGAAATCTCCATATTTTTTACCTCTTTCATCGACATCGTTATAACTATTATACCAATGAGATTTCTATAAACATGAATAAAAAATACTATTTATGTGAAAAATATTAGAATTATTACTAAAAATGCACTTAAAGCTGAATGTTTGTCATACAATGGTCAAAATTGATATGATGTTATATAAGAAAGAAGGTGATTGGGATGACAAGTTTAAAGCAAGTAATTGAAATTACACAGGCAGCTGGTTTTCATATTCAAGAAATGATGGAGCATAACGAAGAGCAAGGTTCTTTTTTACGTGTAGCTGTGAATGGTGGAGGCTGTAGCGGTCTATCCTATGGGATGCATTTTGATAAAGAGAAAAAAGATGATGATATTGAAGATGAACAACATGGTTTAAGAATTCTTGTTTCCCGCGAAGATGCGCCGATTTTAATGGGAACAAAAATAGACTATAAACAATCGCTAATAGGTGGTGGCTTCACCATCGACAATCCAAATGCGATTGCATCTTGCGGTTGTGGCACAAGTTTTAAAGCGGCAAAACGTGAAGGTACGCCTGAAGTTTGTGAATAATTAATTTGGACGGACAGTAAATCGTCGTGCTTACGTATTTATACCGAGTAGTTGTTAGTTAGTTTTTATTGGATAATTGAATATATACTTAATGCGCTTTCTTACGTATTGAAAATCGATACGGAAGGGAGCGCTTTTTTTGTCTGACAATCGTTCTATTAAACGACGTATAGCAAGAGTGAAAGAAGAGAGAAAATGAATCAATTTATACCGTACATAAAATCAGACTAACTGATGCTTGGAATTATTTTATGACAGCTAAGATTGGCGATGGTATTCGAAATAGGACGCAATTGAACTATTCGAATACTTGGCGGCCTTTTGAAGTCGGTTATATAGCTCGATGTGTTAAAAGTTATCTATGTTGCTTTGGGTCTTTTGTTCGTTTAATTGGACCTTTGTGAGCTATACTCCATTCAATAATATGGTCAGTAATTCGATCATATAAATCATCTTCCAAGTACGGTACTTCACTATTATTTATAGTATCTATATCTGTTCGTATTTCATGTAAAACATCCTTTTCGAAAACTTTGTCATCGTTTAGGATATCCCATATGTACTGGCAAAATAATTCAAATCCTTCATCCCAGTTACCATTCCCATTATTTTGTGCTTCATATCGAAGTTTTTCAATCGCTCTAATTAGTTCGCCTTCAACAATTTCTGATTGACCACTCTTCGGAACGTAATTTTTCCAGATATTTTTGGCTTCTTCAAAGTATTTCACAAACTCACCTCGCTAAAATATTTAATCAAATTTTACCATTTAGAATAACAAGTACTCAAATTATTTTTTAACTAAATTACTTCACTAGTAACAATAAAAGTTTTGTGGAGATCAGACTGAAATGACGTATTAGTGGGGTATAGATAAGGAACTTCTTTGATTTGAGATGTTACATTACATAGCAAATCAAAGAAGTTTTTTAAGCTAAAATAACAAATATGTATTTAGAAAAGAAAACTCTCTTGTTAGGTATTAACCTTTTTCAATGTTTTATTGTAATTACGATATATGTTAATTAATGAAGCTATCACACATACTGCCAAAATGAATGGTGACCAATTTATTTTACCATTTAAAATAAGTGTATAAGTAATTGACAGCAGACTATAGGCTAAGATGATGAAGAGAATCAGTATACCCTTTTTCAACTGCTTATTTTCCATATATACTAACCTCCTTTATTTGACCAATATAGTTTCCTAGAGAAATGATAACACAATGGTTATTTATGTGGTAACAAATTGAAAAATATAAAAACAAATTTTGGAATTTTGGGAAGTGTAGTTTATGATTTGATGAAAATATGAAAGAAGCCGCATTATTCTCCATTAGTGAGATAATTGTGGCTTCTTTATGTACCAAAAAATGGTTATTGAATTTTTGTTAATACATCTTCATAAATTTCTTCTGAGGGTTTATTAAGGGCAATCGAAAATTCTGAGAAAATGGATTCCTGTAAGGTTTGAAGTAATTTTTCTTCTTGATTTGGGAATTTTTTTTCTTGTGCTAGAAATTCAAGCTTTTTTCTTAGTAAAGTATTTAAGAGATTTGCTTGCTTTTGTCGATCACCGGATTTAATGATTTCTATATGAGATCGCATACGATGTGTGTTTTGTTCTATCCATTCAACACCAGGAGAAGTAAACGAATGAAGAATTTTGAGGGCTTCATCTTTTTTTATGATGTCTCTAAGCTGTTTTTTTGCATTGTCAATAGGGGTGCGAATGGTTAACTTTGAATCATTTAATGGATGCAAAACGTAGTAAGTTTTTGTAATGTCGCTAAAAGTTTGTTCACAGATATCTTCAATTGAACAAAGCCCATGTGATGAATAAATGACTACATCGCCAACATTATACATGTATATTCCCTCCAACAAAATAAATTGTCAACTTAGTTGACTAAATTAAGTATAATCAAATAATTTTATTTTGTCAACTTGGTTGACGAGTGGTATTTTTTTTTGTATATTATTAACGAAAAATATGGAATGAAGGTGAATAAGTTGAAGGACGAATTGCAAAATCGGGATGTCATTGATTTATTGAGCGAACGTCATGAAATACTTCGACGACTTGCTGAAGAGAAGTGGAATAAACATAATCATATTTATATTTCTAATTCGGAATGGAATATTTTGGGTAAAATATATAAAAAACAATTAACGATTTCAGATGTGGCTAAGGATGTTGATTTTTCTAGACAGGCAACCCATAAATTCATAAAAAATTTGGAAGCTAAAGGACTAGTAACAGTTTGTAAAGTTGAACATAGTAAGAAACATAAAGCTATTCGTATGACTAAATTTGGTGAAGAATGCTATGAAAAAAATGAACATTACAAAGCAGAAATCGAGCAGCAACTTGTCAATACAATAGGGGAAGAGCATGTGACCAAATTAAAAAACATCTTAAGGCTTAATTGGCAATTGGAACATTTAGAAATGCAGGATTTAATCTAAGTAATGTAATAGGTTCAGATGTAAAGATCTTAAGCCAGTAGTATCTCTCCTAGTAAAAATCAGCCTCTATCACACCTTCTTGAAGGGGACTAAAAAAGTCGATTTGCCACAAATAATGTGATGCAAATCGGCTTTTTCAAGTTTTCATATCTAACAAAAGATAGATTTCTAATAATTAGTTTTTCAGTGCCCTCCCCTTCTGGTGAGAAGGTTTTTTGCTGCATTTTTTAGCTAAACACTAATAATTCTGAATTAATGCTTCTCCGTATAGAAAATGAGCAGTTATAATATTGATATAAGAGGTGAATGAGATGAAGAAAGATAGAGGGAAAGTTTGGTTGGGGGTTGCTGGAGTTGCTGTCAATGAGTTCGGTCAATGGCTGGTTGTAAAAAAAGCATATAGTGGCTTAAAGGGAAGATGGTCATTGCCAGCTGGATTTGTAAATGCGGGTGAAACGGTGGATGAGGCTGTTGTCAGAGAATTAAAGGAAGAAACAGGTATTGATTGCTGCGTATCTGGCTTAATTGGTTTTCGTACAGGTGTTATTCGGGGTGAAATTAGTGATAATATGGCAATTTTTTATTGTCGAATGATAGATGATCAACAGCCGATTTGTATTCAAGAAAATGAATTGTTAGAGGCAAAATGGATGTACCCACAGGAGCTAGCACAAGATGAAATGACATCCGTTATGTTAAAAGAGATGGCCTCCAATCAATTTGAAAAACACCAATTACAAGGGATTGAGGGCATTAATCCAGGCGATGTGTTTGGCTATTCATCTTATCGATTATTCTTTAAAAAAGATAATGGAGGGTAACGAGTATTTGGTGCTTTAGGGAACCATTATTCTCTCATTAAATGTTAAACGTTTAGCAAAATCAAAATGATTTTCCTAAATATGACGAACAAGCGAAAACAAGGCTATGTTCATTGAAAGCGTTGTCGTAATCATGTAAACTAATGAGAGGAAAACGGAGGTTATACATACATGGATGGTCCAGTTTCATTAGTTCAGCTAATCATTTCAATTTTGTTATTTTTCGTCATGTTCTTTGGTATCGGATTTTTATTAAATATGCTTCTGCGAATGACATGGTTAATGGCAATTGTGTATCCGATTGTTGTTATTTTTATTGTTGATGATGTAGGCTTTTTAGATTATATTTTCAAGCCAGGCTCTGCGTTTCCAGCTTTAATCGATAAATTACAAGCATTGCAATTTGTAGATATTGCTATTCTATCTGGTGGCTTTGCAGGTTCTATAGTAGCTGGGATTGTCATGATTTATTTACGTAAAAGTGGCTATCGAATGTTTTAACAAGCTTCAGTATTTATCTCTATGAGTTGATATAGAGATAAATACTGATTTTTTTATAATAGTAACTGGTAGGTGATGATGGCGATAAAAATGCCTGTTAATGCCCCGAAAAAAACCTCGCTTCGCTTGTGACCTAGCAATGTTTTCAGCTCTTCCATTTTTTCTTGTCCATCCATTTGTGGCCATTTCTTTAAATCATGAAGCAAAGTTTGAAAGTCCTTTCGTAGCTGATTTAAGATGGCTGCATGTTGACCTGCCTGATAGCGAACGCCACTTGCATCATACATAACGATAAATGAGAACATGGCGGCTACAGCGAAAATTGGAGAATCTAATCCAGTTTCATAGGCGATAGAGGTCGTAAGTCCTGTAACAGAAGCGGAATGTGAGCTAGGCATTCCTCCAGTGGAAGTAAACAGTCCCCATTTAATCTGTCTGGTCATTAAAAAATGAATAGGAATTTTGACAAATTGTGCAAAGAGAACTGCAAAGAGGGCAACGAGTAAAGGGGTATTTTGAAGTAAACTCATAATCATCACAACCTTCACTTATAATTGCCTTTATTATAACATTCATTATTTTCTAAAAGAAGCTATAGCCAAATATTACGCGTTTTCTGAAACTTAGGTATAATGGAGAATGAATGGAGGAATTAACATGCATATTGTAAAAGAAGCAAAAACATTTGAAACGATTTCTACTGAAGTGTTAGTGGTAGGGGTCACAAAACATCGTGAACAAATGCAGGATTGGGATAGCTTTTCATCATTTTATGGAGAATCCATTAATGCGTGGCTTAGCGCAGGGGACGTATCGACAGAGCTAAAAAAAATAACAAAGTTGCCATTTATGAAAGATCACGCAAATCTTAAACGTATTTTATTTGTGGGCTTAGATGAACGTAAAAATCTAACAGAAGGCAATATTCGTGCAGCATTTGGTTTAGTAGGTAAGGAGCTTAGAGCCTTAAAGGTTAAAGAGTATTCGATTTGGCTTGAATCTTTTACGACTGAAGATATTACTGTTACAGATGTTGCATTTTTAGCTGGTGAGGGAGCAGGTCTTGGTTATTATACAATTCCTCATTATAAAACAACATCAAATGAAGTCGATAAGCGAATTGAGGCTATACATCTAGTAACTAAAGCTAATGATATTGATGAGGTAGTGGCAAGTTTTGGGGTGGGACTTATTTATGCAGATGCAGTAAACGAAGCACGAAGCTTAATTAATTTACCGCCGAATCTTCTAACAGCAACAGACTTGGCTAATTATGCAGAATCTCTTGCGACAGACTATGATTTTGAAGTTGAGATTTTAAATAAAGCACAATTAGAGGAGCTTGGTATGGGCGGTATTTTAAGTGTTAATCAAGGCTCACAAGAAGAGCCTCGTTTAATCACATTAAAATATAAAGCTACTGAAGACTTTGAAAATCCAATTGGTCTTGTAGGTAAAGGCGTTACATATGATACAGGCGGCTACTCCTTAAAGCCAAAGGATTCAATGGTAGGCATGAAAGGCGATATGGGTGGTGCAGCAGCAGTGCTTGGCGCTATGAAAATCATTGGTGAATTACGTCCAAATAAAAATGTTGTAGCTGTTATTGGTTCTACTGATAATATGGTTTCGGATACAGCATTTAAACCAGATGATGTCATTACAACGTATAGTGGTAAAACAGTTGAAATATTAAATACGGATGCTGAGGGACGCTTAGTCTTAGCAGATGCTACTACCTATGCTAAACAGCAAGGCGCAACTTCGCTTATTGATGTAGCGACATTAACAGGTGGGGTGATTACAGCACTTGGTATGGATAAAACTGGGGCATTATCGAATGATGATGAATTCTTTGCTGCATTTATGGAAGCTTCACAGGAAACGGATGAATTTGTATGGCGCATGCCGTTAACAGAAAGTGATAAAAAACGAATTCGTAAATCGGATGTTGCTGATTTAAATAATTCCCCAGGTCGAGATGGACATATGATTTTCGGTGGAGGCTTTGTTGGTGAGTTTGTTGGAGATACGCCATGGATTCATTTAGACATCGCTGGCACATCTGATGCAGTTGCTGTACATGATTTGGGTCCAAAGGGTGGTACAGGTGTCATGGTAAGAACAATTGCAAACTTTGTGCAACGACTAGGGGAAGAGAATTAAAAACGTTACGGTGGTTGTCAACTTGTTTAGGTAGAGAAATTGATAGAAGATAAGTTTTCCCTCGATAAAGTCAAATAGCTTAGGCGATGTACATGCGATAGTTATGCCCTCCCTTCATACGATAAAGTAAAAAGGGAGGTAGCTTATGCCATTTTTCGGAGGTTATCCAGGAGGAGGCTTTTGGCCATTCGGTGCACCGTTTTTTGGAGGTTTTTTAGGAAGTTTACTTGGATCACAATTTGGCCCATATCCACCGTATTATCCAAACTATCGTCCATATCCACCAGGTCCTTATTTCCGTCCAGGTCGACCATATCCACCACGATATCGTAGACCTTATTGAATAGTGAAATATGCTAACCAGTTGTCGATATTAAATCGCCGACTGGTTTTTTCTTGATTTGGAAATATTTATATATCTTTCAATTGGTGTTGTCCTTGAAAAAATCATTCAAAAGGTATGAAATAAACTGTTGACAGAATATACTAAATTATTTATTATTCTTATTATATTACTAAGAATTAAAAACGTAGCTGACTAGCAAACTAGAGGCTCATATTGTTCATAGGCATCGCTATGCCCATGGATAATATGAGCCTTTTTTCTATCTCTAACAAGAGACGAGAAGGAGTGAAATGAAATGGGTAAAGTTTTTATAGTTGGTGCTGGTCCTGGAGATGTGGATTTGATCACTGTCAAAGGATTAAGGTGTATCGAATGTGCGGATGTCATCTTGTATGACAGACTGATTAATAAAGAGTTGCTCGCTTATGCTAAAAAGGAAGCTCAACTAATCTTTTGCGGTAAACTGCCTCAGCAACATGCCATGATTCAGGAGCATATTAATCAATCAATTGTCAGCTATGCACAGCAGGGAAAAATTGTGACGAGATTAAAGGGAGGTGACCCTTTCGTATTTGGCAGAGGGGCCGAGGAAGCAGAGGTGCTAGTACACCATAATATTCCATTTGAAATTGTCCCTGGTATTTCTTCCGGGATAGCAGCACCAGCCTATGCAGGAATTCCAGTTACACATCGCGATTTAAGCTCAAGCTTTGCGATGGTTACTGGTCATATGAGAGAGGGCAAAGACGATGCCATACAATGGGAAAGTCTTGCAAAAGGAATTGATACAATTGCAATTTATATGGGGGTTGGTAATCTTCCCTATATTCGTCAGCAGCTGCTTAAGTATGGTCGTGATGAAGAAACTCCTGTAGCACTTATACATTGGGGAACGCTTTCCCAACAAAAGACAGTTACGGGTACTTTAGCAACTATAGAAAAGATTGTACAACGAGAAAATATCCAAAACCCAAGCATAATTGTAGTGGGAAAGGTTGTTACATTGAGGGAATCAATTCAATGGTTTGAGCAAAGCATTCCACAGCCACAGTTAGTAAAAAATTCTGTGTAAGGATGTGGATTTATGCAAGCCATTTTATATATTGCACATGGAAGCCGTGTAAAGGAAGGTGTGGAGCAAGCTATTGCTTTTCTAAAGGGTGTACAACTGGAGATTGATATACCGATTCAAGAAATTTGTTTTCTGGAATTGGCAGTACCCACCATTGCTGAAGGGATTGATAGCTGTATTAAACGAGGGGCTACAGCTATCGCGATCATGCCTATTTTATTGCTAGCTGCTCAACATGCAAAGCAGGATATTCCAAGTGAAATCGAAAGAGCAAAAAAACAGCATCCCCATGTAGCATTTACATACGGTGAACCACTAGGTGTCCATGAATTATTAATTGACACACTGCACACTAGGATTTTAGAAACAAAATTACCTACTAACAATGCAAGTGTTTTACTAATTGGTCGTGGGAGTAGTGATTCAGCAGTCAAGATAGATCTAGCTAAAATTGCAGCAAGGCTACGTGATAAATATGCTTACATTTCCGTAGACACATGTTTTTTGTATGGAATAGGTCCAACTTTTGAAGAGTGGCTACAGCAAAAGAAAAATGAGGTTGATCCAGTATTTATCGTGCCGTATTTATTGTTTACAGGAATTCTTCGACAAAGTATAACAAAGCGATTGCAAGAATATGAGAATCGTAACATCACATTATGTGAAAGTTTAGGCTACGACCATAATGTAAGGAAAGTTTTAGTGGAACGTATTGTCGAATTATTAGCATGTCATAAGGAAGGTGTTCTGTCATGGTAGATAAAAGGACTGAAAATGTAAATCTAGCATTAGATAATGTCCGTCAAATTTTAAATACTGTGAGTCATGGATCAATTACTTTAATTATCCAAAATTCCTATGTGGTCCAAATTGAAAAAAAGGAAAAAATAAGACTTCGATAATTTAACTTCTTTCAGCAGAAGTCTCCCACCTCTATAGGTGGTGAGATGAATGCGGGTTTAGGTTGCTTTTCAGTGAATGTCCAAACACCTACTGAAAGAAGTTAAAGCCTCTGGCAGATGTCACGGAATCAGAAAGGATTTCTTTGTGCAAGCACAAAGCCGATTCCGGACGCAATTATGCTGAGGCATAATTGATTTTTACAGAAAAATAGCGCCAGCCAAAAAAAGCTTGGCGCTGACTCAATGAAAAAAGAACAGAAATGATACTAATACGTGAGGTGGCAAGAATTGAAACTGCAAGTAATAAATAGTCCATTTAATGAGGAGCAGGTAAAGTTATTGAATGAGCTGCTCCCTAAACTAACTGGAGAGCAGAGAATTTGGCTAAACGGGTATTTAAGTGCACCGCTAGCAACAATCAATACTATAGCTGAGGAAGTAGCGTCAACGGTAACACCAATTACTAAAACAGTGACGATTTTATATGGTTCACAAACAGGCAACAGTCAGGGTCTAGCTGAAAAATATGCGTCCGCATTGAAAAGCAATGATGTAGATGTGACGGTTTCATCATTAGCAAAATTTAAGCCTAATAATTTAAAAAAGCTTACAAATCTTTTACTCATTGTCAGTACACATGGTGAAGGGGATCCACCTGATCAAGCCATACAGTTCTATGAATTTTTGCATAGTAAGCGCGCTCCAAAACTAGAGAATTTACACTATTCGGTACTAGCTTTAGGGGATAGCTCCTATGAATTTTTCTGTAAAACAGGGAAAGATTTCGATGAGCAATTTGCTAATTTGGGGGCCTCTCGCATCATTCCTCGTACAGATTGTGATGTGGATTATGATGATGCTGCAGCACAATGGTTCACAGCTGTTCAGAAGGAGCTCCTGCAGCAGGCTGATGTAACTGCTACATTAGAGGAACCAAATCAGATAGTACAGGGAGAATCTACATATTCTCGAAAAAATCCTTTTTATGCTGAAGTACTAGAAAGCATTAATTTAAATGGCAGGGGCTCCAATAAAGAGACACGTCATGTTGAATTATCAATTGAGGGTACAAATTTTAATTTTGAGCCTGGAGATAGCATCGGTATTTTGCCAGAAAACGATGAAAAATTAGTCGATGCTTTATTAACAGCACTACAGTTTGATCCACAAGCTGAGGTAAATGTATTTGATGAAAAATTATTGATAAGGGAAGCATTGCAAAAGAAGCTAGAAATAACAGTGCTATCCAAGCCATTATTACAAAAGATTGGTGCCTATACAGTGCA
This sequence comes from Lysinibacillus sp. GW821-FHT14F06, assembly GCF_058803665.1. Taxonomy (NCBI): domain Bacteria; kingdom Bacillati; phylum Bacillota; class Bacilli; order Caryophanales; family Bacillaceae; genus Lysinibacillus; species Lysinibacillus sp. GW821-FHT14F06. Next base: position 82,322 of record NZ_JBXAPF010000016.1, read on the forward strand.
TAAGGAATTTACAAAGTTAGTAGAAGATGCTAACGACTGGAAGGACTATGCAAAGGGTAGAGATTTGCTTGATGTCGCTCAAGACTTTGCACCATTTTCATGGAATGCACAGCAATTTGTAGAGTTGTTACGAAAAATTCCAGCACGACTTTATTCCATTGCTAGTAGTCAAAAGGCAAATAATGATGAGGTGCACTTAACTATTGGGAAAGTAAGCTATGAGACAAATGGACGTCAACGACTTGGCGTTTGCTCTGGTAGCGTTGCAGAGCGTATTCAAATTGGTGATACATTACCAATATATGTGCATAAAAATCCTAATTTTAGATTACCAGAGCAACAGGACACACCAATTATTATGATAGGTGCGGGTACAGGTGTGGCCCCATATCGTGCATTTTTAGAAGAGCGTGAGGAACTGGGGATTGAAGGAAAGGCATGGTTAATCTTTGGTGATCAGCATTTTGTGACAGATTTCCTTTATCAAACCGATTGGCAGCGTTGGCTTGCTTCTGGCACACTAACTCAAATGGATGTAGCCTTCTCACGAGATACTGATAAAAAAATCTATGTGCAACATAAAATTGAGGAAAATGCAGCGACCTTTTATGAATGGTTGGAGCAAGGGGCTGTTATTTACGTATGTGGCGATGAAAAAGCGATGGCGGCAGATGTCGATGCCACAATACATCGTCTGATAGAGCAACAAGGACAAAAAACGCCAGAGGAAGCGAAAGCCTTTGTCAATGAACTAAAACAACAGAATCGCTATCAACGTGACGTTTATTAATAAAGGAGAGAAGAAACATGACAGGAAAAATTATTTTACCTCCACAACAAGGCAATCCTAGTGATGTAGAGCGTATAAAAAGTGAAAGTAATTATCTGCGTGGAACACTTGAACGTACGATGAATAATCCATTAAGTTCAGGAATTCCAGAGGATGATAATCGACTGATGAAATTTCATGGTAGTTATTTACAAGATGACCGTGATCTACGTAATGAACGGCAGCGTCAAAAGCTAGAGCCAGCTTATCAATTTATGGTGCGCGTACGTACACCAGGTGGAGCAGCTACACCGGCTCAATGGTTAGTAATGGATGAAATGGCAAGAAAGTATGGCAATGGTTCCTTAAAATTAACAACTCGCCAGGCGTTCCAGGTACATGGAATTTTAAAATGGAATGTCAAAAAATATATGCAGGAAATTAACGATGTTTTATTGGATTCTCTTGCTGCCTGTGGGGATGTAAACCGTAATGTTATGTGTAATGTCAATCCAAATCAATCAGCATTACATGAGGAAATTTACAATTGGTCCGCAAAGTTAAGCGAGCATTTACTTCCTAGAACACGAGCATATCATGAGCTATGGCTAGATGGCGAAAGGGTAGTGGACAGTCAAGAGGAAGAAATTGAACCTATTTATGGTTCATTGTATTTACCACGTAAATTTAAGATTGGTATAGCTGTTCCACCAAGCAATGATGTGGATGTATTTTCACAAGATATTGGATTAATTGCGATAGTTGAGGAGGGGCAGTTAATTGGCTTTAACGTTGCAGTAGGTGGTGGAATGGGCATGACGCATGGTGATCATGAAACTTACCCACAGCTTGCTCGGGTTATAGGCTTTATCACACCTGATAAATTACTGGAAACAGCAGAAAAAATTATTACGATTCAACGCGATTATGGCAATCGTTCCGTACGTAAAAATGCTCGCTTTAAATATACAATTGATGCTAGAGGGCTTGAATGGTTTAATGAGGAGCTAACACGTCGTCTAGGCTGGGATATTCAAGAAGCACGTCCATATACATTCGATCGTACAGGTGATGAGTTTGGCTGGATTAAAGGAGCAGAGGGGAAATGGCATTATACGCTATTTATTCAAAATGGTCGTATTAAGGATTTTGAAGATTACCAACTGCTAACAGGGCTAAGAGAAATTGCGAAGGTACACACAGGTGATTTCCGCTTAACGCCAAACCAAAATTTAATGATTGGCAATGTTACTCCGCAAAAGAAGAAAAAGATTGCAACTCTTATTGAAGAATACAAGCTAACAGATGGTGCGCATTATTCTGCTTTACGCCGTAATTCTATTGCTTGTGTGTCGTTACCAACATGCGGGTTAGCAATGGCTGAAGCGGAGCGTTACTTGCCTTCCCTAATTACAAAAATTGAAACAATCATTGATGAGGCCGGCTTAAATGAAACGGAAATCGTTATTCGGATGTCTGGCTGTCCTAATGGTTGTTCGCGAGCTGCTATGGCTGAAATTGGCTTTATCGGTAAAGGACCAGGAAAGTACAATATGTATCTAGGTGCAAGCTTTATAGGAAATCGTCTTAATAAAATATATCGTGAAAATATTGGTGAAGAGGAAATTTTAGCAGAGCTACGTCCAATTCTTCTGCATTTTGCCAAGGATCGTTTAGAAGGAGAGCATTTTGGAGATTTTGTTATTCGGGCTGGCTATGTAACAGCAGTCTATGATGGAAGAGAGTTTCATCATCAATAGAGACAGGAGAAAGAATTAATATACGCTACAAAGTCTAGTCAAAGGCTTTGTAGCGTATTTCAAATTATAGGTTCAGTGCCCGATACATAAATGCCACGAATTGTGCTCTTGTCACTGGTTCATTGGGTTTGAAGTTACCATTATCGCCTAATGCTATACCAGAATCGGCGAGTGCGGATATATAGTCATAGCTCCAATGCGTGGCAGGAACATCGTGGAATGTACTTGTTCCTCCAGGTGTTAAACCAAATGCAAGTACGAGAATCTTTGCCATTTGAGCACGTGTCATCGGTGCGTTTGGATTAAATGCACCGTTTGATCCATCTACGATACCAGCTTGTTGGAGTTTCGTTATAGAATCATAGTATGGATGGTTTTGGGGTACATCACTAAATGGCATAGCTTCACGTTTAGTTGTTAGCTCAAATGCACGTGCCAACATAACTGCAATATGTTGTCGTTTTATTGATTCATTTGGTCGGAACGTGCCATCTGGATAACCAGTGATAATACTACGGCCTGCAATGTCCTCAATCATATCCCTTGCCCAACTGTTAGAAATATCAGTGAAGCGGTAAGTTGGTGTCATTTTTTCAGGTTGTTCAGGTTCTTCAGGTTCTTCAAGTGTTGGGACAGGTTGTTCCGTTTTTGGTGGTTCAACTGGTATTGGTCTTAGATCTGGCTCAGGAATCGGAATATAACCACCACCAGTAGTACTGTTCATAATCCATTTTGCGTACAAAATTATCCGTTCCGTTACGACATCTTTTGTAAAATCCCAAGCATTTGTAAAAGCTGCATCTTTGTACCATCCTCCGAATGTATAACCCTCTTTTATAGTTACTGGTTCTTTTAAAGTTGTGTTATACAAAACACTTTGATCGGTTACAATACTTCCACCGTTTGATTCGAAGGATACCGTATAGCTATTAGCTGATGGTGGAGTAGATGTTGTGAACGATAGAGCTTTGACGTTTTGCATAAGGTTACTCTTTTGATCTTCCGTTACTAAATAAATAGTGTATTTCGTTGATTTTTGCAGTCCTGACAGGCTAATTTTTTCTTCTTTATTGCCTGCCGTAGCAATACTTCCTTGCAGGTTGGCAGAGAGTAAATTTCCTGATGCATCTGTTCCTGCCTTAACCTGTGTAGCAGTTGGAGCTGTTCCGTTAGAGAGAGCCGTGTAGTAGACATGACCTGGTTCATTTGTTTTTAGAAGCAAATCAGCAGTAGTCTCTCCGATTATCCCTAACCTAGGATAATTTTGTATAAAGTAAGGTGCGGTCTGATCCACTTCCACCTGAATACTTTGTGCCTGCTCCACGTTACCCGCATTGTCTTCGCTCCAAGCCTTTAATACAAAAGTTCCATCTGTTTGAAAGTCAACAATATTCCCAGTTTCTACATTACCATTATCTATCTGGTAGAAAGTCTCCTTCACTCCAGACAGGGTGTCAGTTGCAGTTAGTGTTAGCCTCGTAGTTCCGTTTGACAAAAGGACAGGCGGTGCTATTGTCGTCACTGGTGCAGTGCGATCAATCTTAATCCCACTCACCGTTGCATTTGTGCTGTTTCCAGCATTATCGCTCACGCTTGTCGTCACAAATAAATTGTCACCTTCTCCAGTAATACGATTATTGTTCGGTGAAGTAGATGGATCAATTCCTGAAAGTGCATCAGAGACTGTCCAGCCTATAATTACATCCCCATTGTACCAACCAGCAGAGTTAGGGGGTATTGTTGCCTCTCCAATTATGGTTGGAGGTGAACGATCAATTTTAATTCTTACAGTTTCAGTCGCACTATTTCCGGCCTTGTCTTTCACAGTTCCCGTCACTTGTAGACTGTCACCTTCAGCGGTTAGAATTTGATCACTAGGTATTGTCATAGGATCAATTCCAGAAGCACTATCATTTACAGTCCAGCGTACAGTTACATCACTGTTGTTCCATCCGGTTGCGTTTGGTTGAGGTGTAATTGTGCCCGTAATTGTAGGTGCTATCGTATCCTTTACGACATTGACTGTATATGTTTTCTTTTCGGTACAATCTCCTTTTATAACAGTGAAATCAATATTGTTTAGCCCCTCATTCACGGATATCGTATAAGGGATTCCGCTGATTCCTGAACTTCCGTTAATCTCCAAATATGAATCTGCGGGGGTCTCTAATGTTGGTGTCAGCGTAAAAGAAGATGCACTTGGAAGAGTGATGACTAAATACTTTAAGTTGTCTGGATCCCTTTCTGAACGGAGTACATTGTCATTCAGAATTAAGCTGCTTAAATTGGTTGTAGCCCTGCTAGGATCTCCTTTACTCATATAGAGTCTTAACCTCATGTTTTCTTGATTGCTGATCTGGCGTACAGCATCCTTTTCTACATAAAAGATACCGTCCATATATTCTTTTGTTGATACAGACAGCATGGTTACGAGATTGTTTCCACTAACCTGATAGACTTTGACTGCATATTTCTGTCCAGCGACAAGCGAAACAGATGCTGGAAAATTCATTGTTCTCCACCCAGTCCCTTGTATCATACTTTTTGACTGTGCGATGACCGTTCCAGGCGATAGATCACCTGCGGACAGAGATAATAAATCGACCCATACTTCACTTCCCGCAAGGTCATGCTGCAAATAAATATCCAGGGCGGTTAAATTAGTCGTATATTTGGCTGTAAAGGTCTGAGTTAGGCTATCAAAATAACCCAGATTAAGGCTGCTATAATTTGAATTTGATTGATCACCAATGGTTACACATGGTTGTGTAGATGCAGATACATTTGTAATAGGCCCAGATATTAGCATGAATAAAAGTATTGTCGATGCTAACAACGATGTCATAATTTGCTTGATTGGTTTCATTTTTTCCTCCTTCTTTTGTCAAGGTTTTGTAAGTGATACGGAATCCCGAAAATAGATTGCGTCAATAGAAAATTTTTTCGACATTTTCCAAACAGCTAAGGAAGTTGTAAAATCGATTGTCTACTACTATAGGGGAGAAAGGTTAAAATTAGGTTAAATAAATAGTAAATTAAAAATAAGTTGAAGGGTATATTGTAATGGGTACTCATAAAAAATAAGCCTACTCTTATAAAAAAAGAGCGGCTTGAAAGTAAGCTACATTAAAACTTTAGATGGAGAAATCTTCAGGGATAAAGACTTTTAGTTGCTTTGGTTTTACATATACTTGATCACCGATTTTAAGTTCTAGGGAAAGAAATTGTTCTTTTGATAATTCGGCTTCTAGAAATTCACCGATATCCTCACGGCGTAACTCAATTTGTACGATTGGACCAAGCAAATGAATATGACTTATTTTGACAGGTACTGTACCTGTAACAGCGGTTTTTTCAATTTGAATATCATGTGGACGAACGTAGCCTATAGCATCATCCTGAGTGTGCGCATGTGAGTCAGGTACATCAATAGCAAATTCACCATGTGTTAATTTACCATTATGTAAGCGTCCTTTGAAAATATTTACATTACCTAAAAAATCGTAAACAAATGGGCTTTTAGGGTTTGTATAAACCTCATCTGGACTACCAATTTGCTCGATTTGACCATTGTTCATCACAACGATGCGATCCGCTACATCCAGTGCCTCCTCTTGATCATGTGTAACAAATATACTTGTAATGTGGAAATCATCATGAAGTTTTCGTAACCATCTGCGTAGCTCTTTTCTCACTTTAGCATCAAGTGCACCAAAAGGCTCATCTAATAAAAGCACCTTTGGCTCCACAGCAAGTGCTCTAGCTAGTGCCACACGCTGACGTTGCCCTCCTGAGAGCTGTGTTGGAAAACGCTCAGCGAAATTTTCTAGTTTAACAAGTCGTAATAGCTCCATCACTTTGTCTTTAATTTCTGATTTGGAGGGCCTTGTTTTACGAGGACGTACTTTAAGACCATAGGCAACATTATCAAATACAGTCATATGTCGAAAAAGGGCATAATGCTGGAATACAAAGCCTACATTTCGTTCCTTTGGATGACGGTCTGTAATCGCTTGGTCGTCAAATAAGATTTCACCGACATCAGAGGTTTCCAGACCAGCAATTACACGTAGTAAAGAGGTTTTCCCTGAACCAGATGGGCCAAGAAGGGCAATGAGTTCACCAGATTGAATATGGAGGGAAATATCCTGTAAAGCTTGAAAGGAACCGAAATTTTTTGAAACGTTTTTTATTTGAATGCTCATAGTGGCAATGTCTCCTTTAAACAGATTTTGATTTCCAAGCTATAATATCTTTCACAATAAGTGTAATGATGGCAATAACACTCATAAGCGAAGCAACGGCAAAGGCTGCTGCAAATTGATATTCATTATATAAAATTTCAATATGAAGGGGCATTGTATTTGTCATACCTCGTATATGACCCGAAACAACAGAAACAGCACCAAATTCACCGATTGCTCGAGCATTACAAAGAATAAGCCCGTATAATAAGCCCCATTTAATATTTGGTAATGTCACATGCCAAAATGTTTTAAAGCCGCTTGCTCCTAGTGATATGGAAGCCTCCTCCTCAGAGGTCCCTTGTGTTTGCATAAGAGGAATGAGTTCCCTTGCAACAAAGGGCAATGTAACAAAAATGGTAGCAAGAACAATCCCAGGAAGCGCAAAAACAATTTTAATATCATTTTCAAAGAGCCAATCGCCAAATAGACCCTGTGAACCAAATAACAAGATAAATATTAAGCCCGCAATAACAGGGGATACAGCAAAAGGAAGGTCGACAATTGTTAGTAATAAATTTTTCCCTTTAAAATTAAATTTTGTTAGCGCCCAGGCAGCCATAATACCAAAAATTGCGTTTAATGGAACGGCAATCACAACAACTGTTAAAGTTAACTTGATAGCCGCTAAGGCATCTGGATGTGTAATAGCTGCCATATACACGTCTACACCTTTTTGAAAGGCAGTGATGAAAATAGATACTAGTGGCAAAACAATAAAAAATCCTAAAAAAACTAGCGCAATAAATGTCAATGTATAACGGACAAAGCGAGGTTCTTGTAAGGCTGAAGACTTTGCTAGGGCTTTATTTTTTTCAGGAGCAGCTTGTTGAATAACTGTAGATTGATCCATATATCCCTCCTACTGTACAAAGCGACGATTTGCTAGCCATTGTATGATATTTATGCTGAATAATAGTATGAACGATGTAATGAGCATGACTAATGCAATGGCTGTAGCACCAGCATAATCATATTGTTCTAACTTTGTCATAATAATTAATGGTGTAATTTCGGTTTTCATCGGCATATTTCCAGCGATAAAAACAACGGAACCGTACTCTCCTAGTGCTCGTGCAAAAGCTAGTGAAAAGCCTGTCAAAATGGCAGGAGCCAGCTCTGGTAAAATGACTTTTCCGAAGGTTTGTAAGCGTGTTGCACCAAGACTTGCAGAGGCCTCCTCGACCTCTGCGCTAATATTCTGTAAAACAGGTTGCACTGTACGTACGACAAACGGCAGCCCGATAAACGTTAGGGCGATAATAATACCAAGCGGTGTAAATGCAATTTTGAAGCTGAAGAATTGACCTATCCAGCCATTGGGTGCATAAAGTGACGTTAAGGCTATTCCTGCTACAGCAGTTGGTAATGCGAACGGTAAATCAACAAGCCCATCAATGATGCGTTTAAAGGGAAATTGGTAACGCACAAGCACCCAAGCAATGATTGTGCCAAAAACGACATTCAATAAACCAGCAGCGAGCGCTGTGCTGAAGCTTACTTTATAAGAAGCAACAGCCCTAGGAGCGGTCACAATATCAACAAACTCTGCCCAGCTTAAGGACAGTGTATGAATAAGAATCATAGAAAGTGGCAATAAAACTAGCAAGCTAACATAGAGCATGGTGTAACCAAGTGAAAGATGAAAGCCTGGAATGATGCGACGTTTTTTATTAACCGTTAAACTTGTCATAACTGGACTCCTTATTGAGGTACATAAATTTCGTCAAATGTACCATCATCTTTAAAATGTTTTGCTTGTGCTTCAGCCCAGCCTCCAAAATCATCGATGGAAACAAGCTCAAGTTGTGGGAATTGGTCTTGATATTTTGCTAGAATTTCTTCATTACGTGGTCGATAGTAGTTTTTTGCAGCAATTTCTTGCCCAGCATCACTATATAAATGCTTTAGATAAGCTTCTGCTACTTCGCGTGTTCCTTTTTTATCAACTATCTTGTCAACAATTGCTACAGGAGGCTCTGCTAAAATACTTAAAGAAGGTGTGACAATTTCAAATTCATCATCTCCTAGTTCATTAAGGGATAAATAGGCTTCATTCTCCCATGCAATTAGAACATCTCCAATTTCACGCTCAACAAAGGTTGTTGTAGCGCCACGAGCACCTGAATCTAACACCTCCACATTGCTATATAAAGTATTCATAAATTCTTTTATTTTTGTTTCATCGTTGTTATATAATTTCTCTGCATAGGACCAAGCTGCTAAATAATTCCAACGAGCACCACCAGACGTTTTTGGGTTTGGCGTAATAACGGATACATCTTTCTTAATTAAGTCATTCCAGTCCTTAATGCCCTTTGGATTGCCCTTGCGTACTAAAAAGACAATAGTAGATGTATAAGGAGTGGAATTGTTTTCAAATTCCGTTTGCCAATCATTGTTTAGTAAATCCCGAGCCTGTGCAATCTCATCAATATCGTAGGCTAAGGCTAAGGTAACAACATCAGCCTCTAGTCCATCAATAACAGCTCGCCCTTGCTTTCCAGAACCACCATGAGATTGCTTAATAGTCACCTCCTGACCTGTTTCATCCTTCCATTTCTTTATAAAATCTTGATTGAATTCATCGTATAGCTCTCGTGTAGGGTCATAGGATACATTAAATAATTCCACAGATTTTTTGGTATCTGAAGCACCAGTATCACTATTAGATGATTTAGTTCCACAGCCTGTTAAGGTCAATGTCAGCACTGATATAAGTGCTAATGATTGGAAAAGATGTTTTCTTTTTTTCATTAAAATCGCTCCTTTTTGATCTCAAAAAACGCAAAAGACCATCTCTTAGAACGGGAATATTTCGTTCTAAGTAGATGGCCTTCAGATCATCTGATCAGCATTTTTATTGGTTTGGTTCAAATCTTAGTTATACATTAAACATATATTTCCTATTAGTCAACAAGGAATTAAAAATATTGCTAATTTTTAAAAAAATAGTGGCTCTTCATCAAAATAGGTAGTTTGAACTTTCACAGGAATAGTGTGAAAAAAATCATTAAAACAGCTATGTTTACCATATATTGGACAAAAGTTAATAAGAATAATTTATTTTTTTGAAAAGCCTAGTTGACTGCTAGGTGTAATTTAGTATATATTTGGTAATAAGAAAAATGATTGTGAACAAGGTAGCAAATACTAGTAAACAATCATCATATAAGAGCTGGCTAGTCAAACTAGAGGCGTTTTAGCAATGAGGCATGTTATATCTATGTCTTTTGTTAGAGCGTCTTTTTTCGTTATAAGGGGGATAACATGTTAACATTTGCAACTTGGCATGAGCCAACATTGGATTTTAAGATTGATGAAACCTATAAGGCTGCGCTGGAGGTTTTACAGTGGAGTTATGCGGAGTATGGAGAGGATATCGTTTATGCTTGTAGCTTTGGAATTGAGGGAATTGTCTTAATCGATTTAATTTCAAAGGTGAAGCCTGACGCTACCATTATTTTTTTAGATACAGATGTTCATTTTAAAGAAACTTATGAAACTATCGATCGAGTGAAAGAGAAATATCCGCAGTTAAACATTATTATGCAAAAGCCAGCGCTTACGTTAGCACAGCAAGCAGCGCAATACGGTGAAGAGTTATGGAAGTCTAATCCAAATAAATGCTGTGAAATTCGAAAGATAACACCGTTACATCAATCATTAGCAGGTGCAAAAGCTTGGATTTCAGGTTTGCGTCGTGAACAATCGTCAACTCGTCAAAACACAAATTTTATCAATCTCGATGATAAATTTAAATCAATTAAAATTTGTCCACTCATTCATTGGACATGGAAGGACGTTTGGCGATATGTTTCAAAGCATAATTTGCCTTATAATCCTCTGCATGACACAGGTTATCCAAGCATTGGCTGTGAGCATTGCACAAAGCCAGCCTTTACGATGGATGATTTACGTTCAGGTAGATGGCAAGGATCTGGTAAAACTGAGTGTGGTTTACATGAATAAAGGAGCTTTGCCATGCTTGAATATGTTGCGATAGCGATTAGTCTATTTTTTGCATTAAATATAGGTGCTAGTGGAGCAGCGGCTTCAATGGGAGTTGCTTATGGTGCAGGGGCCATTCCAAAAGCCTGGCAAGCCTTGCTGATTTGCGCCATAGGTGTTTTTAGTGGAGCAGTACTTGGTGGTGGAGAGGTAGTTAAAACGATTAGCTCAGGCATTATGCCACAAGAGTACATCACTGTAAAGGTTGTTATTATTATTTTGATTTCTGCAACAAGCTCGCTCTTTCTGGCAAATCTTTTAGGTATCCCATTATCAACAAGTGAAGTAACGGTAGGAGCTGTTGTAGGTGTAGGGATAGCTTATAAGGTGCTTTATGTAAAATCATTGCTTGTCATCATGTCATTTTGGGTGATTGTTCCGATTATTGCATTTGTCATTGCATTAGTCTTTGGGAAGTGGCTGTATAAATTACGTATTAAGGGCTTGCTAAAGGATCGCCCGATATTAACGATTCTGCTTGTACTAGCTGGATTTTTTGAAGCATTTTCAGCGGGGATGAATAATGTAGCGAATGCAGTTGGACCACTAGTGGGTGCAGGGATGATGAGTGTGACAAGTGGAATCTGGCTTGGTGGGGCATTTGTAGCGCTTGGTGCCATTCTACTTGGAAAACGAGTACTCGAAACAAATGGGAAGAAGATTGTTCGTTTCGAGAAAACAGAAGGTATTTTAATTTCCAGCACAGGTGCATTACTTGTTGGTATTAGCTCTATTTTTGGGCTTCCAGTACCATTAACACAAGTAACTTCCTCTTCGATTATCGGCATGGGGATGGCGAAAAACGGAAAACAAATTTTGCATAAGCAAATTGTTAGAAAAATCATTCGAATTTGGATTGTATCCCCAATATTTTCGTTAGCCATTTCTTATTTTTTAGTGCAGCTATTCTTGGAGAAAGATCTCTACGCCATCGTTTTAATTGGAAGCATTATAGTTGGAACGCTAGGTGTCATAAGCTTAATGCGAACAATGCGAGAAGAGGAACGTTCCATATACGACTCTGGGGAGGGTATCTAAATAGGTGTGGCAAAAAGATGGGGGATCGATTGGAATGGAGGGTAGCTGATTAAAGATGAGTGGTACTTGATTACATAAGAGAGGAAGCTGATCAAAACAGAGTGGTGCCTGATCAAAATACGAGAAGCTGATCGAAACAGGGTGGTACCTGATCAAAAATCTGAGAAGCCGATCAAAACAGGGTGGTACCTGATCAAAAATCTGAGAAGCCGATCAAAACAGAGTGGTACCTGATCAAAAATACGAGAAGCCGATCAAAACAGGGTGGTACCTGATCAAAAATACAAGAAGCTGATCAAAACAGGGTGTGACCTGATCAAAAATCTGAGAAGCCGATCAAAACAGAGTGGTACCTGATTAAAAATACAAGAAGCCGATCAAAACAGGATGAGACCTGATCAAAAATACGAGAAGTCGATCAAAACAGAGTGGTACCTGATCAAAAATACAAGAAGCCGATCAAAACGGAGTGGTACCTGATCAAAAATACGAGAAGCCGATCAAAACGGAGTGGTACCTGATCAAAAATACAAGAAGCCGATCAAAACAGGGTGTGACCTGATCAAAAATACGAGAAGCCGATCAAAACAGAGTGGTACCTGATCAAAAATACAAGAAGCCGATCAAAACAGGGTGAGACCTGATCAAAAATACGAGAAGCTGATCAAAACAGAGTGGTGCCTGATCAAAAATACGAGAAGCTGATCAAAACGGAGTGGTACCTGATCAAAAATCTGAGAAGCCGATCAAAACAGGACGAAACCTGATCAAAATAACAGAAGCTTTATCAAATACCTAAATCACTACCCAATAAAACTATATAACATAGTATTTTTATAAAATTAGGAGGAGTTTTTTATGAGCTTACAACCACATGGCGGCCAATTAGTGCAAGCTTTTAATCCTGAGAAAGATGTGACGAATATAAATAAAGCAATAGAGCTTGATGTCATTTCTCTAAGTGATTTGGAGCTAATTGCAATAGGTGGTTACAGTCCAATTGAAGGATTTTTAATCAAGGAAGATTATGAATCTGTTGTGGAACATACACGTCTAGCATCTGGTGCGGTATGGAGTATTCCGATTACACTACCTGTAACAAAGGAAGTTGCAATAACTTTACAGCCTGGAGATGAGGCAAAGCTGGTTTATGCTAATGAAGTTTATGGTGTGATTGAGGTGGCTGATATTTATGAGCCCAATAAACGAAAAGAGGCGTTACTAGTATATGGCACAGAGGATATAGAGCATCCCGGTGTGAAGAAACTGCATGAACGCCCAAGTATTTATGTGGGTGGTAAAATTACATTAACTAAACGCATTGAACAAAAGTTTCCTGCGTATTCCTTTGATCCGATTGAGACGCGTCAGTTGTTTGCAGACAAAGGCTGGAAAACGATTGTCGGTTTCCAAACACGTAACCCTGTGCATCGAGCACATGAATATATTCAAAAGGCTGCATTAGAAACGATTGATGGACTATTTTTGAACCCACTTGTCGGGGAAACAAAATCAGACGATGTGTCAGCGGCAATTCGCATGGAAAGTTACGAAGTTTTACTGCAAAATTATTATCCAGAAAATCGTGTGCAATTGGGCGTGTTCCCAGCTGCCATGCGCTATGCAGGACCAAAAGAAGCCATCTTCCATGCACTTGTAAGGAAAAATTATGGCTGTACGCACTTTATCGTTGGGCGTGATCATGCAGGTGTTGGTGATTACTATGGCACATATGATGCACAAAAAATATTTGAACAATTTACGGAAGATGAATTAGGTATAGTTCCACTAAAATTTGAGCATAGCTTCTATTGCAACAATTGTGAGGGGATGGCAACAACTAAAACGTGTCCGCATGATAGTACAGCACATGTGATTTTATCGGGTACAAAGGTTCGTGAAATGCTACGTAATGGTGAAGTGCCACCAAATACGTTTAGTCGTAAAGAGGTAGTGGATGTTCTGATTAAAGGTATGCGTAAGGAGGTTTTAAAATGAGTTCCAATATTGTTTGGCATGAAGCTTCCATTACAAAAGAGGAGCGTCGCACACAAAACAAGCATCAAAGCTTTATTTTATGGTTCACGGGCTTATCTGCCTCTGGAAAATCTTCTGTAGCAAATGCCTTCGCACGTCGACTTTTTGACCGTGGTAATCAAGCCTTTGTCCTGGATGGTGATAATGTTCGTCATGGCTTGAATAAGGATTTAGGATTTGATGAAGCAGGGCGAAAGGAAAATATTCGACGCATTGGCGAAGTTTCGAAGCTCTTTGTGGAAAATGGTCAAATTGTTTTAACAGCTTTTATATCTCCGTATAGAGAGGATCGTCAAGTTGTACGAGCGCTCGTAGAGGAGGGAGAATTTATAGAAGTCTATGTGAGATGCTCTGTAGAAACATGTGAACAGCGTGATCCAAAGGGACTTTATAAGAAAGCACGCAATGCTGAAATCCCAAACTTTACAGGGATTAGTGCACCCTACGAAGAGCCGGATAATCCAGAAATTATTTTAGATACAGAACTCAACTCCATTGAAGTATGTGTAGACCAGCTTACTGACATTTTAACATCAAGAGGATATATTTAATTTTAAAGAATCTGCTTGCTTTTAAGAAGCAGATTTTTTTTATTAGGGTAAAATTATTTGTTGTGAGATGATAGATTTATCTTCATTCAGTAAGACTCCCACCTCTACATGCTATGCATGACCCACATCAAATACAGAGAATGGATATAGGAGGGAAGTACTTCTCCAAAAAGTGATGTCAGCTCGCTCCACATGGTATGATGAAAGAAATCCGCTATCTATGAGGGGAGAGGTATTTAGGATGGAACAAAATCGTATGAATCATTGGGCCTATCGGGATTTTCATGATTTGGGTATCTCTTGTGGCAGAACCATCAAACGATTTATTCGCTCCATGATCACACTTTCCGAAAAAATCAGTACATCTATTCAGTGTGTGTCCAAACACCTACTGAAATGGAGGAACTCATGCTAAAATCTTCACATCCTGTGAAAACGCCTGAGTGACCAACATAGTGTTGGCCTAAAGCCTCCGGCGGATGTCACGGATTTTTAGAAGGAATGAATTGTGCGGGCACAATTCAAAATCGGGACGCATTGTTTATCTGTGCGAAAGCGAAGCGACAGCAACAAATGTTTTCTGTAGCGAAAGCAAAGCGGCAGCTACAATTACGCCAAGGCGAAAAATGATTAAATGGTATAGGAGTTGTCTGAGGTGAACATACATATTCAGTTACTAACAAAGGATATTATAAATCAAAAAATAGTAAATGATATTTTGGAGCTATGGAATGAAAATGCGAAAGAAACGGCAGATTGTGAATTAGAGAAGAGTGATAGAGAGGGTATTCAAAATCAACTAGAACAATATTTACAATCACAATATGGGGCTATTTATATCGCAACTAATGAAAGCCATCAAATTATAGGCTTCGGGTTGGCTTCTATGAAAAAGGATTTAATGTATGATATGATCTTTGGTCAAATCGATGAAATCTATGTTTTACAAGCATATAGACGACAGAAGATTGCTAAACGTCTGGTAGATGAGTTGGTAAATTGGTTTGATGAAAAGCACGATACTTCTGTCATAAATGTTTATGTGGATTTAGAAAATAACCTAGCACTTGAATTTTGGGAAGGTATCGGTTTGGAGAGAGAGTTTTTTATGCTATCAAAGTGTTAAAAAAAGGCCAATTAAGTCTAGATGATTTCATTGGCCTGTCTTTTTATCTTCATTCAGCAAATGTTTTTAGTAGCAAAAGCAAAGTGGCAGCTACAATTACGCCAAGGCGAAATTGATCCTTATTTTATGCCTTGTTCCTTTTTCATACGTTCAATTTCTGGTCCAAGCTCATCGCGGACAGTGCCTTTCCATGGCTTGACACCAGCGATATACGAGGAGCGAGTCATAATATGACCTCCAACTGGTCCAGTGATAAATAAAAACAAAATACCTAGCAAAATACGGGGATTAAAGTGGTCCTCGATAAGCCAAAAGTGAAAGAATACGCCAATCAATATACACATGACACCTAATGTTGCACTCTTAGAGGCAGCGTGAGCCCGAGTGTACAAATCAGGTAAGCGAATAAGTCCAATGGCTGTCACGACAATAAATAGCACCCCAACAGAAATAAAAAAGATAACTAAACTATTAGCGAGAATTGTCACGTTTAATGATATCTCCTTTCTCTATAAATTTAGAGAAAGCTACTGTGCCGATAAACGATAAAATCGCTAACAATAATATAATCTCAAGGAAGAAGCTTGTCTCCACTAATATGGAAAATAGTCCAATTAACGAAATGAGTGACACACCTAATGAATCCAAAGCGACTACGCGGTCGGATGCAGAAGGTCCTTTAACCATTCGATAAATGACGGCTACCATTGATAAGCAAATCACTACAATCGCAGCCATAATAAACGTTGTCATGATTTACTCACCTCCAAAATCGCTTTCTCAAAGGAATCTCGAATCGCTGCAATTGCTTCATCAACATCACTGATATCGATGGCATGTACATATAAAGTTTTAGCATCATCTGATACATGAACAACTACTGTACCTGGTGTTAAGGTAATAAGACTTGATAATAGGGTAATTTCCCACTCTTGCTTTAGAACAGTAGGGTAAGCAAAGAATGCTGGCTGCATATCTAATTTAGGCTTTAAGACTACTTGAAGAACTTGTATATTTGCCAATACTAATTCCTTTAAAAACAGTAAAGTCAGTTTAATAATTGCCCAAATACGGTAGACATAGAGACGTGTTGCAAAAAATCTCCGCATCATAATAAGCAGAAGAATACCGAGAAGGAATCCTACAATAAAGCCCGTTACTGTGTAATTAGAAGAAAGGAACATCCAGACGAAGGCAAGTGCAAAATTTAAAATAATTTGAAATGCCATAGCTTTAATCCTCCTTCATAACAGCATCTATATATATAGATGGATCATGTAATAGTTCTGCCGCATCGTCCATAAATGGTGTTATCCACTCAGACCCCACACCATAGGCTACGGTAATAAGCACTAAAATAACAGTAGGCACAAATAGTGTCTGGTAGACTTTTTTATCGACCGTACCAGTCGTTGCTTTTTCTTCACCCCAGAAGGCATAAAGGAAAATACGAATCACAGACAATAATACGAGAAGTGAAGAAGCTAAAATAAAAATACTACTCCACATACTGCCTGCCTCAAAGCCTCCTTGTGCAATAAGAAGCTTTCCGACAAATCCACTAAGTGGTGGAATTCCTGCTAAGCCAAATGCAGCAATTAAATAAAACCAGCCAAGAGCAGGATATTTTTTCATAAGGCCACCCATTTTTCGTAAATCAGATGTACCCGTAATATAGATGACGATACCGATTAGCATAAAGAGAGCTGCCTTAATCAGCATATCATGCACTAAATAAAACATGGCCCCTTTTAAGGAAGCTTCGTTCATTTGAGAGACACCGAATAAAATAACGCCTACTGCAATCACGATGTTGTAAATGATAATAAGCTTAACATCAAAGTAGGCAAGTGCACCAATACAGCCGGCTGCTATGGTTGCAATAGCTAGTGCCATTAGTAAATCATGTGTATAGGATAAATCATGCACAAAGAACAGTGTATACGTGCGTGTAATGGCATAAATACCGACCTTTGTTAATAATGCCCCAAATAGTGTTAGCACGGGTATTGGCGCTGCCGCATAAGAGGTGGGCAGCCAGAAGTAGAGCGGGAAAATTGCCGCTTTTAAACCAAATACCATTAAAAACAGTACAGCTATAACCGTAACAATACCAGGCTGGTTGATTTCAGCTATTTTTACCGCAATATCTGCCATATTTAAGGTTCCAACTACAGAGTATAGGAAGGCCACTGTTATAACAAATAATGCTGAAGAAATCACATTGATTAAAATATATTTAATTGAGCCTTTAAGCTGTCCTTTTTCTCCTCCTAAAACGATTAGCAGGTACGAAGCCATTAACAATACCTCAAAGAATACGAAAAGGTTGAAAATATCACCTGTAGTAAATGCTCCGTTCACCCCAGTTAAAATAAACATAATTCCTGGATAGTAGAAGAAGCGCTCTCGCTCCTTTGTGATGGAACCAAAGCCATACCAAACTACAAAAAATGCAATCAACAGTGTTGTTGTAACAAGTAATACTGATACCATATCAGACACCATTGTAATGCCGAATGGTACAGGCCAGTTGCCAAATGTAACCTTTTGTATGCCGTCATTTTTAACCTTTATAAGAAGTGAAATGGCCGATATAAGGGCAATGCCTATACCAAGTAGTGAAAATGTTCGCTGATATTTTAGATTTTTTTGCCCAAACATTAAAATCATGCCAAAGAAGAAAGGAATGATAATGGGCAGTAGAAGGAAGTTATTCATCCTCATCACTTCCTTTCATTAAGCTAATATCATCTGTTTCAAGCTCCTGATAGGAACGATAGGCAAGTACAAGGAAGAATGCTGTTACCCCAAAGCTGATAACAATCGCTGTTAAAATGAGAGCCTGTGGTAATGGGTCTGCGAATGTTTTCGCTCCCTCATTTAATACAGGAGGTGCTTCTCCTCCAAGTCCGCCCATTGTTAAAATAAGTAGATGTGCACCGTGGCTTAAAAGGCCAGTTCCTATGATGATACGCAATAAGCTTTTGGATAAGATTAAATAAATCGCTGCCATAAACAGAAAGCCTATGACAAAGGCCATAATTATCTCCATTATTCATCCTCCCCAATTGTTTGAATAATGGTCATCGTAACGCCGACAACAACCAAATAGACACCACTATCAAAAAGCATAGCCGTGTGGAGTGACTGTTTGCCAAGAAGCGGTAAATTGAAATAATCAAAAAAATGTGTGAAAAATGGCTTGCCAACAAACATTGGGAAAGCAGCAGTTGCAAGGGCTAATAACAAGCCAATTGCTGTTAAATACGTATAATTAATGGGTAAAACATGGCGAACTGTATTTAAATCAAAGGCAAGTACTAGGAGTACGACGGCACTAGATGTTAGAAGTCCACCAACGAAACCTCCTCCTGGTGTATAATGACCAGCCAGAAAAATATGAATGGAAAAGAAGAAAATAATGAAGAATACAATTTTTGCTGTAAATTGTATAATGACATCATTTGTTTTCATGCGGTTTCTCCTTTCTATTCATACGTAACTTAATCATTGCTAAGATGGCCATGCCAGCAATACCTAGTACAGTAATTTCAAATAATGTATCGAAGCCTCGATAGTCTACTAAAATCACATTAACTATGTTACCACCGCCAGCTTTTGAATAAACTGTTTCCTCATAGTATTTAGAAATAGTTGGAATCAATTTTTGTGATTGTGCAGATAATGCTACAAGTGTGACCATTACACCAACTGCGATGGAAACTATCGCGCGGTTTAATTGGAATCTCATGCGTTCTTCGCGTTTCCCAAGCTTAGGGAGATGGTAAAATGCTAATAAAAATAATGCGACAGAAATCGTTTCAATAACAAGCTGTGTTAATGCTAAATCAGGAGCATTAAAAATAACAAAGAATAATGCCACTGTATAACCAACAGATCCAAGCCCAATAATGGCTGTTAGACGTGATTTTGCTAAAATTGTAATGGCTGTCCCAATGACTAAAACCACCACTAAGATAATCTCATACGAGCGAATAGGTGCCGTATTTTGGAAAGAGAATGTAAAGGCATTCTTTACAAATAAGGAGCCTATGACAATCGCTGCAATGCTGCTAAACATATAAAGTAAATAGTGCCGCATAGAACCTGTCATATAAAGTCGTGACACGCGATTTAAGCCCGCATCAAGACCAAGCATCATTTTGTCGTAGGCATTGTTTAACGTGAATACGTGTGGGAATCGTGTGTACATACCTTGCCATTTCGGTAATGCTACAAACAATAAAACACCAACAATGACGATACCAATTGTCATAAGTAATTCGGGTGTTATACGACCATGCCAAGCAGCTACATGAATGTCAATATCCTGTGGTGAGTCATATAGGAATGGCTGAATAGCTTGGACAGCTGGCTTGACAAAATTATCCCCGACAAAATTCGGAATAAAGAATATTGCTATGACTAATGTTGCTAAAATCATTGGCGAAATTAACATACCGATGGGAGCCTCATGTGGTTTCTGAGGCAATTTTTCTGGTGTAAATTTGCCAGTAAATGTTCGAAAGACAAAATAAAAGCTATAGATAAACGTAAATATACTAGCAATCCAAGCAATAATAGGGAAAAGTACCCCCCATGTATCAAAGCCGAAAAATTCGAAATTTTGAAGTGCCAGCATAGCGGTTAAAAACATTTCCTTACTTAAGAAACCATTAAATGGAGGTAGACCTGCCATTGATAAACTACCAATTGCCGCGACTGTAAAGCTAATTGGCATAATACTCATTAATCCGCCTAGTTTGCGAATATCACGTGTACCCGTTTCATGATCAATAATACCTGCTATCATGAATAAGCTTCCTTTAAAGGTTGCATGGTTTATAAGATGGAAGATAGCTGCGAAGGCTGCATATTTGATGCTATCTATTGCACCATTTGTGTGATAAGCTACCGCACTTGCACCGAGCAATGACATAATAAGCCCAAGCTGACTCACTGTTGAGAAAGCAAGAATTCCTTTTAAATCAGTTTGCTTGACTGCAAAGAAAGAACCCCAAAATAAAGTTAAGATACCTATACCTGTAACAAGCCACACCCAAAGCTCAGAAACAGCAAAAATCGGTGTAAAGCGAGCGACTAAATAAATACCTGCTTTTACCATTGTAGCGGAGTGGAGGTAGGCACTAACCGGTGTTGGCGCTTCCATTGCATCTGGTAGCCAAATGTAGAATGGGAATTGTGCGGATTTCGTAAATGCTCCTAAAAGTAATAAAACGAGTGACCAAGTGAATAATGGGTGATGCATTAAATCTGGTGCAAGGACAATCAGTTCACGAATTGAATATGTTCCGCCCATTAGGTAAAGAAGAATGAATCCTCCCAGCATCATTAAGCCGCCACCGACTGTAATCATCATTGACTTAAGTGCACCAAGACGAGATGCATCGCGAGTATACCAGTAGCCAATCAATAAAAATGATGAAATAGACGTTAATTCCCAGAAAAAGTACAAAGTAATTAAATGATCAGATTGTACTACACCTAGCATAGCGGTCATAAATAATAATAAGTAAACATAAAAATTATGTAATTTTTCTTTATGTTTATCTAAGTAAAAAATGGAGTAAAGCACGACCAATGAGCCGATTCCAGTAATTAGTAATGAAAATAGCAAGCTAAGTCCATCTAAATAAGAAGCGACGGAAATATCAAGTGATGGAATCCAAGGAAGCTCTGCATGAAATACTTCACCGTCTGCTACTTTTGCGATATAAGATGTGTATATGATCGCGAGTGTAGCAGGAACTGCAAGAACAAACCAGCCTGTGTGGATATTTTTAATGCTTTTATATAAAAAGGGCACTAATATCGCAGCAAGCATTGGTATGAAAATATAAAGTACTTGTAACAAAAAAATCCTCCTTTATGTAGGTAAGTGTGTCCATTATAGCGCACTTTTTGTAGGAATGCATATGTACGTATAGGTTTTGGCTTGCGATAATGGAATAATTTTGGCTATATTATAAATAGGAAGTTATCAATAAAAATAGAGGAAAAAAATTTTTTATGAGGAACCCTTATATTTATGGTTATCTGCCATTAATTACAATTTTATTGTTTAGTTTAACATTTGGAATGTATGCCGTAGGGGAATCTTTACAAATTTTCCAATCCATTGGCGTGTATTCTGGTATGCGGGAATTTTTATCAGATTTTGAGCTCCGTGTGTTTTTATTAATTGTTTTTGCAATGATTTTCTTTATGGTATTTTCAGCTTTAAAATTAGTGGGGGAAACTATTCACGAGTTAGGAATGTTATTTTTCTCTAAAGATCAGGATGGTGCGACAGTTAGTCAGGCTCGGGGCGGCTTTATTATTTTATTTGTTGGTGCAATATGTTCAGCCTTTGCAATTCAATTCATTTATGTGTTGGTAGGTATTTTTGTGCTAACTATTTTTATCTATTTTATCTACCTTATATATAAGATGAGCCATTTTATGTCGATGGGTGGAACAATTGGATTACTAGTTTTTGAGCTTTTTATGTGGACTATACTATTATCGCTTTTAGTTTATGTGATTTTAAAATTATATAATGGTATTTTGGCGAGTTTACCATTTGCTAGTTAAATTACATAATGACAAAGAGCAGTCCAAATAGTGAGAGACTTCACTATGGACTGCTCTTTTTCTTTTATTATTCCAGTAATACATTAAAAAGCTGATGGTGAATTTTATAGGCCTCTAAATTTTCCATAGATTGTGGCTTATCGAAGCCAAGCCACACAGCTGCTGTATGTTCTTCTGTTAAGCCAGCAAGCCAGTAGTCACGATAGTCATTCGTTGTCCCAGTCTTTGCTCCGGTATAGTTACTTGTACTATAAACACCTTGTCCTGTACCATTCGTAACAACATCTGCTAGCAGCGTACGCATATACTTTACTGTTTTTGGAGACCAAATTTGATGGCGCTCTGTATTCCAGCTATAAAGCTCAGTTCCATCAGCTGCTGTTACCTTACGTATACTGTGGGCAAGTACATAGGAACCGTCTATAAAGCTAGTATAGGCATCGGCTAGCTCAAGTGCTGTTACGCCATATGTTAATCCCCCTAATGCAGCAGCATAGTTCTGATCCTTTGCTATGATAGAGCGAAAATGAAAACGATCTAGGTAACTAAATGCTGTTTCAATGCCTACTGTCTGAAAGAGCCGTAGGGCAGATGTATTGTAGCTATGACGAAATGCTACCCGAATTGGCACATCACCGTACTTATAGCCCCCATAGTTTTGTGGACAAAATGATCCAACACAGTAGCTCCCACCATTAACGATGGAATCAGGCGTATGTGCGGTTGTTTCAAAGAACGGCGCATAGACAGCAAGTGGTTTAAAGGCTGAGCCTGGCTGCCGTGTACCTTGAAAGGCACGGTGATAATCAAATTTTTCGTAATTTTTCCCTGCATAAAGGCTAATAATTTCACGTGTACTATTATTTATGACTGCTCCTGCTGCCTGTAACTTACCAGAGCCTAATATGGCCGTCATCTTTTCTTCATCATGTGATTGCTTGCTTGGATTAAGGGCTGTATAGATTGTCAGTCCATTTTGGAATAAAGTATTGAGTCGATTGTCTAGCTGTGCTTTGATATTTTTCTTTTCTTCTTCATTCTGAGCATTGACAAGTCGCTCCGCATATCCTTCTTTTTCTGCCACTAACCATCTAAGCTCTTGTAGGACATATGTGCTATATGTAGGATACTGTTGAATTTTATTTTTTACATTCAATGTAATGGGTTCAGCCTTATAGGTAGCAGCATCTTCTAACGTTATAGCACCGCTCTCTGACAGCGTATCTAATAGCCGCTCCTGTCTTGCTTTGGTGTTGTCAAAATTTTTTAATGGGTTATACAATGATGGGTTATTTGGAATGGCTGAAATAAATGCCATCTCAGCAATAGAAAGTTCCTTGAGCGGCTTTTGAAAATAATAAGAAGCTGCACCGCCAATCCCATAAACCTGATTACTAAAATAGGATTCATTTAAATACATGGTTAAAATCGTATCTTTATCGAATTCTTTCTCAAGTTCATGTGCATAAAAAAGCTCTGTTAATTTTCGTTCATAAGTTTTTTCATCCGATAAATAGCGCATTCGAACAAGTTGTTGTGTGATAGTGCTCCCACCTTGTGAGGCTGAGTTTGTATTTGAATTCGCTACAACAGCTCGAATGATTGCACTGAAGTCAAAGCCAATATGATCATAAAAATGAGCATCCTCACTTGCTATAAAAATTTCCTGGGCAATTTGTGGAATTTCTTGTAAGGTTAGTGGCTGCCGCCATTCTACATACTCCTCACTAAAAATTTCTCCGTTTTGATCAATAAGTGTTACAGGAAGTTGTGCCTGTACTTCCGGTAAATGAATAGCGCTAGCAATTTGCTCTTCGTGTGCTTTTGCCGTATTAATTTCTGTTCTAATATTAGTGCTAACCCACCAAAGGACAGGTAAGGATAGAACTATGATAAAAAAACCAAAAGCCTTGTTCATGTGTGCCTCCACTTTAAATTATGAGTCACTCAACAGAATAACATAATTTGGATGGTTTCCAAATACGCGTTCGGACCTATTTACACTTTCCAAAAATTTGAAGGCTGTATTGATTTCTCTTACTAGATTCAGATAATAAATGATGGTAAAAGTGCAAAAATCGTCAATACTTTGGTGAAGAAAACCTGTAGGAAGTATGTTAGACTAAAATGAGGTCAGATATGATAAGCTACTATCATATTCAGCGAAACTGAAATTACATTTAAAGGAGAGACTCCAATGTTTCCACAATTAACATCAGAAGTACAAGCAGGCGAAGTACTTGTAGAAATGAAAACAACATTAGGTGCAGTTAAAATTAAGTTATTCCCAGAGCATGCACCAAAAACAGTTGAAAACTTCTTAGGCCATGCAAAATCAGGTTACTATAACGGCATTATTTTCCACCGTGTTATTCAAGATTTTATGATTCAAGGTGGCGACCCAACAGGTACTGGTATGGGTGGCGAATCTATATGGGGTAACTCTTTCGAGGATGAGTTCTCAGATCAAGTATTTAACCTTCGTGGTGCCCTTTCTATGGCAAATGCAGGTCCAAATACTAATGGTTCACAATTCTTTATCGTTCAAATGAAGCACCTTCCAAGTGATATGCTACGCCAATTACAAGGTGCAGGCTTCCCTGAGGAAATCATTGAAGCTTACGCAAAAAATGGTGGTACACCTTGGCTAGATCATAAGCATACAGTATTTGGTCATGTGGTTGAAGGAATGGATATTATTGACAAAATAGCAGAGGTTGAAAAAGATTTCCGTGACAAACCTCTAGAAGATGTGAAAATTGAGTCAATTACAGTTTTTGAATAATAATTGTAAGGACGTGTAAAGATGAAACCCTTAATGTATCAATTTTTATATTTCCCTGAAGATAAATCAGGCTATATTCCTGCTGCTTTTGAATTTTTAGTAATGCTAATCCTATGTATTGCTGTATTTATGATTTTTCGTAAAATTTCAAAAAAACAAGAATTAAAATCGAAGGAAATTGAAGCACGTATTCTTGCTGAGAAGAGCAAAACAAACAATCAGCAAAATATTTAAGGTAAGAATGCTAGATGCCTCGCAGCCATTCAGGACAGCGAGGCAATTTTTTATTTTCTTTTGTAGCGTCGCATTTGATGTCTAATTGACTTGATAGTAGTTACACAAACGAGTATTAGGGATAGACAAATACCACTAAGTGCCGTTATAAATGCTACCCATTCAAATATAGTATAGCTCCAAACACTGCCTAATCCATTAGAATCTCTCCACTCCTCAATCACTAAATTCATGCCATAAATACCTGATATAACAGTAAAAACTGTTAAGATAAATAGCAATTTATTACTTCTATTATCCGATTGATCCTCTTGCGTACGGTATAAGCTATCTAGTGTTGCCTTTGTCTCCGTATAATGCTCATTTATACGAAAATATTTCCGCAGCATTTGTGAAATTTCTCTGCCTTCGGTACGAACGATTACCTCTTCAAAATAATAACGTGCAGAAAACTTTGTAATTAATTCAATCAGCTCGTTAACAACTAATTTATCCTTGCCCCAACTGATTTCACTATATTCGTATGCAACCTTTAGAAGCATCATTTTATAAAAATAATGAGTAAACAGATTATAATAATGAGTACCCATAAATTCTTCTAAGTTGTGTTTGCTTTTTTCAAAAGACATATTACAAATAGTCATCTGGGCTTGTGCAGAGGTTACAATATAGCTGTGCGGAGCCCAGCGCTGATGTGTATGTTGCTTTACATATTCAGCAATATACTCAGGATTAGTACTAGAGATAAAAGGGGTGCCTTCGGGCGTTCTTCCATCTACTTGTCCCAGTCTAAATAAATGCTCATCTAAAATGTCTTGTCCCTCCTTACAAAGTAAATACCCTGATGAAAACATGCGTTCATCCTCAAAAAAAGGTAATCCTTCATACGTATTTTCTTGATGATGCAATAAATAAGGCTGTAAAAAGGGCATAAAATGCTTAAATAATAATTCACTGGTGGATGAAAAATCACCAAAAGAAAAATGATGGCTGGCTCCCTTTTCCTCTCTTAGCTTTGCTTCAAGTACTCTAAAATAATGAATGAAATTAATAACATCACTAATATCTTGTGTGTGCTCTGTCATACTTACTCGAACTGTAACGATTCCGTTACCAAAAGGGCATAATGTAACATCTAAACTAATGATTTCGTAACCGAAACGGCTATCCTTGTGTTGTAAAAAACCCTTTGTATGGTAGGCCTTTGAAAATCGAAGAAAATCTTGACTATTCAATTTTTCTGGAAATAGTTTATCCTCAAGAAAGGGATAGAAAAATTGAGCGAGCTCTTCATGTTTAACTGAAATGGAATGACCATAAAATGCATTTTCTAAGGAAGTATTGTTTAATGAAAAAAAGGAATATCCCTCATTTTTAAGGACATTGCTAAGCTGAGAACGATTTTTCATTTGATAAGCAAATGGAAATAAAAAGGTCATATATGCTCGTTCTATTGCTAATGGCACTAACTTCATGAAAATCACCTCAAACAAATTTAATAACATTCCTGTGAGAGAAGGATAGAAGGAGCTAACAAACCTTTCCACCAATTTGAATTTCTAAACATAAAAAGGATATCTCAAATTGGAGATATCCTTCCATGTTGTTGAAATACTATTATGTCAATGAAATCAAGGTGACAATTTAAAAAGTATAGCCCTTTTTCAAAACGAGGG
>NZ_JBXAPF010000017.1:0-80456 GCF_058803665.1 Lysinibacillus sp. GW821-FHT14F06
TCAACCCCTCGTTTTGAAAAAGGGCTATACTTTTTAAATTGTCACCTTGATTTCATTGACATAATAGTATTTCAACAGAATGAGGCAATCTCAATTTAGTTTGAGATTGCTTTTTTATTGCGTTGATTTAGCGGAGTGACGGATAGAATCATTAAAGTGCTGGATAGGGCCTCAAAACTGATGAATAAAACATTCAAAGTAATGGATAGAATTCTCAAACTTAATTAAGTAGAGAATAAAATCTCTAGATACATATAGAATTGTTAAAAACTTCTTACTCATGTACAATAAATGCTATAATATTCTGATAATTAAAGTTTTCTAATAGTTTAATAATCAAGAATATATTTCATAAATTCCAAATACACTTTAGGGTGATGGATGATAGGAAATAGGAGAATTACGTTGCAAAGGGGTTTTTCATAATGAGAGAAGTGGTGATTGTAGCGGCTGTTCGTACAGCGGTTGGCAGAAGAAAAGGAGCATTAAGCAATGTACGAGCGGATGATTTAGCGGCAGATGTTCTACAGGAGGCGGTGCAACGTGCAGGAATCCAGAAGAATCAGGTTGAGGATGTTATTTTAGGCTGTGTGACACAAACAGCCGAACAAGGTGCTAACATTGCTCGAACAGCCTTATTAATGGCAGGCTTTCCTGAGACTGTTCCTGGTGTAACTATTGATCGACAATGTGGTTCAAGTCAGCAGGCCGTGCATTTTGCAGCACAAGCTATTTTGGCAGGTGATATGGATATCGTTATTGCTGGTGGGGTTGAGAGTATGACAAGGGTGTCAATGGGTACTAATATGCAGAGTGCTCATGAGGGTAAACGCTTACAGGATAACTATGCCATTATTCACCAAGGTTTATCAGCAGAGAAAATGGCAGAAAAATGGAGCTTTTCAAAGGAGCAGCTAAATAACTATGCCTACAATAGTCATAGACGAGCATTAGCAGCGATGGAAGCTGGCTATTTTACAGATGAAATACTACCAATTCAATTTACACAAGAGGATGGCTCTGTTTCAACTTTTTCAATTGATGAGGGACCAAGAGCTGAGACGTCAGTTGATAAATTAAATGGATTGAAAACCGTTTTTCAGGAGGATGGTGTAATAACAGCTGGTAATGCAAGTCAAATGAGTGATGGCGCATCGGCAGTCGTCGTTATGTCCTTAGAGAAATCACAGGAACTTGGTATACAGCCGCTTGCTAAAATCATCACAAGAGTTGTTGTCGGTTCAGATCCGACCCTCATGTTAACTGGTCCAATAGAGGCAACTAGAAGAGCACTAGAACGTTCTGGTTTAAAGATTGAAGATATAGATACGTATGAAGTGAACGAAGCTTTTGCGCCTGTGCCACTTGCTTGGCTGCATGAAACTGGAGCAGATCCTGAGAAGCTCAATCCATATGGGGGAGCTATTGCTTTAGGTCATCCATTAGGGGCAACGGGTACAAAGCTACTAACTACGATGCTCTACAGAATGCAGCGGGAAAATTTACGCTATGGACTACTGGCTATTTGTGAAGGTATGGGCATGGCAAATGCCACTATTATTGAAAAAATGTAAAAGGGGTTGTAGTGGATGAAGTGTCATGAAGTAATAGCTATTGTAACAGGAGGAGCGTCTGGATTAGGGGAAGCCACTGTCCGAAAAATCGTTGCGGAGGGTGGTAGAGCCGTTATATTTGATGTCAATGACGAGCGAGGTCATGCCCTATCAGAGGAATTGGGAGACAATGTTGGATATGCACACGTTGATGTAACAAAAGAAGCGGATGTAACCGTAGGGTTGGAACAAGCGTTAACAATGTACGGTTCCATTAATGTTGCAGTTAACTGTGCAGGTATTGCTGATGCAAGCAAGGTAATTTCAAAGCGTGGTGTGCATGCACTTGCTCTATTTGAAAAGGTCATTGCTGTTAATTTAATCGGTACCTTCAATGTTATTCGTCTTGCAGCTGAGAAAATGCAGCATAATGAGCCGAATGAGGATGGTCAACGTGGCGTTATTATCAATACTGCCTCGGTAGCTGCGTTTGATGGGCAAATAGGACAAGCAGCCTATAGCGCATCAAAGGGTGGTGTAGCAGCGATGACATTGCCAATTGCTCGGGAACTAGCAGAGATAGGTGTACGTGTGATGACGATTGCACCAGGGTTAATTGAGACACCAATGTTTGCATCATTGCCAGAGCCAGCACGAGAGGCACTGGCAAAAATGACGCCATTTCCTAAACGTCTTGGGAAACCATCTGAATATGCACTATTGGTCGAAAGTATTATCCAAAATGGTTTATTAAATGGTGAGGTAATACGCTTAGATGGAGCTATTCGTATGCAGCCGAAGTAAGGCATATCATAAAAAAGCTAGTGCTTATAGCATTAAGCATTTCTAGCAAGATATTGTGCTTGCAGCAGTCAGCCATGGATGTTTCAAAAATTTTGTGAACAAAGGGGAGAGTATGATTATGCATATGATGGATACACCTTTAGTATTAACAAGTTTTTTGAATCGAGCAGAACGATTTTTCCATGCAAAAAAAATATATTCACGGACAAGCCCCACAACTATTCATGAGTTTACCTATAAAGACTATGTAAAACGGACTCGTCAATTAGCGGACGCCCTTACAAAACTTGGAATGGAACGTGGTACAAAGGTGGGTACCTTTGCTTGGAACCACCACCGACATTTAGAAGCCTATTTTGCTGTTCCATGTGCAGGAGCTGTGTTGCATATGATTAATATTCGTTTAGCACCTGAACATATGGCCTATGTTATTAATCATGCGGAGGATGAAATACTACTCATTGACGATAACTTGGTGCCGCTTATTGCACCAATTGTCTCTCAGTTGAAAACCGTGAAGCATTTTATCGTAATGGGGGATGCAGTCATACTGGAAACCATTCCCTTACCGAATGCCCTTTCCTATGAAGAATTGCTTAAAAATGCAAATGATTGCTTTACATTCTCAGAGGATTTAGATGAAAACACACCCGCTGGCATGTGCTACACAAGTGCAACTACAGGAATGCCAAAGGGTGTCGTTTATACGCATCGCAGTATCGTTCTTCACAGTATTGCTGCTGGGCTCTCTGATAGTATTGCAATTAGTGAAGGAGATGTTGTATTACCTGTTGTTCCAATGTTTCATGCAAATGCGTGGGGATTTCCATTCGCTAGCGTTTTATTTGGTGCTACACAGGTGCTACCTGGACCAATGTTTACCCCGCAGTTGCTATTGGATTTATTTGAAACATATAAGGTTACACTCACTGCTGGTGTGCCGACAATTTGGCTTGGTGTATTACAGGAACAACGAAAAAATTCACGTGATTTATCCTCATTGCGCTTAATTGTTTGTGGGGGATCTGCATCACCACAGGGGCTCGTTCGTGGCTTTGAACAGGAGCTTAAAATTCCTTACATTACAGGCTATGGTATGACAGAGACATCGCCACTAGTTAGCTTGTCGACATATTTAACACATATGGAAGATTATACGTCTGATGAAAAAATGGCTGTACGAATTACACAGGGCATAACAGTGCCGCTTATTGAAACACGTGTTGTAAATGAAAATGGTGAAGTTCCTTGGGATAGCAAAACAATGGGGGAACTGACAATTAGAGGTCCGTGGGTTGCTGGAGAGTACTATAATGATGAACGAACATCCGAAGCCTTTAAAAATGGCTGGCTCTACACAGGGGATATTGCAGTCATGACAGCTGACGGTTATATAAAAATTACAGACCGAACAAAAGATTTAATTAAGAGTGGTGGGGAATGGATTTCGTCAGTGGAGCTTGAAAATGCCTTAATGTCACATCCTAAAGTATTTGAGGCGGCAGTGATCGCAATTCCCCATGAAAAATGGATTGAACGACCTTTAGCATGTGTTGTACCGAAGCCTGAGTATAAAGACACTATTACAAAGGTAGAGCTACTAACTGATTTAGAAAATCAATTCCATAAAACATGGATTCCAGATGATGTTGTATTTTTAGATGAAGTACCGAAAACTTCTGTCGGTAAATTCTTAAAGGCAAAGTTACGAGAAGATTTGAAGGATTATCGAGTAGAGGTATAATAGACTAAGACATTGAAGGTGGTGATGAGCTACCTTCATTTTTTATGGGAATTTTTCAGTAGGGAAAAATATTCATAAATTGATGTAAGAAGGAACAGAAAAAATGAAACTATTTTTTCCATTTTGCCGTATAATCATTATTAATGAAAGGATGTGGACGTATTGTCAATTGCAATTGTTGCGATTATCGGAGGAGTCATTATTTCTTTAGCTGGCATTTTTACGGACGCTCGCACAAGACAGCAAAAAATTAAACTAAAGTCTATCGATAAAGAGCTTGAGTTGGAAAAACTCAGATTAGAAACATATACGATGGAGACAGAAAAAATGCGTCTAGAACTAGAGCAATCGAAAGTGTTATTACTAGAGGAAAAACAAAATTCAAATAAGTAACTTGGATTACAATGAAAGACTATTTCAGGATTGGCACTTTTCCGCTATAATGGAAATACGACGCTAGAGGGGAAGATAACCGTATGTCTGATTATGAACAATTTATAGAAGGTATAAAGCGCAAAACAGGAATTGATTTAGCGTTATATAAAGAAGCGCAAATGAAAAGACGATTGACTTCTCTCTATGAGAAAAAAGGATATCGTAATTTTGTAGACTTTCTAAGGGCACTTGAACAAGATCGTGATTTAATGAATGAATTTTTAGATCGCATGACGATTAATGTTTCTGAATTTTATCGAAATGGGAAACGCTGGGAAGTGTTACAAAAGAAAATATTCCCGAAATTATTGCAATCAAATAAGCGTTTGAAAATTTGGAGTGCTGCTTGTTCAACAGGTGAAGAACCGTATTCACTAGTGATGGTATTATCTCAATTAATACCCTTATCTCAAATCCAAATCATTGCCACAGATTTAGATGAAAATGTCATTCAAAAGGCAAAGTTAGGTGTATATCCAGAGCGTTCTTTAGCAGAGGTGCCGAACGATATTAAAGCCAAATATTTTGAACAAGAAGGCTCTTTTTTTAGAGTCAAAGATGAAATTAAACGTTGTGTAACCTTTAAAAAGCATAACCTTCTGAATGATTCCTACGATTCAAATTATGATTTAATTGTGTGTCGTAATGTGATGATTTACTTTACAGAAGATGCAAAGGATCAGATTTATGGGAATTTTAGTAAAGCATTGCGAAAGGATGGAGTTTTGTTTGTTGGTTCAACAGAGCAAATCTTTAATCCATCACGGTATGAATTTGACGTAGAAGATACGTTCTTCTATAGACGAAAATAATTAATAATATGAGAAAAGCACTGGTACAATAGACAACATGAATGTCATGTACATATTTGAAGGCATCGGACATAGAGAAATCGTACGCTTTTCGCTTAACATAAGCAAAAGGCGTATTTTTTATTTAATAGATGAGCGAATGAAAAAAATCACAATTTACGATTGAATGGACAGCAGTATCTATCTTCATTTTGTAGAGAATATAGATGGAGTTTTAGATGTACGTAAAACGTTCAGAATATTCGCATTTAAAATAGTGTTTTCAATGATAGAATTGCTTTAAATTCATAAGTTGCTAGAACAGTTCAAAATTTGTAAACAATAAACGAGAGACTGAAAGACATTTGCAAAAGGACTGTTTTTTTAGAGAATATATGTTATAGTGAAAAATACATACTTTAGCGAGTTGAAGGGAGAAAGCGTTTATGCGTTACTTAACAGCGGGAGAGTCACACGGCCCCCAATTAACAACAATTATTGAGGGATTACCATCACTCTTGCCAATTACAGCAGAAAAAATTAACCACGATTTAAAGCGTCGTCAAGGAGGACATGGTCGCGGTCGACGTATGCAAATCGAAACAGATACAGTGGAAATAGTTGCTGGTGTTCGTCATGGACAAACACTTGGTTCTCCCTTAGCACTCGTAGTCTCAAATGATGATTGGAAGCATTGGACTAAAATTATGGGAGCAGAGCCATTAGCAGAAGATGTGAATCCAGAAGACATCAAACGTCAAATTTCACGACCACGACCAGGACATGCTGACTTAGTAGGAGGCATGAAATACGGACATCGTGATTTAAGGAATGTGCTAGAACGTTCCTCTGCACGTGAGACAACTGTTCGTGTAGCTGTAGGTTCAGTGGCTAAAGCTTTATTAAATGAATTAGGCATCTCTATTGTGTCTCATGTAACAGAAATTATTGGTATTAAGGCAGATACATCTTTAGTGGAGGGAAAATCTGCTGATGAAATTCGTGCAATTGTTGAAGCAGACCCATGCTACTGCGTAGATCCAGAGGCTTCTGCCAAAATGGTAGAGGCGATTGATGAAGCGAAAAAAGCTGGTGATTCAATTGGTGGTGTTGTAGAGGTTATTGTTGAAGGAATACCAGCTGGTGTTGGATCATATGTTCATTATGATCGTAAGCTTGATGCCAAATTAGCAGCTGCTATGCTGTCTATTAATGCATTTAAAGGTGTTGAATTTGGAATTGGCTTTGAAATGGCAAGTCGCAAAGGTTCTGAAGTACATGATGAGATTATTTGGTCTGAAGAACAAGGCTATACACGTGCAACAAATCGCCTAGGCGGCTTAGAAGGCGGGATGTCTACGGGAATGCCAATTGTAGTACGTGGTGTTATGAAGCCAATTCCTACATTATATAAACCTTTGCAAAGCGTTGATATTGAAACAAAAGAACCATTCAAAGCAAGTGTAGAGCGCTCAGATAGCTGTGCAGTACCTGCAGCATCAGTTGTAGCAGAGCATGTTATTGCCTGGGAAATTGCCAATGCTATTTTGGAGCAATACCATAGTGATCAATTACCACAACTAAAAGCTCAAATTGAAGAACAACGTCGTTATACAAAGGGGTTCTGATTTATGCGAGTACCAGTTGCAACGAAATCACATCAATATGAGGTTGTTCTTGGCCATAATTTTTTAGCGGAAGCAGTAAAAGCATTTGAGGATAAGCTTCAAAAAGCTGATAAACTCATTGTTTTTACAGATGTCAATGTATGGGCAGCTCAAGGAGATTATTTCAAGGCAAATTTCCCATATGAGTTTAATGTGTTTGTCTTACCAAGTGGCGAGGCATGCAAAAGCTTTGAACAGTACAATGCAGCACAGACATTTTTATTACAACAAAAATGCTCTCGCAAATCCTTTGTTTTTGCATTTGGCGGAGGTGCTGTTGGAGATTTAACTGGCTTTGTTGCTGCTACATTTATGCGTGGAATACCATTTATCCAAATACCAACAACCATTTTGGCACATGACTCAGCAGTTGGTGGTAAAACAGCCATTAATCATCCACTAGGAAAGAATATGATTGGTGCATTTTATCAACCTGAGGGAGTTATTTACGATACTGTATTTATTGAGAGCCTACCTGAACGTGAGGTACGTTCGGGTACTGCAGAAGTGATCAAGCATGCCATGATTTCGAATGCAGCATGGTTAGAGGAATTAATGACAGCCGAAACTGTCATTCATTTCAGTACAGAAGAATTAGCAATACAGCTTCGAAAGGGTATTGAAGTGAAGGCTCAAATAGTTGCAGAAGACGAAACAGAACAATCTGTACGGAAGTTTTTGAACTTAGGTCATACGTATGGACATGCCATTGAGGCAGCAGCGGGTTATGGAAAAGTAGCGCATGGTGAAGCAGTTATGATTGGGCTTGTTTATTGCTTATTATTAAGTGAGCGATATGGTGAGCTGGATCGTCATTTTACTAAGTCATTTTTACATTTTGCCGTGAAGAATGGCTATCCATTTGAGGCTGTAAATGATTATACTTTTGAACAATTGACAGAGTATTTAATGAAAGATAAAAAAGCGGAGTATGGGATTTTGCAATTTGTTTTGCTTGAAAAAGTTGGTAAACCTTTTGTGCAGCCGATTGATCTAGGAGAGTGCAAAGAGGTAGATGCAGAATTTCGACAGCTATTAGCGGAGGTGCTTGTATGATTCGTGGACTTAGAGGAGCAATTACAATTGAATCTGACAAGCCAGAGCTTGTATGGGATGAGACAGCAAGATTAGTGCGAGAGGTAGTAGCAGCAAATCAAGTAGAGGTGGATGATATCGCTTCAATCCTTATATCCACAACACCTGATATTACGTCTGCATTTCCGGCACGTGCTGTACGATTAATGGACGGGTGGCAATATGTTCCTGTTATGTGCACACATGAAATGGATGTACCGAATGCATTACCATTATGTATTCGTGTATTAATTCATGCTGATGTAGAAGTAGCACAAAAAGATGTAAAGCACTTGTATCTCAATGATGCAGTGAAATTAAGACCAGATTTAGCCCAAGCTTAAAAAGTAGAGGAGATGTTTGAGATGAAATGGAAACAACAATTGGACGGTATGCAAGCTTATAAGCCAGGTAAACCAATTGAAGAAGTACAACGTGAATATGGCTTAAAGGAAGTCATTAAATTAGCATCGAATGAGAACCCGTTTGGATGCTCACCTAAGGTAACAGCTTATTTACAAAATAATGCAGTGAATCATGCCCTTTATCCAGATGGCTATGCGCAAAATCTACGTACGGCTGTTGCAAATTTTCTAGGTGTGAAAGAAACACAGCTTCTTTTTGGGAACGGCTCTGACGATATCATTGCTATTATTACACGTGCTTTGTTGTATCCAGGGGTAAATACAGTTATGGCTGATCCATCCTTCTCTCAATACTGGCATAATGCTGAAATAGAGGGTGCAGAAGTACGAAAAATACCATGTATTGAAGGTGCACATAATTTAGATGCAATGGCAGCGGCAATTGATGATCAAACATCCATTGTTTGGGTATGTAGTCCAAATAATCCAACAGGTGTTGTTATTCCGGATATAGACCTACGTGCCTTTCTTGCAAAGGTACCAAATGATGTCCTTGTCGTATTAGATGAAGCCTATATCGAATATGTGACACATCCTGGACACAAAGATACGCTACCATTAATCGACGAGTATCCAAATGTATTATTAATGCGCACATTCTCAAAAGCATATGGTCTTGCTTCATTCCGAGTTGGCTATGCGATTGGACAACCAGATGTCATTGCTAAGCTTGACCCAGTAAGAGCGCCATTTAACAATACTATTTTAAGCCAAGCAGTTGCGGCAATCGCTTTAAGTGATCAAGACTATATACAAGCATGTCGTGAGGCGAATGAAAACGGTAAAAAGCAATATATTGAATTTTGCAAAAAACATAATTTAAAATACTTTCCTACTGATACAAACTTTATTTTCTTTAATATTAATGCTGATAGCGATGTTGTATTCCAAGAGCTGATGAAACGAGGCTTTATAGTCCGAAGTGGAAAGGCTTTAGGATTACCTGGATTTATCCGCGTAACAATCGGTACAGAGGCTCAAAATGAAGCGTTACTTGGTCAACTTGAGAATGTCCTTAAAGAACAAGGGGTTTTTGCATGACACGCAAAGTACTCGTTATTGGGCTTGGCCTAATTGGTGGCTCAATTGCCTTGGCATTACAGAAGGCGCCAGAAACGAAAATTATTGGCTATGATATGGATGCTAAAACACGTGAGCATGCTCAAACGCTAAATATCGTTCATGATATTGTGGTAGATCCCAAATCAGTTGCTGCTGACGTAGACGTTATTATATTTGGGACGCCAGTAAACGCAACACTTGAGTGGATGGAACAATTGAAAACATGGCCATTAAAGAAAAAAGTTATTGTAACAGATACAGGAAGTACAAAAAAAATGATTATGCAAAAGGCTGGGGAATTAAGAGAGCTAGGCATTACCTTTATTGGGGGGCATCCGATGGCGGGCTCTCATAAAAGCGGTGTATTAGCTGCGAAAGCCCATCTTTTTGAAAATGCTTATTATATGCTGACACCACTAGCTGGTGAAGAAATTATCAACATGGCTCAGCTTGAAAGTTTATTAAAATTCACACATGCAAAAGTAGTCAGTGTTTCAGCTCGCGAGCATGATCATATGACAGCTGTTGTTAGTCACTTTCCACATTTTGTAGCTGCCTCTCTTGTGCATCAATTAGGTGGTGAAAATGGGGAATATCCGATGACACGTTCACTTGCAGCAGGAGGCTTTCGTGATGTAACACGTATTGCCTCATCCAATCCGATATTATGGCGAGATATTACATTACAAAACCGTGATGAACTCATTGCACAGCTAGAGGGCTGGGAAAAGGAAATGGGGCGTGTAAAGGAGCTTCTACTACAAGGGAGTTCGAATGATATTGAAGGCTATTTTGCGGTAGCGAAAGAGCTTAGAGATGAATTACCGATAAGTGCAGGTGCAATGTTTACCTCATTTGACTTATATGTAGATGTTCCTGACTATCCAGGGGTCATTTCTGAAGTAACAGGCCTGCTTGCAGATGAAGCAATCAGTATTACGAATCTACGTATCGTAGAGTCCCGTGAAGATGTTTTCGGGATTCTTGTAATTAGCTTGCAAAATGAAAGTGACAGAGAACGTGCAGCGGCTTGTATCCAAAGGCGTGCAAAATTTGAAACATATATTTCATAGGTGCTTCTTAGTTATGGAAATGCCTGTTTACAAGAAAGCGTCGAATTACGGCGCTTTCTATCTTCATATTGGAGGGGAAAAACAATGAGTGAAAAAGTATTACAATATAATAAACCTTCCTTACAAGGAACTTTAACGATCCCAGGTGACAAATCAGTTTCTCACCGTTCGGTTATGTTTGGAGCGATAGCAACAGGTAAAACGACAGTAGATGGCTTTTTATTAGGAGAGGATTGTTTAAGTACAATTGATTGCTTCCGTAAACTCGGTGTAAAAATAGATGTGGAAGGTACAAATGTCTCCATAGACAGTCCAGGAATTGACGCATGGCAAGAGCCTTCTGAGGTATTATTTACTGGCAACTCAGGGACAACGACACGCCTAATGTTAGGGATTTTAGCAGGTTCCAAAGTCCATTCAGTAATGATGGGGGATGCATCAATCGGCAAGCGACCAATGCGTCGTGTCATAGATCCTTTACGTCAAATGGGCGCACACATTACGGGGAGAGCGAATGGTCAATACACCCCATTAGCTATCCAGGGGACACCGTTACAGGCGATTGATTATCATATGCCTGTTGCCAGTGCACAAGTGAAATCGGCTGTTCTACTGGCAGGCTTACGTGCGGAAGGTACCACTATCGTACGAGAAACGGAAATTTCTAGGGACCATACTGAACGCATGCTCCGTCAATTTGGTGCAAAGATTGATGTGATGGATGGTGTAATCTCATTTGAAGGAGGTCAAACTCTAACAGGGACACATGTGTCTGTACCAGGTGATATTTCGTCAGCTGCCTTTTTCTTAGTGGCAGGTGCTATCTGTCAAAATAGTAAAATCACGCTAGAAAATGTCGGCATTAATCCAACGCGCGACGGTATCATTGAAATTCTTCAAAATATGGGTGCCTCAATGACAGTGATTCCAAATGAAGATAGTCAGTCAGAGCCGACTGCAACAATTACAATTGAAACGTCAACATTAAAAGCCACTACAATTGAGGGAGAGATTATTCCTCGACTTATCGATGAAATTCCAATTCTTGCTTTATTAGCCACACAGGCATATGGCAAAACCATCATTAAGGATGCTGAGGAGCTAAAAGTAAAGGAAACAGACCGAATAGCGGCTGTGGTAGATGAATTAAGAAAACTTGGTGCTAAAATTGAAGCTACGGAAGATGGTATGATGATTGAGGGACCAACTCCATTACAAGGTTCTAGCCTTCGAACATATGGAGATCATCGTATCGGTATGATGGGCGCCATAGCAGCACTTATAACAGAAGGAACGGTTACATTAGACGACGCTGACTGTATTGCAGTGTCTTACCCAACATTTTTTGAGCATATCGAATCTGTAAAGTAAAAAATGGTGAAAGACTTCCCAAGTAATTGGGGAGTTTTTTCTTGTTTCGAAAGAAAATGTTTTGTAGCATAAAGATATCAATGAAAGAATAGGTGAATGACTGTGAACAATGCGATGACTGAAATGATGCAAGCGCTTGAACAAGGGGACTTAGCATTAATTGATCAGCTGATGGAATCTTTTTTAATGAAGGAGCTGCCCGAAGAAATTTATGCACTAGCTGAGGTTTTTATGCAGTATGGGTATATGAAAGAAGCTGACCGTGTACTGGAGCATTTACAATTTTTATTCCCAGATGAAGCACAGTTAAAAATCGATCGTGCAAATGTTTTAATGGAGCTTGGTGATGAGGATGATGCATTAGATTTATTACTGGAAATTGAGGAGACCTCCCCTGAATATCCACAAGCTTTATTAGTCTTAGCGGATTATTACCAAATGCAAGGATTGTTTGAGGTGGCAGAAAAGCGTATCAATGAGGCGTTAGCTATTTTACCTGATGAGCCGTTATTGCATTTTGCTAAAGCAGAACTATTATTTGAAACAGGCCGTTTTTCAGAGGCTGCGAGACTATATGAAGAGTTAAATGAACAACAAGGCGAATTTGCAGGTGTAAGCCTTCTTGAACGCCTTGCTGAGGTATATAGGGCTGGTGCGGCCTATGAAACAGCTTTAGAGTATTATTTAGCAGCTCTTGAGGATGAAGTAAAGCCAGATATTTTATTTGGCGCAGCTTATTCTGCATTTCAATCACAAAAATATGAAATGGCAATTAAGCAATTAGAAGAATTAAAAGAATTAGATCCTGATTATTTTTCTGCCTATTTATTACTCGCCGAAAGCTATGCTATGACAGAAGATAATAAAAAAGCCTATAGTGTTATTCTGGAAGGTTTAAAACGGGATGAATTCGATAAAACCTTATATTTATTTGCTGGCAAAATGGCGCTGAAAAATGGACTACAGGCTGAAGCAGAACAGTATTTACGTGAGGCGATTGCGTTAGATCCTGAATACATGGAGGCAGTATTAGCCTTAATTTCTCTTTTGGCACAGCAAGAACGATTTGATGATGTCATCGAATTATTTGAGACTTTGCAGCAGAATGATTTTGAATGGAGCGCTTTATATCCATTTGCTGCTGAGGCATATGAAAATTTAGAATTGTACGACCGTGCATACGAATTTTACAATTTGGCATATAATGATTTTAAGGAAGACGCAACATTTTTAGAAAAATATGTTTACTTCTTGTTAGAGGAAGGAAAGCGTTCAGAAGCGAAGGAAGTACTCGGCCAATTAATAGCTATTCAACCAGGTGAACCAGAGTGGCAAGAGAAGTTAGAATCCTTAGAATTTGAGTAAAGGAGGGAGTGGGTATGACTGCTTCTGTATCAGTTGTCGATAAAAAAGCATTTGTTCGATGGTTTTTAAAAAATTATCAATTGAAACGTCGTGAGTGTGTATGGATTTTAAATTACCTTTTAAGTAATGATGAACTATTAAAGCGAATCCGATTTGTTGAAGAAGCACACTATTGCCCAAGAGCAATGGTGATGTCAACTGTTGACTCAACTGGTGTGCCATTTCGTTTTTATAAAGGCAATGTAATGACAGCAGATGCTGAGAAATCCTTTCATGATTTACGCTTACATGAACAAGAAGATATGTATATACAATTGAATTTTCCGAATATACCACCAAGTGCACAATACTTAGCAGTTCTTGAAGAAAACCCTTATATGCCAGAAACACTTATTGTAAGTGAAAAAGACCGTTTACTGGCAGAAGAGCTGCTTTCCAACAGCTTACTCGTATTCCAAGAAGAAAAATTACTCGCACAAATTGATGAAGCTCTCGATCAGGGAGATGAAGAGCGCTTTTATGAATTGTCCAATTTGTTACAAGCTTTAAAAGAAACGGCTAATTTACATTAGTGATAGGTAAAAATTGAATGTCCTTTATCCACCTCGATATGGTAACATAACTAGTGAATGATTGTTTTCACTTTTTATTGGTTATCCTAATTGAAGAGTGGAGAAGGGCATTTTTATCTTCATTCAGCAAATGTTTTTTGTATCGAAAGCATAGCGGCAGATGTTTTATGCACGTAAGCGTAGCGGCAGTAGCAGATACAGAAGACTCCCACCTCTACAGATGGTGGATGAATGCGGTTTTGGTTTCTTTTCAGTGGGTGTCCAAACCCCTACTGAAATAGAGGAACTCAGTCTAAAATCTTCACATTCTGTGAAAACGCCTGAGTGACCAACATCATGTTGCTGCCGCTGCGTTAGCATTACGCTTTCGCACAAAAAACATCTGTTGGCCCAAAGCCTCCGGCGGATCTCACGGATTTTCAAAGGAATGAATAAAAGGATGTTAGCCTAAAATTTTCGCATCCTGCGAAAACGGCTAACTGACCTGCATCGGTCAAAACGCCACGTCCTGTGGCATTACCGAAATGACCGAAATCGTGTCGGCCCTCGTGCAGGTCTAGGCACAATTCAAAATCCGGACGCAATTACGCCAAGGCGAAATTGATGTTGGTAAGATAAGGAGGTTTGTTGAATGTATTTTAACGCAAACGATGTGACATCGTTTATGGCGCAGAAGGAATTTATCGATACAGCAATTGTTCCACTCGTATCTATCGATCTAACTTCTGAAAAAATGAAACAGAGCGGAGCAGAAGCAGATTTTTTGTTATCGTTGACATCATTTATTGAGCAGCAATTTAAAGGTCGTTTAATACTGTTGCCACCATTTTCGTATAGTGCATCTATGAAAAATGAAGAATTGCCTCAGCAATTAGAATCACAATTACATAATGCTGGTTTTAAGCATGTGTTCTTCATTACTTGTGACCATTTTTGGACAAATATTGGAGAAGTAGTAAATGTTATTTGGTTACCAGCGATTCCATTAGAAAGCATGGATAAAGGTGTGAAAAACTCTATTCTTGAGGATCAACTACGACAAGTGATTCCGACTTTTTCGACCAAATGGGCACAGATTTAACAATTTGTTTCAATAAATGTTCACATTCTCCAGCTTTCCACAGAATGCTATATTGACCAAGCTATGGACTTGATATATCATAGATATGTCCTAGTATTACTATTTGTAAAAGTATGTCCGTTGGACTGACCTTTAAGTTAGAGGGGGGAAAAAAATGAGTAATAATCGAGTTTCACGTCGTCAATTCCTAAGCTATACACTAACTGGTGTAGGTGGCTTTATGGCGGCAGGTATGCTGATGCCAATGGTCCGTTTTGCGATTGACCCAGTGCTACAAAATCATGGCGGTGGGGATTTTATACAAACAGAGCATAAAATCGCTGATATTACTGACACACCTGTTAAAGTTGACTTAAAATTTGAACAAGTTGATGCATGGTACAAATCAGAAGTAACAAATATGGCATGGGTTTACAAAGAGGGCGACCAAATTATAGCCTTATCTCCTGTTTGTAAGCATTTAGGATGTATGGTGAACTGGGGACAAGATTCAGCACACCCAGATCAATTCTTCTGTCCTTGTCATGCTGGACGTTACGAGAAAAACGGTAAAAACGTTCCAGGTACACCACCTACAGGTCCGTTGGATGAATATGAAGTATCAGAAAAAGATGGTTACTTAATGCTTGGTCCAACTAAAGCAAATACTCTAGTTAAATAAGTAAGGGGGTACGACAACAGTGCTAAATAAAATTTATGATTGGGTCGATGAACGCCTAGATATTACACCGATTTGGCGTGATATTGCAGACCATGAAGTGCCTGAGCACGTAAACCCTGCACATCATTTTTCAGCATTCGTTTACTGTTTTGGTGGATTAACGTTCTTCATTACAGTTATACAAATTCTATCTGGTATGTTTTTAACAATGTACTATGTACCAGACGTAGTGAATGCATGGAAGTCAGTTTATTATTTACAAAACGAAGTAGCATTTGGTGAGATCGTACGCGGTATGCACCACTGGGGAGCTTCATTAGTAATTGTAATGATGTTCTTACATACGCTTCGTGTATTCTTTACAGGTTCTTATAAGAAACCTCGTGAATTAAACTGGATGGTTGGTGTAGGTATTTTTGGGGTAATGATGGGTCTTGGCTTTACAGGATACTTATTACCGTGGGATATGAAAGCATTATTCGCTACAAAAGTAGGTATCGAAATTGCTGCATCTGTACCGTTTATCGGTGGGATAATTAAAATCTTATTAGCGGGTGACTCTACGATTCTTGGAGCTCAAACGTTAACACGATTCTTTGCGATTCATGTATTCTTCTTACCTGCAGTATTGT
Source organism: Lysinibacillus sp. GW821-FHT14F06 (assembly GCF_058803665.1). Lineage (NCBI taxonomy): Bacteria > Bacillati > Bacillota > Bacilli > Caryophanales > Bacillaceae > Lysinibacillus > Lysinibacillus sp. GW821-FHT14F06. The sequence goes on from NZ_JBXAPF010000017.1 coordinate 16,311, forward strand.
TTGGGTTACTTGCAGCGCACTTTATCATGATTCGTCGTCAAGGAATTTCAGGACCGTTGTAATTGTCTTGACGGTTCGATGATCTTTAAAAGGAGGGGACACTATGCATCGCGGAAAAGGAATGAAATTTGTCGGCGATTCTCGTATTAAAGCGAGTCACAGAATGCCGAACGTTCCAAAGGATTATTCTGAGTATCCAGGTAAGACGGAAGCTTTCTGGCCAAACTTCTTACTTAAAGAGTGGATGGTAGGTGCTGTATTCTTAATTGCTTATTTATTATTAACAGTTGCCCATCCATCACCACTTGAAGGGCCAGCAGATCCAACTAGAGCTTATACACCACTACCAGACTGGTACTTCTTATCTATGTATCAACTTTTAAAATACTCATTTGCTTCTGGTCCATACCAAGTTATTGGAACCCTTGTAATTCCAGGTCTTGCATTTGGAGCGCTATTATTAATGCCATTTTTAGACAAGGGTCCAGAACGTCGTCCATCTAAACGTCCGTTACCAACTGCGTTTATGTTATTAACTTTGGCTGCTATGTTCTACTTAACTTGGGAGTCAGTTGTTAACCACGACTGGGAAGCTCAAAAAGCTATGGGAGCAATTGTAGAAGAGGTTGAAGTTGATATCGATGAATCTCTACCAGGATTTGCCATTTGGAATGGTGACACTGGTGAACAAGCTAAATCTTGTATCGGTTGTCACGCTGCTGACTTAAAAGGTGGTCCAGCTGCTCCAAAATTAGTTGGTAATACACTAACAGCTGAAGAAATTGAAGATATTATTCACAATGGTCGCGGTGATATGCCACCTGGTGCATTTGCTGGTACAGATGAAGAAGCGAAGCAATTAGCTGAATTTATTGCAAGCTTAAAAGCTAAAGAATAAGCTTAGTTTAAAAGAGTCAGGAAACTGGCTCTTTTTTTCTCGCTTTATATGAGACTGTTTCAGCTTTAATAAAGTTCCCGTGAAATATATTTTGTTACAATAATATTTTATCCATTTAGCTTTGAGCTGAAATCTCTACTATAGCTACCCAAGATTTGTCTTCTGTATCAATAAAGTTGGAAGCTTGACAGTTTGCGAGCTAAATAGTTTGTACCGTTTTGTTAGAATAAATAACGTCACCTCATTACAAAAGCGGGCGATTAAGACGATTGGATACATAATTACAGTTAAAAAAGGCATCTTAGTAAAGACACAAGATAAAGGGGTGTTAAACATGCAAATTACACGTGCAAATATCTGGTATCTCCTTACACATAAATCATTTTTAGTTGTATTACTCATTATTAATCTACTTGGAACGATCTACGGCTATTATTGGTATGGTTGGCAGCTAGCAATAACAAAGCCCATTTTTTATATTTTTGTGCCAGATAGCCCAACTGCCAGCTTATTCTTTTGTTTTGTTTTGTTAGTTTGGATTATGGGAAAGAGTTGGCCATTGATGGAAGTGCTTGCTCTTGTCACGTTAGTGAAATATGGAATTTGGGCAGATGTTATGAATATTTGGACCCTGATTGAAACAGGCTCGATTGACTGGCAAGGATGGATGCTGGTAGGCTCTCATTTTGCAATGGCTGTTCAAGCAATCCTTTATATTGGGAAATATGTTTTTACATATTGGCATATCGCTGTGGCAGCGGTTTGGACATTACATAATGATGTGATTGATTATGTTTTTGGACAAATGCCCATGTACCGTGACTTAGCAGATTATACTAACTATATTGGCTATTTTACGTTTTGGTTATCAATTGCATGTATATTTTTAGCTATTTTCTCAATTAGGTGGCGCAAATATTTGCTGAAATAGGGTATTGATTATAGAATTATAGTATCGAGGTAGAAAGGGGTTAGAAAATTGTCAACAGGTATGTATATTGTTTATTTTGCGATTATATTGCTACTGCCGCTATATGCTCAAATGAAGGTCAAGGGCACGTACAATAAGTTTGCGAAAGAACGTACAATGAAGGGACAAACAGGTGCAGAGGTAGCGCGTGCGATTTTAGATGCGAACGGTTTATATGATGTACGAGTTGTTCCAACGCAGGGTGTTTTGTCGGACCATTACAATCCGGCAACAAAAACGGTTGCTTTATCAGAAAGTAACTTTTATGAAGCGAGTGTTGCAGGTGCTGCTGTTGCTGCCCATGAGGTAGGCCACGCCATCCAACATAAAGAAGCTTATTCTATGCTTACACTACGTAGTAAGCTCGTTCCAGTAGCAAATATTTCTTCCAATATGTCTTGGCTTTTTGTGATGATTGGTATTTTTACAAGTATTTCGAATTTATTGCTGTTAGGTATCATATTATTAGCAGCAGGGGTAGTTTTCCAATTAGTAACATTACCAGTTGAATTTGATGCATCAAAGCGTGCGTTAGTGCAAATGAATTCATTAGGTATTATTACAAATGAAGAAGAGCGTCCAGCACGAAAAGTGTTAAGTGCAGCGGCATTAACATACGTTGCAGCGGCAGCGGTAGCTGTCTTAGAATTATTACGTTTAGTGTTAATCTTTACAAATATGCGTAGTGATGATTAATGTAAAAGCTTGTTGTAGTGGTGAATTCGCCACTATGGCAAGTTTTTTATCTATCAAAGAAAAAAACTGCTCGCAAGATAGCTAGCAGTTTGAATTCTTTGAAGGGGGACTTTGTTAATGAAAAGTCCTTGCTTGTTTAATGTAAGGGCTGTTTTTGATCATCAAGAGTAAAGCCCTCTCCTGCAACATCACGAACTTCTATAATGGATACAAAGGCATGGGGATCTACATCATGAATGATTGATTTCAACCGTACTACCTCATTTCGACCAATCACACAGTATATTACTTCCTTTTGTTGCTTTGTAAAATGACCATGCCCCTCTAGAATAGTGATACCGCGTTCCATTCGTAGTGCAATCATTTCGGCAATCGTACTTGATTTTTCAGAGATAATGAGTGCTCCACGTGCAGCATAAGCCCCTTCTTGAACAAAATCAATGACTCGAGCTCCAACGAATACCGCAACAAGCGTATACATCATCGAACGTGCATCCAAAAATGTTAGCCATGACAGAATAATAACGATGGCATCAAAGATGAACATTGTTTTACCCATGCTCCAGCCAAAGTATTTATGACCCAAACGTGCTAAAATATCTACACCACCAGTCGTTCCACCAAAACGAAAGACGATGCCAAGCCCTAGTCCAACAAATACACCTGCAAAAAGAGCAACGAGTAGCATATCGTCCTCTAAATGAATCGTAAATTGATATTTTTGGAAAATTTTAAGGAATACGGATACCGATAAAGTTCCCACAAGTGTATAAATAAATGACTTTTTTCCAAGTAAACGATAGCCTATGATAAACATAGGGATATTCAATAGTAAATTCATTAAGGCAGGGTCCCAGCCTAGTGTAAAATAAAGGATAAGAGTAATTCCACTTAAGCCACCTTCACCAAGCTGATTTTGCATGTTAAAGTGGACAAAGCCGAAGCTAAAAATGGCAGCTCCGAGCATAATTGCGATGATATTGCGAATTTTAATCTGTTTTAGCATGTATCCTCCTGTAGTTCAAACAAATGAAGTAGTGCTATCTATTATCTGACATTTTATTGTTTTTGACAACAATGGTGTAAATTTTATACGATGGTATGTAGGAGTGTGATTATAATGAATGAACAAGTGACAATGCAAGCTTTACAGCAGCGTGTTGATGATTATATAGGACAATTTAAGGAAGGATATTTCCCACCCTTTGAATTATTGGCACGATTGACAGAGGAGCTTGGTGAATTATCACGAGAGGTACAGGATGCTTATGGACAAAAAAAGAAAAAGAGTACAGAGGGAACTAATAGCATTGAAGAAGAATTAGGCGACTTTTTCTTTGTGTTAGTTTGCTTTGCCAATGCACAAGGTATTAAATTAGATGAAGCACTTTTACGCGTTATACATAAATTTGAAACGAGAGATAAGGATCGCTGGACTAGAAAGGATGAGGAATAATGTCGATACGTGTAGCAATTGCAGGACCAAGGGGAAAAATGGGAGCAGAAGCTGTACATACAGTCATGAAACATGACAAAATGGAATTAGTAGCTGTACTAGATTATAAGGAAGTAGGAAAAACGTTAGCTGATTTAGACATGTTTCCAGCGAGCTATACAGTACCTGTATTTACAGAAATGCATGATCTTGTAGAAGCAACGGCACCAGACGTATTAGTGGATTTAACGAACCCACATGCCGTATATAACCATACAAAAGAAGCATTACATTTAAATGTACGACCTGTTATAGGTACAACAGGCTTTACAGATAGACAGCTAGAAGAATTATCTGCAATTGCAAAAGAAAAAGAGCTTGGCTGCATTATTGCCCCAAACTTTGCAATCGGCGCAATATTGATGATGAAGTTCGCGAAGGAAGCGGCAAAATACTTACCGGATGTAGAAATTATTGAAATGCACCACGATCAAAAGCTAGATGCACCATCTGGGACGGCTGTTAAAACGGCACAATTGATTCAAGAGGTTAGAGCACCAAAAGTGCAAGGACATCCTGAAGAAAAAGAAACGATTGCTGGCGCTAGAGGAGGAGAGTTTGATGGCATGCGTATACATTCAGTCCGACTACCAGGTTTAGTAGCACACCAACAAGTTTTATTTGGTGGAGATGGGCAGTTATTAACGATTCGCCATGATTCTTTAAATCGTAATTCTTTTATGTCAGGCATAGCCTTTTGCGTAGAAGAGGTCATGAAAATGGATCAGCTTGTATATGGTTTAGAAAACATCATCTAAAGATGGGGATGGACTCTTTATGAAAATCGCACTAATTGCACATGATCGTAAAAAAGATAATTTAGTACAGTTTGCTATTGCTTACAAAGATATTTTAAATGAACATCATTTGTATGCTACAGGAACAACAGGACAACGAGTAATTGAAGCTACAGGTTTAGAGGTTACACGTTTTCGTTCAGGTCCACTTGGCGGAGATCAACAGATTGGCGCAATGATTGCCAATAATGATATGGATATGGTTATTTTTTTCCGTGATCCTTTAACAGCACAACCACATGAGCCAGATGTTTCTGCTCTTATCCGACTCTGTGATGTTTACCAAGTGCCACTCGCCACAAATATGGGGACAGCAGAAATATTACTAAAAGGCCTGCAAGAGGGCTTTGTGGATTGGAGACTGATTCAAGAAAGACGAAATTAACAAAAAGACGTGATTTAGAAAGGATGATCATCGAATGAGAAAGCTAAAAATCGGCATTACCTGTTATCCAACTGTTGGAGGCTCTGGTGTCATTGCGACAGAATTAGGAAAAATGCTTGCAGAGAGAGGACACGAAATTCATTTCATCACCTCAAGCGTACCATTTCGATTGAACAAAATATATCCAACCGTCTTTTTCCATGAAGTTGAAGTGAATAACTATTCGGTATTTCAATATCCGCCATATGATATCGCTTTAGCGAGTAAGATGGCTGATGTCATTAAGGATGAAGAGCTGGACGTATTGCATGTACATTATGCTATTCCACATGCAGTATGTGCGGTATTAGCACGTGAGATGAGCGGGCGAGATGTTGGCATTGTCACAACCTTACATGGCACAGATATATCGGTGCTAGGGCAGGATTCCACCCTATCACAGGCCATAAAATATGGAATTGATAAATCTGATATTGTTACTACAGTATCCCAAGCTTTAAAGGAACAAACTTATGAATTGATAGATACGATAAAACCTATTGAAACGATTTACAACTTTGTAGATGAACGTGAATACTTCCCTCGGAATTCAGGTAATTTAAAGGAACAATTTGGTATTCAAGATGATGAAAAAGTCATTATCCACGTCTCTAACTTCCGTAAAATTAAGAATCTTCCGCATATTGTGGATGCATTTATGAAAATTCGTGCGAATATGAAGGCAAAATTATTATTAGTAGGAGATGGGCCAGAAAAACATCGTGTGATGGACCAAGTAAAGGAAAGTCATTATGTAAAAGATGTTTTATTTTTAGGCAAGCAAGAAAACTTGGCTGAATTGTATGCCATCAGTGACCTAAAATTATTACTTTCACAGCAGGAATCATTCGGGTTAGTTTTATTGGAAGCAATGGCGTGTGGAGTGCCTTGTATAGGCTCAGATGTTGGTGGAATTCCTGAGGTGATCGATCATGGTGTGGATGGTTATATAGTAGAATTAGGAGATACAGATGCTGTAGCAGAATACGCTGTGAATTTATTGCAGGATGAAGAAAAATTACAACGTTTCCGTAAAGCTGCTATCCGTGCTGTCGATGAAAAATTCCATTCATCTAAAATCGTTGAGCAATATGAAAAATTGTACGAAAAGGTTGCGGAAAGAAATCATGCAAAACAATAAAGAATGGCAAGCAGCCTATTCAGTTTTAGACCAATTAGAAAACGCAGGCTTTGAAGCAGTAATCGTTGGTGGTGCGGTGCGAGATACAATACTCAGCCGCCCTGCCCACGATGTAGATGTGGCGACAAATGCAATGCCAGAAGAAGTAAAGATCGTTTTTAATCATACAGCTGATATAGGTATTCAGCATGGGACGGTACTTGTTATCGTGCCTGCCGGATCAGTAGAGGTAACGACATTTCGCACTGACGGGCAATATACGGATCACCGTAGACCGGAGGAAGTGCGGTTTGTACGTTCGCTAAAAGAAGATTTACAGCGTCGAGACTTTACGATGAATGCCATTGCGATGCGTCGTGATGGCTCATTTGTTGATTTTTATGGTGGACGTAAGGATATTGAGGCTGGTATTATTCGCGCTGTAGGTAATCCGCAGATTCGATTTACTGAGGATGCATTACGCATGCTTCGAGCGGTACGGTTTACAGCGCAGCTTGGTTTTGAAATTGAATTTACTACATTGAAGGCGATACAGAACAAGGCCGCTGATATTTCCTGGATTGCAAATGAACGCATTAAAGCAGAGCTTGATAAGATGTGGACAGGAAAAGATGTTTTTAATGGTATTAAAATTCTTGAAGAAAGTGGTTTAGCTAATTATTTGCATGGTTCTTTTGAGGCTGATCAGTGGTGTGATTTTAAGGCTGAAAATAAGCTGGTGGGCTGGGCATATTTTACGGTGTTACAGGGTGAATGCTGGCAAGACATATTGCGGAACTATCGATTATCAAATAAGGAAATCGGATTTGTTAAGGCCGTGTTAGCTGCTTTAGATGCCTTAAAAAGAGGCTGGTCGAACATGGATTACTTGATGTTTACGCAGCAAGAACTTGAAACAGCCAGCTATGTTGCAGAGCTGAGACAACTTAGCGTTCACAAACCACTGCAAAGTATAGCTGAATTACAGGCTCAGCTTCCTATAAAACATCAGCAGGAATTAGTAGTAAACGGTTCGGACTTATTAACATGGTCTGGAAAAAAGGGTGGACCATGGGTAAAAGAAGCATTACAGAAGATGCTAGAAGCAGTCGTGAATGGCGAACTACAAAATGACCGACAACAGATAAAGGAATGGATAGAGCATGAGTATTTCCATGAAGGATGAAATTTTAAAAAGAATATTAGCAGCGAATGGTGAAGCAGTTTCAGGTCAGGAGCTGGCAGATTCTCTTGGTGTGTCGCGTACAGCAGTTTGGAAGCATATGCAGACATTACAGGGGGAAGGCTACACATTTGAAACAATTAAGAAAAAAGGCTATGTGCTGACAGGAGTACCTAATAGTTTAAGTCCGACACAAATTGAGCTTTTTTTAAATACAAAACAGTTTGGACGTGAAATTCACTATTTTGATGTAGTAGATTCAACTCAAACAATTGCTCATAAGCTTGCACAGCAGGGTGCACCACAGGGTACCGTTATAATTGGAGAAGAGCAAACTGCTGGTCGTGGTCGTATGGCTCGTATGTGGGAATCTGCAAATGGTACTGGCATTTGGATGACTATTATTGTGAGACCAGATGTTACACCTCAACAGGCTTCTTCCTATACACTTGTCGTGGCAGTTGCAGTGACAATGGCAATTAAAACATTATATAAGCAGGTTGAACCAGCTATTAAATGGCCGAATGATCTACTCATTAACGGAAAAAAATGTACAGGCATTTTAACGGAGATGCAGGCAGAGGCAGATCTTGTACAAGCTCTACTTGTAGGAATAGGCATTAATGCAAATCAGGTGGCATCCGATTTTTCACCAGATATTGCTGATATTGCAACATCTATACGCTTAGAAGCGGGTGAGGAGATTAACCGTGCTGCACTTGTTGCAACTATCTTACAGTACTTAGAGCAATTTACAGAGTTGTATGTCAAAGAGGGCTTTACCAGTATAAAAGCGCTGTGGGAGCAAATGTCCTGTACAATTGGTCAACGCATTGAGGTTACGACGATACGTGAACGTTTTGAAGGTATTGCTAGTGGAATTACAGAAGATGGAGTACTACAGCTTACTCAAGATGATGGAACTATCCGAACAATCTATGCAGGCGATATAAAAATCTTATAAAAATAAGCTGCAAGGAATGAACTTGCAGCTTTTTTTAATGTCATTATTTTAAAGACACATCTAAATCACCATGTGACAAGGAAACATTCAACTGATGATCACCCTTGTTCAATTGAGTAACCGTGCCACTTTGTTCTTCGTCATTGATCGAAACATCACCAAAACTTGTTTTTAATTCATATCCTATTTCACTTTGCTTATTTTGTAAGTGCAGCGTTGCATCGCCAAAGCTAGAGGTAATAGTGGTTTGACCATTTAAAGTTCCATCCATATTTATATCACCGTGTTTACTGTCGATGGTGATGCCATTACTAGAATATTGTTGGAGTGTTAAATCCCCAAAGTCCTGGGCAATCTCTGTTTTTTCACCAGTCGTATTAGTAAAAGTAATATCACCATAATCTTGAAAAAGATTGAGCTGTTGATAATGTAATCCTTGCAGTGCTGTATCTCCAAATTTACTGTCTATCACAATCATATCTAGTTGTTTTTCTGCTGGGACATAGATTTTGATAGAAGGTGTAGAAAAGCTAACAAAACCAAATTGCATGCGATTCTTTTTCTTTGCTTTTGTTTCAATCGTTAAAGTTTCATTTTCAATATGATACGTTACATCTTGTTGCTCAAGTACATTTGCTTCTAATTTATAGTAGCTATCACTTGCTATAATGCTAATATCGCCATAGTCATTCACTATATTTATACTCGTAAATGCATCCAAATCATGTGATTGATTGACTAATGTATTATTGGTTGGTATATGCAGGCCATCCTCATCCTTGATAAAAAACCATCTACCACCTGAAAAATACCCGACTACTGCTAATAAAATGCCTAAGGCAATCATTGTCATCGCTATAAGAGTATTTTTGGAAGTCATTTACAACCCCCCTTTTCGTTTTTTCGTTATTTTGTGGAATAATCTCCCTAATGTTTCAACTGAAATAAGGACGATTTTCTTGATAAAACGAGCGACGATTGGAAAGAGTAATACACCCATACCCGTGACGATAAAGCCAACACCCATAAAGAGTAAAGCAGTGGGCCAATCCTCTGTTAAAATGAAAAAGCCTGAAACAAGGGCGGCAATTCCACCGAAAAAAATACTGATGATGCCAGCCCCAATAGCAAAGATTAAACTGATAATGACCGCACCTAATGAAAAAATAAGTGCGATAGCCGTTGCAAGTAATGGCAGAGAAAGTGGTGCAGACAGTATAGCTAGAATAATGAGCCAAATGGCTGTCATATTCTTTTTAGCTGATTTTTCTGAAGAAGTCTCCAAATCTTTCAGTGCAAAATCAGCTAATATTTGTGAGGCAACTTGTGAAGGGGGGCCGAGTTCTATAATAACCTTTTGTTCATTCTCCTCTCCAGCCTCTTCAAAGTATTCTTCATAATAGGCAAGCGCAGCGTCTAATTCATGCGCAGGAAGCCGACGTAATTTTCCCCGAAGCTTTTTTAAATAGCTTGCTCTATCCATTTACATTACCTCCTAAAAGTACACAATCAACCTTTTCCTTATAGAGCTTCCACTCTTTTAAAAGCTCTAGTAATCGTATTCGACCTTGTTCAGTAATTTGGTAATACCGTCTATTTCTACCTTGATACGGCTGATCGTAGGTTGTTAGATAGTTTGCTTTTTGTAATCGACGTAACACGGGATATAACGTTGATTCCGAAATATCCATCACAGACTGAACTTGCTGTGTTAATAAATAGCCATATGCATCCTCTTTATCGACAATAGCAAGCACACAAGCATCAAGCAAAGCTGAGCCAAGCTGAAATGTCATCCTTTCCCACCTCTCAATGGATTACTTATACAAGGTTCTATATTATACATCATATAGTATGTGGATATTATATGATGTATAGCATTAACATGTCAAATTTTATAAAAAATAAATGACACTATTGTCATTTATTTCTTGACTTTAAAATGTTGTTAAATTAATCTAAAAATGATACTAGTGTCATTTTTGTGAAAAGGAGGATAATAAGGTGCCAAAGGTAAGCAAAGAATATGTAAAGGAAAAGAAAATGAGGATTTTAGAATCTGCCTTAACTGTTTGTAAAATGAAGCCACTCTATGATATTACGATGAGAGATATTATTAAAGCTTCAGGAATGAGCCAAGGAGGGATCTACCGTTATTATTCAGATTTGGATGAAATACTTGTTGATGTCATTAACCAAGCTAATGCTAACGCAGATTATAAACATGTTATTGATGAAATAATGGATACTAGTGATTCCCCCAAAACATCAATAATTCAATTATTTACTTTTCTTGGGGAGTATATAAAGGAAAACTTATCAACGGTGGGAAAATTCCAATTTGAGCTCACGATTTTATTTGCAAATAATCCAGCAAGGCAAGAGAAAATTTTGTCAAACATCACTGAGAATGAAAGTGGTCAATATTTAATGCACAATATTTCTAATGCCATTCATAAGGGAATATCTACGGGCTACTTCCAGCCAACAATTTCGATTGAGGACCTATCTATTTTTATGGTTACCTCTATTGATGGCATCGTTAGAGATGTTTTATTGCAAAAATGTTATGGCGTTTTACCGATTGATCAAATGCAGTTTGATGAAATTCAATTGATGAATACACTGTGTAAATCTGTGTTATTACTACTAGGTTCTAAAGAAGGGGGGACAGAGCTTTGAGAGTAGAAATAAGAAGATTTCTAGTCCTTACCTTTGCTACATCATGGTTATTATGGGGAGGCTTAGCCATTTTAACACAGCTAAACCTTTTAAAATTTGGCAATGCGATTTCGATAATATTATTTATTCTAGGTGGTGTGACGCCTGCATTTTGTGAGATTTGGTTGAAAAAGAAATATTCAACGAAAGAAGAGTTTCATTCTTTTGTCCATAATATAAAAAATGCTAAACACCCTTTATCGTGGTACATATTTGTTATTAGCTTGGCATTTATCGCTTGCTTTTTACCAACTCTCTGGGGTGGAGCGGTAATGGAAAAACCACTGTATCTAGCATTAATAGAACTTCCAATTATGATCATTGGCGGTGGTTTAGAGGAAATCGGCTGGCGTGGATTTTTACAGCCGACTTTACAAAAAAGATGGTCTCCATTACTCAGTACATTTATGGTAGGTGCCATTTGGACGATTTGGCATTTGCCATTATGGTTTGTCGTGGGCTCTAATCAAATGACTATGAATTTCCTATGGTTCACTTTAACTGCTTTGGCGTTATCCTTTTTATTAACCGTTATTTATCTTTTCACTAATAGCATTTTTCTCTGTATTATTTTCCATGCTTTCATAAATTCACTTTGGGATGTTTTTATTCCAGTTACAAATGTGGCGTCTGGCTTATGGATCTTTTTATTGGCATTCCTTCTTTTTGCCATTTTTGAAACCTATCGAAAAAAGAGTATGCACATAGTAAGATCATAGAGGTTCATACACTGAAACCAAAAAGTAGATGTAATTATAAGAAAATAATAATTGAAGATTAGTAGGGAAATCTGTTATAGTATGTGCTGAAGGGCAGTATCCTTTGTGAACGGCACCTTCAAAAGCGTAAGACCCATTAATAATAAATATCTGCCTTGATCTTTTAGAGACAGGGACGGAAGAAAACGAACGTTCAAAAATGTAACCTGATTCAAGGTATGGGCTATTACAACGTTCAATATGCCTATAATAAAATCAAGTTACTGCCTCTTAGGGAATTGCAATGTAGGAGGTAATTTTGACCATGAACGAAACACTATCCTTCTGTCCAATTTAGGAACGGAAGGATTTTTTCTGTTTTCTTTCCTTAAAAAAGGAGGACTACATGATGAAAACTACTTCAGATTTTTTAAAGATGAAGGGAGCAGGTGAGAAAATTGTTATGCTGACTGCATATGATTATCCTGCTGCAAGATTCGCGGAGGAAGCGGATGTTGATATGATTCTAGTGGGGGATTCACTAGGAATGGTGGTGCTGGGCTATAACTCTACAATGCCAGTAACTGTAGCAGATATGGTTCACCATGCAAAAGCAGTGCGTCGTGGTGCAAAGGACACATTTGTCGTTGTGGATATGCCGTTTGGTTCCTATCACGGTGATGTAAACGAGACGTTGAAAACAGCTGTATTCATGATGCAGGAAACAGGTGCGGATGCACTTAAGTTGGAAGGGGCTGATGAGGTTATACCAGCGATACGTAAATTAACGTCAGCTGGTATTCCAGTGGTAGCGCATTTAGGGTTGCTGCCACAATCGGCAGGAGTACTTGGCGGCTATAAGGTGCAGGGTAAAACTGCAGAGCAGGCAACGAAGCTACTAGAAGATGCAAAAAAATGCCAAGAGGCTGGAGCTTGTGCTGTTGTTGTCGAATGTATTCCACATCAGCTTACAGAGTTGCTATCTGCTAATCTAATCATCCCAACGATTGGTATTGGTGCAGGAGTAGAGGCTGATGGGCAAGTATTGGTTTATCATGACATGCTTGGCTACGGCTCCCATCATGTACCGAAATTTGTAGAGCGTTTTGGCGAAATGGGGAACGAGGCAAGTCGTGGTATTGCAGATTATGTAACTGCAGTGAAAGCTGGAACATTCCCAGCACCAAAGCATTTCTTCACGATGAAAGAGGAAGCACTGGATCAGCTATATGGGGGCGTAAAGTAATGAAAGTAGTCACAACAATTCAAGCACTAACGGTTGAAATCCAAGCAATGAAACGAGATAAACAATCAATTGGCCTAGTTCCAACGATGGGTTACTTACATGAGGGACATTTAACTCTTGCTAAGACAGCTCGTGCTGAAAATGATGTAGTTGTAATGAGTATTTTTGTTAATCCAACGCAATTTGGACCAAACGAAGACTTTGCAAGCTATCCACGAGACCTGCCGCGAGATACGGAATTGGCAGCTTCAGCAGGGGTAGATATCGTTTTCGCACCAAGTGTTAAGGAAATGTATCCTTATGATGGCGGCATTCGTATTCATGCGGGTGAACAAGCAACCATTCTTTGTGGCGCGAGTCGCCCTGGCCACTTTGATGGCGTTTTACAGGTCGTGTCGAAATTATTTCACCTAGTACAACCAACAAAAGCATATTTCGGTCAGAAGGATGCCCAACAAGTTGCTATAATTGCTACAATGGTACGTGATTTTAACTATCCGTTAGAAATGCGAGTCGTACCAATTGTGCGTGAGGAGGATGGCTTAGCAAAATCCTCTCGTAATGTCTACTTAAATGAGGCAGAGCGTTTGGAGGCACCTGCCATTTATGAAGCACTACAGCTAGCCCGCGATAGCTTTTTAACTAATGGTGAAGCAGAGACCGCTCTTACGAAGGCAAAAGCACATATTGCTGCACAGACACGTGGCAAGATAGATTACATGGAGCTATTAGCGTATCCAGATTTAATACCAGTCACTGCTGACACTGAGCAAGTATTATTGGCTGCGGCTGTTTATATTGGTAGCACTCGTTTAATTGATAATTGTATCTTTAATGTGAAAGAGGGATTATAAAATGTTAAGAATGATGATGAACAGTAAAATCCACCGTGCAACAGTGACACAAGCAGATTTAAATTATGTTGGATCTATTACAATTGATGAGGATATTTTAGATGCAGTAGGTATGCTCCCGAATGAAAAAGTGCATGTTGTGAATAATAACAATGGGGCACGCTTTGAAACGTATATTATTGCAGGAGAGCGTGGATCAGGCGTTATTTGTGTCAATGGAGCAGCAGCACGTCTAGTACAGCGTGGAGATATTGTCATTATTATTTCTTATGTGTATGTAGATAATAAAGAGGCCAAAGAGCATAAGCCAACTGTGGCAATTATGGGTGAGGGCAATTCAATTAAAGAAATGATTACCCATGAGCCAGAGGCAACAATACTGTAACATAAAGGGAGCGTGTACAAATTGTGCATGCTTCTTTTTTATGTCTACTCTTAAAAGGCAAAGGGATGCTGCTAAACCAAATATATGATAAAATTCATCTATCTAATGTGAACTGTGAGTTGAGATGTATGATGGAAAGTCAAAAATATGCAATTGTTGATTTGGAGACAACTGGTCATTCTCCAGCAAATGGGGACCGAATGATTCAAATCGCCATTGTAATTATGAAAGATTGGCAAATTGAGCGTACCTTTACAAAATTTATTAATCCTGGTAAAACCATTCCGCCTTTTATTCAGGATTTAACGCATATTACGGATAAGGATGTAAAGGATGCATTGCCGTTTGAGGCACATGCCGACTACATATATGAACTGCTTGCTGAATGTGTGTTTGTCGCACATAATGCAGATTTTGACTTATCCTTTTTACAAGCAGAATTTAAGCGTGCTGGCTTATCGAAATGGCAGGGCAAAAAGATGGATACGGTTGAACTTGCCAAAATCTTGTTTCCAACGTCACTAAGCTTTAAGCTAGGTGATTTAGCAGCAGATTTAAATATACCCTTAGCGAATGCACATCGCGCGGATGATGATGCCCTGGCAACGGCCGAGCTTTTTAAATATTGCTGGAAGGAGCTACTCGCACTTCCACAGCTAACCCTAGAGCAAATGCATAAACGATCATTTAGATTAAAATCAAATATATCCCAACTGTTTTTTGAGGCTCTTCAAATTAAACGTCAGCATGTAACAGGTAATGAAAATGTTTCCTACTACCGAAACTTAGCTATATGCGATGGGCGAAAACAGCAAACTAGCAATGCGGAAATTGTATCTTTTCCACAAACAGCAGCTGAAAAAACATTGTTAATGGCAAAGACTATGTCAAACTTTGAGGAAAGACCTGCACAATTTGACATGATGGATACCATTTGGCAGGCTTTGAATGCAAAAAAGGAATGTGTCATTGAAGCCTCCACAGGTATTGGTAAAACAGTGGCCTATTTATTACCTGCGATTTTATATGCGCAAGCAGTGAATAAAAAAATCGCTATAAGCACATATACCTCACACTTACAGGAGCAGCTTGTAGAGGAGGAGCTACCAAAGATCGAAAAAATTCTTGGTACAAAAGTCAATATTGCGGTTTTAAAGGGGATGCAGCATTATATTGATGTTGTACGCTTTGAGCAATGTATGGCCTACGCAGATGAATCCTATGATGATACTTTTACGATTTTACAAATTTTGGTTTGGCTTACTAAAACCGAAACAGGCGTCCTGAGTGAGCTCAATGTTTCAGGTGGAGGGCAATTATTTATCGAGAAAATCCGTAAAATGCCTGATGAAAAAGTATCACGGGGCTTTGATTTCTATGAGCAAGCATTAAAAAATAGTGAGACCGCTGACTGTATTGTGACCAATCATTCTATGGTGCTCAGTGATTTAGTACGACAAACACCAATCTTTACTCAAATTGATGGCTGGATTATTGATGAAGCCCATCAATTTATTCAAGCTACTATGCAGCAGGATGAAATTGTCTTCTCCTATACGCAGTGGAAGTATATTTTTGGTCAAATTGGCACAATGGAAGAAACTGCTTTATTTCAGCAATTTAGTCATGCTGCTAAGAAAAGACAACTAGTCCCTATGCAAAGCTTACAGCGATTAGATGCGCAATTTATTCGCCTGCAACGTACATTTGATGAAACTGTACAACGAGCCGTTTTTCAAATGCAGCAGCAAATCAAAAGGAAACAGGCAAGTAGCAAATACACCTTATTTTTAGAGGATGTGCCACTAGTCAAAGAACCGCTATTAAAGGTGAGCAAGCTTACACAGCAGTGGCTTGATTTAGCAATAGAAGTAGGTCAGATATTTGAAAATAATATTGAGCAATTGCACAATAATGAGCTCTACCTATTATCGGAGTGGCATTATTGGATTCGTGAGATGAAGGTGAAAATTGCTGAATGGGAAGAAATTTTCCTATCCCCTCAGACTGAAAATTCTGTATGGCTAGAATTTGATGTACGAAGTGTTCCGGGCAGTCTTCATGCTTTTAAGAAGCCAGTAAATGTTACGCCGATTATCGAAAAAGTGCTTGCACCGCTTCGTAAGCAGGCAAGTATTATTTGGACTTCAGGAACGTTAACAGTGCCAGGCAATGAGCGGTTTGTGACACGGCAGCTCGGCATTGCTGATAGTGTTGAAGTAACAAAGCTACAAGCACCCCCAGCTTATTATGCCGGTGCCAAGGCCTTTATTGTCACAGATATGCCTGATATTCAACTTGTATCACAGGATGAATATATTGAAGCGGTTGCTCACGCGATTACTCGGACAGTGCGTATGACAGAGGGACGATGCTTTGTCCTTTTTACTGCTCAAGATATGCTTCGTAAAACAGTAGAGTTGATTCAGGATAGTGAACTTCTTGAAGATTATATGCTCTTTGCACAAGGCGTAACTGGAGGCAGTCGCATGCGAATCCTAAAATCATTCCAAAAGTTTAGCCATGCTGTCCTCTTTGGCACCAACAGCTTCTGGGAAGGTGTGGACGTACCAGGAGATGCGCTCGCATCCGTTATTGTGGTACGTTTGCCATTTTCCTCTCCTGAAGAGCCTGTATTTAAGGCACGGGCAAAACATATTACCGCTCAAGGTCGCAATTCCTTTAATGAGTTATCATTACCTGAAGCAATCATGCGCTTCAAACAGGGTTTTGGCCGTCTGATACGCTCATCTCAAGATAAAGGAGCCTTTATCATACTTGATCGCCGCATTACGACAAAATCGTATGGTAAGGAATTTATCAAAGCTTTACCACCGATTGATGTAAAAAAATTGCAGCTACCAGAGCTGTTGAAAGAACTGAATCATTGGCAGAAATAAATGATACAACCCCTTTTAGTCCATTGCTAAAGGGGTTTTTTTATGGAAAGAAAGAGGGTTTGATAATAAAGGAAAGGTGGTTTCTGATTAGAAAATAGGTGATGCTGATTAATACGTCGGGGAACGAAAGCGAGTGGAACCGATCAAAAAGCAGGAGGAGCTGATCAAAAAGTGGGAGGAGCCGATCAAAAAGCGAGAGGAGCCGATCGAAAAGCGAGAAGAGCTGATCAAAAAGCAGTGGAGCCGATCGAAAAGCGAGAGGGGCTGATCAAAAAGTGGGAGGAGCCGATCGAAAAGCGAGAGGGGCTGATCAAAAAGCGAGAGGAGCTGATCAAAAAGCGGGTAAAGCCGATCAAAAAGCGCAGGAACTCTGTATAATAAAAAGCCCTCAAAGAACCAATGAGGGCAAGAATCTTATATTGTAGTTGGCATGGCGTGATTTTAACCTCTACTGGGGATCATCTGTTAAAAATTCCACACGGTTTCTACCACGTTCCTTTGCTTGATATAATGCTTTATCACATCTTGATAATAAGGTATGAAGTGAATCTCCCCTAAGATAGCTAGTTACCCCAAAGCTACTAGTCTTTCGTTTAACGATAGGGAATGAATAATTTTCTAATTGCTGACGAAGTTTTTCTGAAAGCTGCACTGCCTGTTCAAGAGTTGTTTTGGGGCAAATCACTAAAAATTCCTCGCCTCCCCATCTTCCAATGGTATCTTGTTCGCGGATGATGGCTTGAAGAAGTCCAGCAGCTTCTTTTAATACCATGTCACCTACTTGATGACCGAATCCATCATTTACCGCTTTAAAATAATCAATATCTAGAAGAATGATGGATAACGGTATGTCTTGCTGCTGCGCATGTTCAAATGCTTCTTCTAAAACATAATCTAACCGTACTCGATTTGGAATTTGGGTAAGTCGGTCTGTGTTTGCTAAGTGTTCAAGCTCCAACTTTGCCTTTTCTAGTTCTTGGGTTCGTTCTTGTACCTTTTGTTCAAGAGTTTCATTCAGTATCTGCTGCATTCCTTGATGCTCTTTTTTAATAATATTGATTTTATCAACCAATGCTAATGATAAAAATATGGATTCAAACATGGCACCAATAGCAGGAATATCCTCAAAAATTCGTGGATGGAAAGGAATCATATTTAAAAAGGCTAATGCCTGAACTATGACGGAGCCGAGCAAAACAGTCCAACCTATCATATAAAATCTAGCCATTTTTTGACCTTTTAACAATACAAATAAACCACATATCCATAGAAATACAAAGACGACTACCGCAAAAGTTGTTGTAAAATTATTAACAATCGAAACATCAGGAATAATAAACACAGCTATTAATGAAAGGAAAGTTATTCCTAAAAGAAGCTTTCCTACCATGTGGAATCTTGGTAAATATTTTTTTAATTCAAGAAATTCTAAGCAAAATAGCAGCATAAACAAAAATAATAGATTACCGCTAATGACTAAGGATTTGATTAAAATCCAGGAAGGTACTAATTGCCCTACTAATTCAATATCTAAAGAATTCAATGTTGCTTGATAAAGAATAAAGCTAAACATATATAAAACATAATATAAATAAGCTTTCTCCTTTAATGAAAAGTATAAAAATAGATTATAAATTAAGAGTGCAGATAGAAAGCCATAAAAGGTTCCTGTTAAATGTTTATAGTCAATAACACTATTAATAAAGCTATCCGTTGTATACAGATATGAGATTACGCTTAATGGCATAACCCCATCTAATTTTAGATAAATTTCTTTTATAGATGGATCATTGATATGAAATATATTGGAGCGATATTGAATGTTTCGTTCGTCAATATTGGATATTCCTCTCTTTTGAACATGATAGGAACCGTCTTCTTTTACTAGGAAAAGCTCAATATTATCCAGCTTATCAGTTATCTCAATCCAGTAATCTTCTTTATCCGTTATTAACTCTTGAATTGATAGTTTTAACCAAATCGTATCCTTTGTATGCCAAAAAAATAAATAGTCCTGATGACTCGCAATAAAGGAATTGTCATATGTACCACTTACTAGATCCTCTATGGTAGCTTTATTGGTAGTATCACGAAAAATATCATAATGTTGACCTAGAATAATACGGTCTGTTTGCTCTACAGCATGACCTGTCGAAATAGGCAAAAATAGTAGTGTGATTAAAAAATAAAATATCAAGCTATTTTTCACCATTTTATTTTTCATCATTCAGCTTTTCTCCTGTCATTCTGATACTAGAAAGTTTGCAAATAAATTTAATAAGATTACTAACAATCAAGTTTTTTATGTAAATATATCATATTCTATTCTATGTTAGTAACGACAATAAAAGAAATAAAACATAAAGATGAACAGACCATAAGAGCAAGATTGAGGACGAGTTGAATGTATATTTCTTGATAATATGATGACTAATATAATAGTAGGAGGCTACATAATGTCAAAAATTCAGGAATTCCATCAACTACATGCAGATAAGGAGCTTTTATTAATAGGAAATGCCTGGGATTTATTATCTGCATTACTATTAGAAGAAGTAGGGTTCAAAGCGATTGGTACAACAAGCTGGGGCATTGCAAATTCATTGGGGTATGCAGATGGTGAGTTAATTGATTTTGATCGCCACTTGTCTATTATTAAAACCATGACAGACAATTTGAAAATACCTGTATCTGCAGATATTGAGGCAGGCTATGGTAGTGATCAGAAAACCGTTTTAGAAAATGTTTTAAGAACAGCAGATGTCGGTGTTGCGGGTATCAACATTGAGGATTCATTAAAAAAGCAAAAAGGATTACGAAATGTAAAGGAGCACTGTCACCTACTGGAAGCAATGAGAATGATGTTAGATAATCGAGGTTATAACAATTTCTTTATTAATGCTAGAACAGATACGTATTTTCAGATGCACGAGCCATTCAATGAAACGATGCAAAGAGCTAAGTCCTATGTGGAGAGTGGAGCGAGTGGTATATTTATTCCGGGATTATCCAATGAAGAGGAAATAAAGGAGATAACTTCTAATACAAATGCCCCTATTAATCTACTCTCTTTACCAGGACTAACGGATTGTCATAAACTGAAAGCATTAGGGGTTAAACGATTTAGCTTCAGCAATGTGTTATCAGATAAACTAATCGCCTATTTGAAAATGAATGCTTCCCGATTACTAGAGGAAAAAAATACAGCATGTTTATATGAAAAATTAACATAAAGGAGGAAATATAGTGGGCACGAAAATTAACCTTTCATTTGATGAAAAGTGGGAAAAAATTATAGCTTGTGATCAAACATATGACGGTCTTTTTTATACGGCTGTCAAAACCACTAAAATTTATTGTCGTCCCTCGTGTAAATCGAGAAAGCCCAAAAAAATAAATGTAGAATTTTACGATGAAATACAAATGGTTGAGAATGCTGGTTTTCGTGCATGTAAAAGATGCCAGCCTGAGATAGAGCATTCCCCCCATGCCCAGCTCATTAAAGAGGTAACATCCTACTTAATCAATGGGTATAAACAAAGACTAACCTTGCGGGATATTGCGAATCATATTGGGATTAGTCCATTTCATCTAGAGCGACTATTTAAACAAGAAACTGGTGAAACACCTCGAAGTTATTTAGAAAAAATCCGAATAGATAAGGCAACATATCTTTTAAAAAACTCATGCTATTCTAATCTTGAAATTTGCTATGAAGCGGGCTTTCAAAGTTCCTATAACTTCTATAAAGTGTTTCGACATGTTAAACATTGCTCTCCTAGTGAATATCGTGAAAAGGAGCTAAGAGAATGAATTGGATCAGTCAGAAAACCTTTATTGAAATTTATCCACCAAAAGAATTCAATGCTCAAGAGTGTTTAATTTTCTTAAAAAGGTCTAATCAGGAAGTGCTGCATCGGATAAAGAATGACTTTTTATATAAATTGCTGCAAATAAAAGAGCTTACGATTTTATGTCAAATAAAATTACAATCAAACTCAATCAAAGTCGAGTTTCCAATGCAAGTTCCATCTGAAAGAAGTCACGAGGAAATTGCTCAGTATATTTGGGAATGGTTTGATTTAGAAAAAGATTTGAACGGTTTCTATAAAATGGCTAAAGAGGATATTATATTGAAGCCACTTGTACAAAACTATTATGGATTACGCATAATTGGTATGCCTGATTTATTTGAGGCACTCGTATGGGCAATTAGTGGGCAGCAAATTAATTTATCATTCGCGTACACATTAAAGAGAAGATTTGTAGAGCAATTTGGAGAAAGCGTGATGTTTAAGGGAGAAACCTACTGGCTGTTTCCAACGCCTGAAAGGATTGCAACAATTCAGGTGGATGATTTACGTCAATTACAATTTACCCTTAGAAAATCACAATACATTATTGATATCGCTAAGATGATGGCAAGCGGACAATTATTGAAAGAAAAATTACTTTTAAAAACAGACTATGAAGAAAAGAAAAAATATTTAGTAACGATTCGGGGAGTCGGTGCATGGACGGCTGATTATGTGCTAATGAAATGCTTACAGCAACCTGAGTCGTTTCCCATTGCTGATGTTGGGCTTCATAATGCTTTAAAAAAGCAATTAGCACTAAATCAGAAGCCAACGATTGAAGAAATAACTAGTTACGCTATGCATTGGACAGGCTGGCAGGCATATGCCACTTTCTATCTATGGAGGTCTTTATATGATGAAACGCTCTAAATTAGATTATCAATCGCCTATTGGCATCCTTGAAATAGAGGGAACAGCTACACATATAGTTTCTATTATGTTTTCAGAGCAGGAGCAGCTCATAAATGTTCCTCATAAAGATACACCACAAATCTTGATTGAGTGTCATCAGCAAATACATGAGTATTTTATTGGTGAGCGTCAAGAATTTAACATTTCCTATGATTTTGAGGGAACAGTCTTTCAAAAAGGTGTATGGAATGCCTTAACAAGTATTGTATATGGTGAAACAGCAAGCTATAAGGACATTGCTGTATCAATTGGCAATGAAAAAGCGGTAAGAGCTGTAGGCAGTGCAAATGGAAAAAATAAATTGAGTATTGTTGTTCCTTGTCATCGCATAATTGGCTCAAATGGAACATTAACAGGCTATGAAGGCGGGCTATGGAGAAAAGAATGGCTACTTCAGCATGAAAACTCAAAGCAAAAGCCGAAATAACTCCTAAATTTCAGGATATTATGTGAAAGGAAAAATTTATACCTATCTTTACTTGTAGTCAGAACTTAGCCTTTATGCTGTTTGTATAAAACAGCGGTTATTGCAAAAAATAAGACCGTCAAAATAAATGATTTGATTACAATCAGTATTTGTAGTTTGATCTCTGTTATGACAATTTTTCTGGACTTTTTTGTCTAGAAGCAATAAGGGTTTCTTATTACAAGTGAAGGAGGTGTAGACGTGAGTGTAGTTTATAGAATTGCCTTAGTGTTAGTCATTATTGGTGCCATCAACTGGGGACTCATTGGATTCTTTAGGTTCGATTTAGTGGCTTATTTGTTCGGTGGGCAAACGGCGGTATTGTCAAGATGGATTTATGCATTAGTTGGGATAGCCGGAATCATAACCATACCGATTCTTGTGAAGCGTTTTGAAGAGGATGAAGACTTTGATCCACATACTCGTATAGACAGAAATCCAAGTTACGGTATGGAGGCTGGAGAAGAGGCGGATTTCACAGAAGTAGAAACAACTGAAGTGAAGAAAGTAGAAAAAAGAGAGCCTGTAAATAAGTCTAAAAACAAAAAGTAGTTGCAAAATTAAAAAACTGGTGACCCTTTGGTTCTTCAGTTTTTTTGTGCCAGACAGGGCGTAAGCAAAAGAGCTTACGTCCTGCTTTTGCTATTATTACTTGGAAAGTCGAAGGAAGAGATTCATTGTCCTGTTCTAGCCATTTTTCGGAAATAGTTTTGGCTTTTGTTAAGAAGGGAACCTGATCAGGTCCAAACGTATGTCCTTCACCGAATTTAGAGCGTTTCCAGCCATCTAAATAATGATAGCCAACAAGAGCATGCAAATAAATTTTCCTCTTCCATAATGTCAATGTTTTTCAATGCAACAGCCCAGTCAGACGTACTGCTCATCTTTGGTATGCCAATTTTGACCTGTTACATTTGCCACTATACTCACACCTTCTAAACAGGTAGTTTTCAAGCATTCATTTATTATGAGGCAACAACATACAAAGTTTCCCCCATTTGTACTTTATATGAATACATAGATTGATTTAGAAGGGGAATCTATTAATTGAAAATTCTGATATGTTAAAAGCTAATGATGTGTAAGTACATCTTCAATTAAAAATGCGATATAGAGATTTGTTTTTGTAAATGGATTGTTCAAATCCATATCTAATAGAGTTTCTATTTTTTTTATTTTGTACAGAACAGTATTTCGATGGATAAATTGACGTTCGCTAATCTTACTAGTACTACCGTTTTCCTCAAGAAGAATGCGTAAAAATTGTACATAATCTGTACCATGCAAATCATCGTAGTGATAGAGTTGCCCCAAGATGTCTTGGCTAAAAGATTTAATTAACGTTTGATTTTGTACAGCCATGATTATTTGATAGGCACCTATTTCTTTATATTTGTACAAGAAACGGTTGTTATGAAGCTTGGCTAATTGAATCACAGTTAAGGATTCTTCATAGCTTTTGTAAAAATTTTCAAGCTCTTTATAGTAGTTTCCTTTACCAATAATAAGATCTAAGTAACCATTTTTTAGTGTGATTTTTTCGTAGATTTCTTCAACTATTTTTGAGAAGGGTGTATTCGGTGTATGAATTTGTGCTTTGTCAATTAGAAAGATGAGGTGATTTTTATGCTTTAGTTTTAGGAAGCGGTGATATCTATTTTGAAATGCAAATTGGAGCATGACCTCATAGCGATCAATACTAGCTTGTCCTCCAACGGTTGTACAAGAGATGATGGCTAGCTCTCTTCCCTGTGGAAATCCTAACTGTAATAATTGATTCTTTAGCAAGTTGTCGTTGTCCTTGTAGTGAAAAAGTAAGTTGTAAAGGACTTTTTCTTCAGTTGAAAGCTCTTGCTGATGATTGGCGATAAATTGAAAGGTTGTTTTGAATAAATCGGCGATCCGATAACTCCATGACATTTGAAAAATAGGGAAATCATGTTCATTGGCAAAAGTGATGACTGATTCTGGTATATCTGGAATGTATGGTCCAAGATTAATGATAAAACCTGCTACTTTTTTAGAGAATGCTAGTTTAACAAGCTGTTCTAATGATTCTCCCTGTGAAGATAAATGAATACCAGTAGTGACGACTAATTCATTGGGTCTGCAAAACATAATTAAATCGCTACTCTCTACTACGTTAATCCCAGTCACTCTTCGATACGTTCCGCTATGGCCAGCTACTAATGTGAGCATTGGGAATTGAACTCCCTCTACAATTTTGCGAATCGTCCCCATATTTTCCCCCCTTATTATGAACATAACTTACCATATATCATGTGCAGATGCACAGATTTTTTTAGTTTACTATCCATATCTCACAATTTTTATCTATTTTAGAATGTTTATTAACTACTGTGAAAGAGGGGACTTGCATATGTATAAGTGTAATAGTAGACGATTGCAAGAGTTAATTGAACAATTTAGTCAATTTGGAGCAACTGAAAATGGTGGCGTAACCCGCTTGTCTCTTTCGAATGAAGATGTTTTAGCACGAAACTATTTTTGCGATTGTTGTGAGGATTTAGGAATGGATATAAAGATTGATGATATGGGAAATATTTATGGCGTTCTACCAGGAACAAAGGATATTCCTCCAATTGTTATGGGTTCACATTTAGATTCAGTAGAAAAGGGGGGGAAGTTTGATGGTGTGTTAGGGGTATTAACAGCGATTGAGGCCATTCGAACAATTAAGGAAAACGATATTGAGCTAGACATTCCCCTTATGATTGTTAATTTTACGAATGAAGAGGGCGCTCGTTTTGATCCGGCCATGATGAGCTCGGGTGTGATTACGTCGAAATTTGATAAAGAAAAGATGCTACAATCCACTGATAAAAATGGCATTCGCTTTCAAGAAGCATTACGAGCAAGTGGCTATGAGGGAAAGCAGGAAAATCGTCTGAATAAAGCGCTTGCCTATTTAGAATTGCATATAGAGCAGGGACCTGTATTGGAGGCAATGAAGCATGAAATTGGTGTTGTCGAGGGGGTACTTGGCATGATTTGTTATGAAATTATGGTTACAGGGCAATCCAATCATGCTGGTACTACGCCGATGTCCATGCGGAAGGACCCCATGATTGTTGCATCGACAATTATTACGGAGTTACATGACCAGTTAGGAAAAATTGATGAACAACTAGTTTATACCTTTGGCCGTATGAATGTTTCACCAAATATTCATACAGTAATCCCGAATACAGTAACATTTACAATCGATTCACGCCATCAAAAGGCAGAGGTAATGCAACAGGTGGAGGATATTCTTAAAGCACTCCCCACAACGGCAGAGGGTTGTAGCATTCAGCCAGTAAAGCTTTGGGGCAGGGATACGGTATTTTTTGACGTAGCTATTTGCAATGAAGTAGAAAGTGCTTGTCAGAGGTTTGGCTATTCTGCTCATCGCATGTTTAGTGGAGCAGGACATGATGCCCAGTATATGGCTAGTTTGATTCCCTCCGCAATGATTTTTGTTCCAAGTATTCAAGGGAGAAGTCATTGTGAGGAGGAGAAAACAAGCTTTGAGGATTGTGCTAAGGGAGCTGATATTTTACTAGAAACAGTTCTAACACTACAAACAAAGTTTAGTATAGGTGAAACCTATACATTGCGTTAAAAATCAAGAAATCTCTAATATTGTGATGAAGGGTGAGGGGCACTTTGAAAAAAATCATTAAAGGCGGACGTGTAGCTACTGCTGCGGATGTATTTGAGGCTGATATCTTAATTGATAACGGAAAAATTGTGCAAATCGGACAACATTTAAGCGATGAAGGCGCTGAAATAATTGATGCCACTGGTAAATTCGTGTTACCTGGTGGAATTGATCCCCATACGCATTTAGATATGCCATTTAATAATACGGTGACAGATGATGATTGGAAATCAGGAACGATTGCTGCGGCCTTTGGTGGGACAACCACTATTTTAGATTTTTGCTTAACAGCAGGTGAAGAAAAATTATCAGTAGCAGTGAAAAAATGGCATGACAAGGCCAAAGGAAAATCAGCGATTGACTATGGCTTCCATTTGATGATTGGCGATTTAACACCTGAAACCGAAGCTGAACTGCCTAAAATTTTAGAGCAAGAGGGTATTACCTCTGTCAAAGTCTTTATGGCTTATGCAAAGGAATTTCAAGCGACAGATCGTACACTGTTTAAAGCCTTTAAAATTGCCAAAGGTCTTGGAGCAGTAGTGATGGTGCACTGTGAGAATGGCTCTGTTATTGATGAGCTAGTAGAGGAAGCAAGACGTGCAGGTCATAAGGAGCCGATTTATCATGCGCTGACTCGTCCAGCAGAACTGGAGGGAGAGGCAACAAAGCGTGCTATTGAATTAGCTCATATTGCTGGAGCAAAGCTATATGTTGTACATGTAACATGTAAAGAAGCAATGGATGAAATTATTGCTGCTCGTGAAAAAGGCTATGATGTCTATGGTGAAACATGTCCACCATATTTAACGCTCGATCAATCAGCCTTAGCACAGCCGGGCTTTGAGGGAGCAAAATATGTTTGGTCACCACCACTTCGTCCGAAATATCATCAAGAACATTTATGGAATGCCTTAAAGGCGAAACAGCTTCAGACAATTGGCTCTGACCAATGCTCCTTTAGCTTTAAGGGCAAAAAGCAGCTAGGCTTAAATGATTTCTCGAAAATTCCAAATGGTGGGCCATTCATTGAGGATCGTTTTAGTATTTTATATTCTGAAGGCGTAGCAAAAGGCAGAATTTCTATCCATGAGTTTGTCGATATGATTTCTACTAGTGCCGCAAAAATATTTGGGCTATTTCCGCAAAAAGGGACAATTGCTATCGGTTCTGATGCAGATATCGTTATTTTTGACCCAGAAGCGAAACGCCAAATATCAGCTAAAACACATCATATGAATGTTGACTATAATCCATATGAAGGCTGGGAAGTAACAGGTGAGCCTGTAAGTGTGCTAGTACGTGGGGAATATGTTATTAAAAATAAAGAATTTGTAGGTGTACTAGGTAGCGGACAATATATCAAACGTCCATTAAAAAAAGTAGCAGCGGAAGCGCTAAATATTTAGCTTGCTTCAGTAAAGGACCGATTGTTTTGGATGGAGAGCAAAGCAATCGGTCTAGTAATGGGGTACGGAAAAAATGAACACATAAGGGGGATGTGGAATGGTTCCGATTCAAGAAAATGCGATGACCATGCAGCTTAGACGTAATTTTGTGGAATTAAAAAACAAGATGGCAAAGAATGAGGCTATTGAGGAAGCCAATCGTTGTCTCTATTGCTATGATGCACCATGTATTAAAGCATGTCCGACAAGTATTCAAATCCCTAATTTCATAAAAAAAATCGCATCTGGTAATATGAAGGGATCTGCTACGACTATATTAGAAGCAAATCCGATTGGCGCAAGCTGTGCAAGGGTTTGTCCAACGGAAGAACTATGTGAAGGGGCGTGTGTCTTACATTCTTCAACAAAGCCAATAAAAATTGGTGAGTTACAGCGTTATGCGACGGATTGGGCAATGGAAACGAACGCTCAGCTCCTTAAACCAGAGCAAAGGAATGAACAGAAAGTAGCTATTGTTGGAGCAGGTCCTGCTGGTTTATCGGCAGCACGTGAACTTAGTCTTTTTGGCTATCAAGTAACCATCTATGAGGCTGAAGAAAAGGCTGGTGGTTTAGGAAGATATGGTATTGTAGCGTTCCGATTACCAAATGATGTTGTAGATTGGGAAGTAGAGCAAATTGAACAGCTCGGCGTGGATATTCAAACAAATATAGCTATAGGTGTGGATATATCAGCAGATGAAATTTTGGCACAATATGACAGTGTTATTCTAGCTGTTGGTATGGGGGCTGTGCCGAATTTAGGCATAGCAGGTGAAGATTTAGAAGGTGTCCATGATGCAATTGAGTTTGTTCGTAAAACAAAAATGGAATCGCTTACAAATGATATTGTAGGGAAAAGAGTAGCTGTTATCGGTGCTGGAAATACAGCCATTGACGGCGCAACATGTGCGGTGCGTTTAGGTGCTGACAATGTTCAAATTCTTTATCGAAGAACGCAAAAAGAAATGACGGCGTATAAATTTGAATATGAATTTGCGAAACAGGATGGTGTGGAATTTAAATGGCTGACTGCACCGAAGAAAATTATTGGCAATGAGGCAGGCAGGGTAACTGGCATTGAATGTGTGAAAATGAAGCTTGGTGAGGCAGGTCCTGATGGTCGACAAAGACCAGAAGAAGTGAAGGGTTCTAACTTTATTATTGAAGTGGATGCTGTCATTAAAGCTATTGGGCAAACTCGTTTTGTTTCATTAATTGAAGCCTTTGATTTGGCACATACAAACGGAGTTGTCGATATTGATGAGACGACAATGCAAACGTCTAATGACAAAGTATTTGCATGTGGAGATGTTGTTTTTGGCAATGGACAGGGTGAAGCGATGGTGGTGACCGCTGTGCAACAAGGAAAAAATGCAGCATACAAGATTCATGAACGATTAAGAAAACCAAGTGAGATTGCATAAAGGGGGAACTTACATGGCAGACTTACGCATTAACTTAGCGGGCATCCAATCACCGAATCCATTTTGGCTGGCATCAGCACCACCAACGAATTCAGGCTATCAAGTACAGCGCGCATTTGAAGCAGGCTGGGGTGGTGCAGTGTGGAAAACATTAGGGGAGCCAATTTTAAATGTATCCTCTCGTTTTGCGGCTATTAGTTATAATGGGCAGCGAGTAGCAGGCTTCAACAATATTGAATTGATTACGGATCGACCGTTAGAAGTGAATTTACAAGAAATTTATGAGACAAAAAAGAAGTTTCCTAATCACGCGATTATTGCCTCTTTAATGGTGGAGCCAAAGCAGGAAAAGTGGCATGAAATTGTGAAACGCGTAGAAGATGTGGGGGTTGATGGTCTTGAGCTTAACTTTGGTTGTCCACATGGGATGGCAGAACGAGGCATGGGTTCTGCCTCTGGTCAAGTCCCTGAATTGGTGGAAAAGCAAACATACTGGGTAAAGGAAGCGGCGCGTACACCTGTGATTGTTAAGCTAACGCCAAACATTACGGATATTACAGTAACGGCAGAAGCAGCCACAAGAGGTGGAGCAGATGCTGTTAGTATGATTAATACGTTTAACAGCTTAGCGGGTGTAGATTTAGATACATGGAATACAGTTCCACATGTTGCTGGCAAAGGGGCACATGGAGGGTATTGTGGTCCAGCTGTGAAACCGATAGCACTCAATATGGTTGCAGAGTGTGCCCGCAATCCTTTAGTCAATGTCCCAATTTCAGGTATTGGTGGTATCTCTAATTGGCAAGATGCCGCGGAATTTATTTTAATGGGTGCCACAGGCGTACAGGTATGTACAGCAGCGATGCATCATGGCTTTAGTATTGTTGAGGATATGATGGATGGGCTGAATAATTATTTAGATGATAAGGGTATAGCTTCAGTGATGAATCTGGTTGGTCGCTCCGTTCCAAGATATTCTAACTGGGGTGATTTAGACTTAAATTATAAAATTGTCGCAGAAATTAATAATGATGTCTGTATTAATTGCAATAAGTGTCATATTGCTTGTGAGGATACATCCCATCAATGTATTGATCTTTATACGGAGGATGGTCGCCCAATGTTAAAGGTTCGTGAGGAAGACTGTGTAGGCTGTAATTTATGCTCTATTGTTTGTCCTGTCGATGGTGCCATTTCGATGGTTGAACGTACATCCACAATTCCGCCAATGACATGGAATGAACGCCAATCACTTCTTAGCAGTCTATCAAAATAAAGACCTTTGATCTATTCTAAATAAAGATTAAAAATCGAAATTCCACCTTCCTTCAGTATTTTTGGTGAAGGAAGGCACTTCAAGTAAGTTGTCACGGAAATTAGAGAAAAAAGGAGAGAAACATTATGGAACGTGAAGGGAATTATTTAAAATCCCCCGATTTACTTCCAGTGACACATCAACAAAGAAATATTGGAACATTTGGTTTTGCGGTGATTTGGATTGGAATGGCGATTGTATTAGCAGCTTTTGCTATAGGCGGTTCGGCAATTATGAATTTATCCTTACCTATGGTTATTTTAGCTACGTTGGT
Source organism: Lysinibacillus sp. GW821-FHT14F06 (assembly GCF_058803665.1). NCBI lineage: Bacteria > Bacillati > Bacillota > Bacilli > Caryophanales > Bacillaceae > Lysinibacillus > Lysinibacillus sp. GW821-FHT14F06. Next base: position 47,024 of record NZ_JBXAPF010000017.1, read on the forward strand.
AGGTTCCTGTTTGATTGGTGTCTTTATGACGTTAATTGGTGATATAGGTATTGAGCATGGATTATCATTCCCTGTTTATATGCGTGCACCATTCGGCACATTTGGAACTCATATTCCTTCTCTTGTAAGGGGCATAACAGCCGCATGTTGGTTTGGTCTTAATACGTATTTTGGAGCATTAGCAATAAATGGCATTTTAAATTTATTATTTGATTTTGATAATTGGTTTATTTGTTTCCTTGTATTTGCGGCGCTTCAGCTCTTTAATACATCACTCGGCATTAAGTCCATTGAGCGCTTCGCTGATTTAGCAGCACCTGTCATTATTTTGATTTCTTGCTGGATGTATTACACATTGGCTGATAATGCCACGTCGCAAGGGAAAAATATTTGGACGTGGGTAGAAACCCCAACAACTGGCTTTGCTGCCTTTACAGCTTTTATGGTAGTGGTCATGGCAAACATGGGCTTTTGGTCAACGCTCGCAGCTGATATGCCATCATTATCTCGTTTTTTTAAAGCACCTAAAAATGAGCGTAATTGGTTCAAACGGAATAAAACACAGCTCGTGGGCTCATTAATCGTAATGCCAATTACGAACACATTCATTGTTACAATTGGAGCTGTTTGTTATATGGCTGTTGCCTCGGCTGATCCAATCAATGCTTTACAGCAAAGCGCAAGTGGATTTATATTAGGCATCTTACTATTAATGATTGTGTTAGCCCAGTGGTCAACAAACACCTCTGCCAATGTTGTGCCAGCAGCCACTATTTTCTCCAATATTGGCGGACCAAAAGTACCGTTCTGGGTAGGGGTTGTCATCGCTGGAATCATCGGTATTCTTGCACAACCATGGAGCCTATTTGATGTGATGGTAAATGTTCTATTAATTATTGGGGGTATTTTAACTGCAATAGTTGGTATTCTATTTGCTGACTATTATTTAATTCGTAAACGTCGTGTGCATGTGAAGGCACTTTATGAGTTAGATGGGCAGTTTAAATATTTCAATGGATTTAACATAGCTGGTTTGATTGCCTGGGTGATAGGTGGTGCAGTAGCAAATATCTTCTCAACCTATTCTTCATTAGTTGGATTCTTTGTAGGTGCTTTTGTTTATTATGTGTTAGCAAAGTATTGGTGGTTTAAAAAATATCCTCAAGCAGAAATAGAAGACCCAAATGATGCAAAATATTTAGGGATAACAGTCGGGCATAATTTGGATGAACTTTTCACCCAGTCACAAATGCCTACGCCATCAGTTGACCCAAATGAGGGTGACATAACGGATCCACTATTAGAGATAAAAGGTGCTGAATAAATAAGACAACGGAGAGGACGAGGTGATTGCATGTCAGAACATTTACAAAGCACTGAGGAGATTCAAAAAATAGATGATTTTTTAGATAGCGGCTACAAAATTAAATATGTGTATGAAAATTTAAGTGGAATGTTTGTGGAGTTTGCACGTCAGGAGGAAACTGTTTTGCAACAAATTCTAACTGCTGATGCCCGTAAATACTTCTCGGCCAAACTTCAAGAGCAAACATTGTTACAATAATAAAGAAAAGCGTGTTAGTAAATTAGAACTTTCCATCATTTTTAGAAAATAAATATAGACTTCTTTCTTCATATAATAAGAAAAATATTTGACTCAAGTGGAATATCTTTATAAAGTGTCCCTTAATTGCTAAGCATGATTTCGATATTAAATCGAATTCATGCTTTTTTTATTTTGATTTATATATGTTTTTCCTAAAAATACAATTGTATTTTTAGAGTGTATTTATTATTATAGAAAAAGTAATTATTCAACTTAGAAAAACATCAAAGAAAGAGGCGTTATTTGAGTGGTAAACAAAGAATTAAAAAGAGGGTTAGAGGCTCGTCATATCCAAATGATTGCGCTAGGTGGTACAATTGGCGTTGGTCTATTTATGGGTTCAGCCAGTGCTATTCAGTGGACAGGTCCCTCCGTGCTTCTTGCCTATGCCATAGCTGGTATCTTTATCTTTTTTATAATGCGGGCTATGGGAGAGATGCTGTATATGGAGCCAAGCACAGGCTCTTTTGCAACATTTGGCTATAAATATATTCATCCATTGGCTGGTTATTTAACAGCATGGAGTAACTGGTTTCAATGGATTATTGTTGGTATGTCAGAAATAATTGCGGTGGGTACATATATGCAATACTGGTATCCAGATTTACCAGCATGGATTCCAGGATTCATTGCAATGGTCATTTTAGGTGTCGCTAACTTTATTTCAGTAAAATCATTTGGTGAGTTTGAATTTTGGTTTGCGATGATTAAAATTGTTACAATTATTCTAATGATTATCGCGGGAATCGGTCTTATTTTCTTTGGAATAGGTAATGATGGCATTGCTATTGGGCTATCTAATCTATGGAATCATGGAGGCTTCTTTACAGGTGGCTGGACAGGCTTTTTCTTTGCCTTATCATTAGTAGTTGCTGCCTATCAAGGGGTCGAGCTAATTGGTATTACAGCTGGAGAAGCGAAAAATCCTCAAAAAACAATTACAAATGCGATTCAGAGTATTATTTGGCGTATTTTAATCTTTTATATCGGTGCCATTTTTGTCATCGTGACGGTTTATCCATGGAATGAATTAGGGACAATTGGTAGTCCTTTTGTTGCTACGTTTGCTAAGGTGGGTATCACAGCAGCTGCTGGTATAATTAATTTTGTCGTCATTACAGCGGCAATGTCGGGCTGTAATAGTGGGATTTATAGTGCTGGTCGAATGTTGTATACATTGGCTATGAATGGACAAGCTCCGAAGTTTTTTGCCAAGCTTTCTCATAATGGTGTACCATTATTCGGGACGGCAGGTGTTTTAGTAGGTCTAGTGATAGGCGTCATCTTAAGCTATTTAGCGCCAGAAAATTTATTTGTCTATGTTTATAGTGCAAGTGTTTTACCAGGAATGGTACCTTGGTTTATTATTTTAATTAGTCAAATAGGATTCAGAAAAATACATGGTACAGAGTTATCTAAGCACCCGTTCAAAATGCCATTTGCTCCGATTACAAACTATTTGACAATCGCTTTTTTAGTAATGGTACTAATCGGAATGTGGTTTAATGATGATACCCGCGTTTCATTAATCGTGGGAATTATCTTCTTAGCTTTAGTGACGATAAGCTACTATGTATTTGGCATTGGTAAAAACCGTCATGAGCGTCAATAGTGTGAGAAGGGTGTGTCTATTTGGATATACTACTTGCATTGCTAGAACATATTATAAATAGAGTAGGGACAATCGATTGTGGATTGTCCCTTTTCACTATTGTTCTTTTCGCATAATGAAGCTTAAATGTCTGCCAGCTTGTTTGTCTTGGCGGTAGGAAAAACCATTTGGGCTGAGATATGTGCAGGTTGCATCAATGTGAATCTTTTTAGAAGGAATACCAACAAGCTCGCATTGTTTTTTGACGGTTTGTTGATTATCAATATGATATTTATTGGTTTGAGCATTATAATACATAAAATCTTCAGCGTAGCCTAGATTGTGGAATTTCTCATAGACATCCGTATCTACCTCAAATTTTTGTTGACTCAGCGCCATACCGATTTGTACATAAAAATCTTGTGGCTGACAATGCTCCTGCTTGATTAAATGCTGGAAAAGCTTCAACGTCACTTCCTTAACAGTCCCTTGCCAGCCTGAATGCACGACACCGATGAGCCCATTGACTTCATTATAAAAAATAACTGGTACACAATCGGCAGTAAAGCTACATAAAAGTAAATTCGGCTCACGTGTGTAAAGTGCATCAGTATTGGCAATGGCAGTATCCAATTGTTCAGCTCCACGACCTTTATCGGAGGCTGTAACACAATAAAAATTAGCACTATGTGTTTGCTGTGTACAGACAAAATGATTGAGGTCGCAATGCAGCGAAGCTACTAAATTTTTGCGATTTTCAAGCACATCTGCAATATTCACACAAGTATGCAATGCCATATTATTTTGTTCTAGCTCAAGCTGATCTTTTAAGGTAATGCCGGCAATAAAAGGGGCATTATCCACATAAATTTTAGTTTTCATATCATCACCTCGTCTTACTATATAGGATTGAGTTGTGAATGTATAGGCACTTCATACTTATACCCTTCTATTATATTTTTAGACATAAAGAATAGATTTCTTCACATATAGTATCGAAGAATCATGAATAGAAGGAGTGTGTATAAATGGCTCAAGAAAAGTTTTTATTAATTTGTCAATTAGGCATGGGGCTATTTTGGATTATTACATATATACTCATTATCAAGCAGGGATTCAAGGATAAGAAGTATGGTATGCCGATGGCTGCCATTTGTGCCAATATTTCATGGGAATTTATCTTTGCCTTTATGTATCCACAAAACGATCTCCAAAGGATGATTACCTTCCTTTGGTTTATGTTAGACATTATTATAATGATGCAGTATTTAAGGTATGGTCATAAAGAATATCGAAAATTAATTCCAAGTAAAGTATTTTATGCATCATTTTTCATAACACTCGGTGCTAGCTTTTTTATTATTTTAGTAATGATGCATGAATTTAATGATATAGCTGGAAAATATGCAGCATTCTCACAAAATCTGATGATGTCAGGGCTGTTTATTGCCTTATTACTACAACGAGGAAATCTCAGTGGTCAATCGATGAGCATAGCAGTTTGTAAAATGCTTGGTACTGTATTTGCAGCAGTAGGCTTTTATATGTACTTTCGAACTCCCCTAATTACCATTATCTCACTTGCAACTCTTTTTTATGATGGGCTCTATATTGTTTTAATATATAGGCTATATCGAAAAAAGATTTTTTTACCCAAAATAAGGTAATGAATAGTCTGTTTTTGTTTAAATAAACTTTAGCAATTTATGCTAATTACAATTATATTGCAACAATGTTACAAAGCTAAACTGTGAGAACAGCGTTGTATAAGTCATTGTGTACCTGTTTTTAGCTTATGTCATACAATTGTAAAATTCCTTCCAAATATTTAGTGATGATTAATACTTAGAAACTATTTACGATAAATATAGAGCCAATCAGGAAGGAATGAATAACATGTTTAAAAGAGTAAAGAAAGCAGCACTTGTGTCCGTATTATCTGCATCCTTATTAATCCCAGTCGGGGCGATGGCAGCCGATTCATATACAGTTGCAGCAGGTGATTCTCTTTGGAAAATTGCTGTGAAAACACAAACAGGTGTACAAGAACTAATTGATGCAAATCCACAACTTGCAAATCCAGATCAACTTAATCCAGGACAAATAATTAATATTCCTACGAAAGAGCAAGCAAGCGTTGAACAGGAAGTTGTAACATTAGTCAATGCAGAGCGAGCTAAAGAAGGTCTACCAGCCTTAAAAGAAGAATGGGAGCTTTCTCGAGTGGCAAAATATAAATCTCAAGATATGCACGATAAAAAGTACTTTGATCACACAAGTCCAACTTATGGTAAACCATTTACAATGATGAAAAACTTTGGAATAACGTATAAATCGGCTGGCGAAAATATTGCAATGGGACAACGTTCAGCAGAGGAAGTTGTAAAAGCATGGATGAATAGTGCTGGTCATAGAGCTAATATTTTAAATAAAAACTACACACATATCGGCGTAGGATATGTGAAGGATGGTAACTACTGGACACAAATGTTTATTCAACAATAAAAATATAGAACTGTTCTCTGCTGTCTGAAGCAGGAGCAGTTCTTTTAAACATGTAAGGTTCAGGTACGCATACATATTGAAAATAAATAAAAAAATACAAAAAGTAACACACTATCACTATTAAACGAATAAGATGTCTCTGTACTATAACGTTAGAGGTAGGTGCTTGCTATTGAAAAAACAGTGGATGGTCACACTGTTTATGTTATGCACTATTGGACTAATCGGTTGTCAAGGAGAACCAGAGAATGAGAAACAACAAGTGCAAGAAGTACAAGATTTAGAGCAGGAACAAAAGGAAAACAAACAGGCTGTTACGTATGAGCAAAAGCAACAATTGGAGACTGTTGTAGAAATTGTTGATCCCTCTACAAATGCGGTTATACAGACCATTACTCCAAATGAAATGGGCTTCGAAAGAAATATGCCATCGTATACAAAGGAAATTGAACAATTAGCAAGAGCATTGGCAAGAGGCAATGGAGAAACAGCTGGTTATGATCAACGCATGATACTTGATAGGCTGGATGATAATGGAAAAATAATAAAGGGCAGTCCTTTAATGGTTTTAAAAGAAAAAGAATTGGTAGCTAGAATATTAGAGGCATCAGCATCTGGTGGTAAAGTAGTGATGCCGCTTTATATAACAGAAAGCGGTTATTATCTGGAGGATATTCCTTATTTGGAGGAAACCATTGTCGCATCCTATACCACTTATTTTAATCGTGCTGATGTAGGAAGAAATAAAAACATCGAATTATCTGCTAAAGCAATTCATAATGTTATTGTCGGAAGCGAGGATTATTTTTCATTTAACACTGTTGTTGGACCAAGAGATGAAGACAATGGTTATCAGCCTGCACCAGAAATCATCAATAAGAAGGTGGTGATGGGTATTGGTGGTGGTATTTGTCAAACCTCTTCGACCTTGTTTAATGCAGTAGATCAGTTGCCAATTAAGTTTGTGGAACGACATCATCATTCCTTAGATGTTGGCTATGTGCCAAAGGGAAGGGATGCTACGGTTTCCTATGGAGGCTTAGATTTTAGGTTTCACAATACAAGTGACGTACCATTTTTAATCAAATCTATTTATGGGGATAATTTTTTAACTGTGGAGATAAGGACAGCAAAAAAATATGTAGAATTATTGAAAAAAACATAATTAATGCTTAAGACACCTCTGCCAAAGGTGTCTTTTTAAAAGTGTCATGCTATAGTTAAATTGAGGTATTTCAGTATAATGGTGGTTCATCCAGCATATATGCCATGCAGATGTGTTGGGGATATTTTATTGATGGTTCTTAAAAAATATTTTGACGCTTTTTATCACCTCATATGATGGATGAACCTTAATCGTGTGAATGGGGAAGGGGAAAAGACAATGCATGCAAAGCTACAGGCAGCAATAGATTCAATCGATTTTTACCAGGTAACCTATCCAGAAGATGCTTGTATAATTGTTGCAGACACAGAGAGAGTCATTGCCTATAAGCCAGGTAAACAAGTGGATTTAAAGGTTTGTGTTGGTGATCCTGTAGATAAATATCGTGGAACAACAACTGAAAAGGCGCTTAGCTCGGGCAGATTTATTCGAGAAGAACGAAGTACTGAGGATTTTGGCATGGCCTATATTGCATCTGCACAGCCTATTTTTGAAGGTGGACAAGTAATCGGTGTTATCAGTGCCATCCTTTCAAATGAAAAAATGGATCATATGCGATTACTAGCAACCGAGCTATCGAGCTCAGTGGAAGAAATGACTGCAACGAATGAAGAATTAGCAAAGGCAAGTGTAGATGTTTCCAATCGCTTAGAGGAACTATCTAGGTTCTCAGAGTCCATGACTGGTGATATTCAACAAATTAATGCCATTGTAGATTTAGTTAAAGATTTAGCCATGAAATCAAAAATTCTTGGACTAAATGCATCCATTGAGGCAGCTCGTTCTGGTGAGCATGGACGTGGCTTTGCAGTAGTAGCTACTGAGATTCAAAAAATGTCTCAAAGTAGTACCGAAAGTGCGGATAGCATTACAAACCAATTAGAGAGTATTAAACAAGCTATAGATCAAGTTAACGAATCAGCAAATCAAATTGCAGCATTTACTCAACAATTTTCTACGAGTATGTATGAATTAACAGATGCCTATAAAGGTGTTAATAGCACAGCAGAAAAATTAATGCACATTAGTGAAGTGAAAAATTAAAAAGAGGGGTATAGCCAATTCATTTAACGGCTATACCCCCTTCTTGATTAAATAATATCTAAAATTTCCTGTGGAGCATTTACTTTATATTCAGGCTCTTCCTGTTGAATCACCTCAATAGAATCATATCCCCAGGAAACCCAAATAATTGGTACCCCGACTTTTTTACATGCTACAATATCTCTTTGTTCATCCCCTATATATAAAACGTCTGATGCAGTACTACTAGAGTCCTTTAAAAATTTCTTCAACACTTTATCCTTCCCAAAAATACGATTTGAGCAAAGTACATTTGATACACAATGAATGTCATTCATTTTTAGAAATTCTAAAATATTTTCCTGAGAGTTGGACGAAATAATAAGGATTTTATAGCCTCTTTTATCAATTTCCATTAGCACATCCTTGATTCCCTCATAAAGATGTACCTCATTTAAAGACTGACGATACAAACGATAAAATTGAGGTAAAATCATGGGTAATTTATACATTGGAAAATCAAATAATTTACTGCGCTCCGCTATGGATAATTTTTTCAATGATTCGATTTCCTTTAACTCTATTCCTTTAAATTTATATTTTTGTGCAAGTGTATTCCAAGCTGATGCAAATACAGCCGTAGAATCAGCCAATGTTCCATCAAAATCAAAGATGATATATTTCATTGAAAATGTTCTCCTTTATGTTCTAGTTGTATAGACGCTTAGTGCTTGAAAATGTTACGTACCTTTAACGTATAATGACATGATTCTATAGCATATGAAGCAGGTGGTGGTAAATGACTCTGGATGCGTAATTTTTTTGAGTATGTATCACTGTGGTAAATATTGTATCGAAAAATGCCTCTATTGAATAATGAAAAGCTTCGTTTTAAAGAAATACAGAAAAATACCTTTATTGAAATGCAAAAAACCAAAGAACTTCAAATAAAAGTCTTTGGTTTTTGCATATATGAGTTTCATTTACTGTGTTTTCTTCATAAACAATGAAAGTATTACATTAACTAGGGCTAATACAAAGCTTATTTTAAAGACAAAGGATGAGCCAGTTGCTGCAGCTCCTTGTGCAGCCAGTTCCTATTTCTGACAACCTGGCCTACAAGGGAAGCGGATAATTACAGGGGAAAATCGCTATAATTACTGGGGGAGATAGTGGAATTGGTCGTGCTATTGCTATTGGGTTTGCAAAGGAAGGAGCCCATATGACTATTACCTATATGCCACATGAGCGATCTGATGCAGAAGCAACAAAGCAAATGGTGGAGGCAGATGGGCAGTCCATTCTATTGATTGAAGTGACTTACGTCATCCTGAGTTTTCTAAGAAAGTAGTAAGAAAAACGATTGACTGTTTTGGTAAGCTAGATATACTTGATTTTATATCAAGGTGACCAATTTCCGCAGCAAAGCATTTTGGATATTTCAAATGAACAATTGTATGATACGTTTGAAACCAATATTTTTTCGCATTTTTATATGACAAAGGCAGGATTACCTTATATGAAGCAGGGTGAGGCAATTATTTCCACTGCTTCCGTGACAGCTTACGCTGGAGCTCCGTTACTTGTCGATTATTCCTCCACCAAAGGATCGATTGTTTCATTCACTAGATCTTTGTCCTTACAGTTAGCGAGTAAGGGAATACGAGTGAATGCAGTTGCTCCTGGTCCAATCTGGACACCACTAATTGTCTCAAGCTATTCAGCAGAATATGTCAAAACATTTGGCTTAGAAACGCCGATGAAGCGAGCAGGTCAGCCATTTGAGCTTGCACCTACCTATATTTATTTAGCTTCTGATGATTCTTCTTTTGTTACTGGTCAGGTACTGCATGTCAATGTGGCATTATGACGGAAACGTAAGTGAATATTTGCTACTATAATAATAGATATATTAGCAAGGGAGAAAGTATATGGAAAATAATCGACCTATTGATAAACTGTTAAATTTTGCCAATAATGATGAACGAGTTCGAGTAGTCGGAATGGAGGGCTCAAGAGCAAATCACAATGTGCCAAGAAATGATTTTCAGGATTATGATATTTCCTTTGTTGTAACTGATATGGCTACCTTTCTTGGAAATAATAAATGGATCGATTTCTTAGGCGAGCGATTAATAACGCAAACACCAGAGGATATGGAATTATTTCCACCAGAACTAGGCAATTGGTTTTCCTATTTAATGTTATTTACCGATCATTCAAAAATTGATTTGACACTAGTTCCTATTGAAGAATTGGAGCTTTATCTTGAAAGTGATGGACTTTTAGAAATCATTCTGGATAAAGACCAGCGCTGTATAAATGTTCCTGAGGCAACAGATGTTACGTACCATGTACAAAAGCCAAGTGCACGTTCATTTGATGATTGTTGCAATGAATTTTGGATGGTTTCAACTTATGTTGTAAAAGGCATTTGTCGCAATGAACTTCTTTTTGCCAATTACCATTTTGAACATATTTTACGTGAAGAATTACTTCGAATGCTATCGTGGCGCGTTGGCTTTGAAACAGAATTTAGCTTAAGTGTTGGCAAAAGTTATAAGTATTTATCTCAATATTTACAGGCAAAGGAAGTTTCTCAATTAATGGGGACCTTTGAGCTAACCTCTAAAAAAGCTATATGGCAGGCGTTATTTCAAGCCTTTGATTTATTCGCAAAGGCATCACAGCATGTGGCTGCAAGACTCGAAGTAGAATATCCAGTATACGAAAAGAATATTAGAGCGTATGTGGATGAAATTTATCAGAAATTTTTTGTAAAGAATTTTGTGGATAATATTATAAAATAGTGTTATCGTAAAGAATAAGCTAAATAAAATCCTTCGGGGTAGGGTGAAATTCCCAATCGGCGGTGATGAAGCAATTCAAAGTCCGTGAGCGAAAGCTGATTTGGTGCAAATCCAAAACCGACAGTGATAGTCTGGATGGGAGAAGGGTAAAAGTGCAAACTTTTTAAATTCGTATGAATTTATAAGGTTTATTTGATTATGCTTTTATGTTAACTTCCCGTCGTTGAGATTGGGAGGTTTTTTTATTTAGCGAATAAAAATAAATTAAATAGTAAGATGTTCTTCGGGGTAGGGTGAAATTCCCAATCGGCGGTGATGAAGCAATTCAAAGTCCGTGAGCGAAAGCTGATTTGGTGTAAATCCAAAACCGACAGTGATAGTCTGGATGGGAGAAGAACGATGAGATGGCAGCCTATGGAAAAAATATAAAATTCTAAGGTTTATTTGCTGACGTCTTATTTATATGAACTCCCTAACCCCTTTCATGTGAAGGGGTTTTTTTGGTATTGGCTGTAAGGAGGGACAGAGAACGCTGAAAGTAATGGATAGAATTAGTTAAGTGATGGATTGACCTCAAAAATTAATGGATAGAGCCCTTAATGCGTGGAAAGAAAGTAGGTGGAAAAATGTTTACAGGGATTATTGAGGATATTGGTACAGTAAAAACCTTGCAAAGCGATCAGCAAAGTATGAAAATTACAGTCCTTTCAGCAAAAATGGTGGAGGATGTAAAGCTCGGAGACAGCATAGCGGTCAATGGTGTTTGTTTAACAGTGACAAACTTTACTAATCAAGAGTTGACGATGGATGTTATGACAGAAACGGTGAAGGCAACAAATTTGCAGCAGCTTGCTGTAGGTGACCCAGTTAACTTAGAGCGTGCCATGCCTGCGAATGGACGATTCGGTGGTCATTTTGTAGCAGGACATGTTGATGGAATAGGGAAAATAGTACGTAAACGACCATTAGCAAACGCAGTTTATATCGATATTGAGCTATCCGAGGATTTAACAAACTACTGTATTCCAAAAGGCTCCATTACGATTGATGGTACGAGCCTAACACTTTTTCACGTTGAGCAAAAAAGTGTCACAGTATCACTGATACCTCACACGTATAAGGAAACAATTTTAGGTATGAAGAAAATTGGCGCTTCCGTTAATATTGAAACGGATTTAGTTGGAAAATATATTTTGCACCAGCTAAAGCGTAGGAACGAAGTAACGACTATTACGAGAGACTTTTTAACGCAAAACGGATTTTAAACGATGAACGGTAAGGAGGTGCCAATAATGCTGCACACAATTGAAGAAGCAATAGAGGATTTAAAACAGGGCAAGATGATTATTGTAGTAGACGATGAGGATCGAGAAAATGAAGGGGATTTACTGGCTTTAGCAGAGTATATGACACCTGAAACGATAAATTTTATGGCGACATATGGAAGAGGTCTTATCTGCACACCGATCACAGAGCAGCTCGCACAAAAATTGGGCTTACAACCTATGGTAAGTAACAATACAGACAATCATCAAACAGCATTTACAGTTAGTATCGATTATATGGATACAACGACAGGAATTAGCGCCTTTGAACGCGCAATGACAATAAAAAAAATGATTGAACCACAAGCGAAGGCAAATGATTTTCGTAGACCAGGCCATGTATTTCCGTTAATCGCAAAGAACAATGGTGTGTTAGAGCGTAGAGGTCACACTGAAGCAACCATTGATTTAGCTAAGCTTTGTCACAGTATCCCCGCAGGCATTATCTGTGAAATTATGGGGGACGATGGCAAAATGCTTCGCTTCAATGAACTAGTCAACTATGCAGCGCATCATCAACTAAAAATAATTTCAATTGAAGAATTAGCGTTATATCGCCAGCAAAATCTCAAAATTACAATTTAAAAAAGGAGAATTTAGAAATGGGTAAAACATTTGAAGCACAATTAATTGGTACTGACTTAAAAATTGCTATCGTAGTAGGTCGATTCAATGAATTTATAACAAGTAAATTATTAGACGGGGCACTCGATGGTTTAAAGCGACACGGTGTAAATGAGGACTTTATTGATGTAGCTTGGGTTCCAGGTGCATTTGAGGTTCCGTTTATTGCGAAACAGCTTGCGGAAACAAAGAAATATGATGCCATTATTGGTTTAGGAACAGTGATTCGTGGCTCAACAACACATTATGACTATGTATGCAATGAATCAGCAAAAGGGATTGCCAATGTATCATTAACAACAAATGTGCCCGTCATTTTTGGCATTGTGACAACTGAAAATATTGAGCAAGCTATTGAGCGTGCAGGTACAAAATCAGGTAATAAAGGCTATGATTCCGCAATGTCTGCTATTGAAATGGCGAATTTAAAGAGAATGATTGGCTAAAACATAGTTTGAAATTATCTAAATGAAATTATTCATCTAAAGTATCTTATCTGTCTTAAAACCTGAATATTTTAAACAAGCATGGGGAAAATATGGTGTAAGTATATGGATGCATGTACGAATCTGAAACTGATTCAGTAGGAGATGAGGAATATTCAAATGGAACAAATCGTAAATTTGCAAACTTTGAAGGCACTATTTCAACGCTCTGCTGATGTGATTTTTCAAAGGTATACAATGCAGCAACATACAGTACATGTTATTTATTGTGATGCTATGATTAATGAGCAATTACTACAAACCGTTATTGTTCAAGAGCTCCAATCGATGCTTGAAAAAACTTCAGGTGAATTATTAGAGGAAGATATTTTAAATCATCTACACATTCCTCATTTGAAAAAAATCTCTGAAAAAGAGGACATCATTACCAAAGTTTATAAAGGGCATGTGTTGCTGTATTTTGAAGATGAACAATTATTATTAACAAGTTTTATTCCTAAAAAGCCAAATCGGGAGCCTAGAGAAACAGCCCTTGAATTGGTCATAAAGGGTCCGCGAGACGATTTTATTGAGGATATCGATATTAATATTGCTTTATTACGAAAACGATTACCTACAAATTCGCTAAGTGTTGAAACATATGAAATCGGCAAGCGTTCTAAAACAACTGTAGCAATCCTTTATATGGATGATATTGTTAATAAAAAAATGCTAGAGGACATCAAAATAAATCTTCAAAAAGTAGATACGGATATTGTGTTTAGTGGAGATATTTTAATGGAGAGAATCGAGCAAAGTGCAAAAATTCTTCCCAGACATGATTATACAGGTCGTCCTGACTTTGCTTTACAGGCCCTAATTAACGGTAGAATTGTGATAATGGTGGATGGTGTCACTTATGCCATTATTACGCCAGCTAACGTGCTGCTAGTATTTAAATCAGGAGAGGATTATTATTTTCCGATTATTGTTAGTTCAATGGAAAGACTGCTACGCATTGTTGGCATATTAATTAGCGTGCTTTTACCAGGCTTTTGGCTTGCGCTTACGACCTATCATCAAAATCAATTACCTTTAATTCTTTTAGCAACAGTTGTACAATCAAGGACAGGGCTTCCGTTTCCAACGATTCTAGAAATACTACTAATGGTATTTATGTTTGAAATGTTCCGTGAGGCAAATATACGTCTTCCTAGTATCGTTAGTGGATCAATCAGTGTCGTTGGAGGTCTAATCATTGGAGATGCAGCCATTAAAGCTGGTATAACAAGTCCTCCAATGATAGTTGTAATTGCTATTTCGAGTATTGCAGCCTATACGCTTGTCAATCAATCCTTTGTCACGGCAATGAGTATATTTCGCATTATTATTATATTAGCAGCAGCATTTTTCGGCCTGTATGGCTTTTTTATAGCAATTTTTTTCATTCTTCTATATACGGCAAATTTGCGAGTCCTTGGCATTCCTTACTTAAATGTAGGAGCAGATTTAAATTGGCAAGATATGAAAAAATCTTTATTGAGATTATCTCCTAAAGGCTATGGTAAACGTCCAGCATTTTTAAATTTGCAGGATAAAACTAGAACATCTCGAAAAAATAAAAAAATGGGCTAGGTATAGTTGACTATATCTAGCCCATTCCCTTGGTTCCATCTAACATTTTCTTGACCTTCAATTAACTTGAAGCTTTATGATGTTAGAAAATAAGTTAATTAAGGGAGAGAATTGAATGTCAGGTTATGAAGAGTTAATCGTCAAAGTTGAAGATGTGAACGGTAGCTACTACCAAATTGGTTTACAGCAAAGCAAAGAGCTCTTATCTTTATTGCAAATGCAAAAAGATGTATTAATGCACTTAACTAGGTCTACTAATACTCAAATAGCGAAACAACTTTTACAAAAGCATTGTCCACAGATAATCCATGAGATGGAAGGCTTGAGTGCTGGCGCAGCTCTATCGATAGACACTGTGCTTAGATTGTTCAGTGGCTATACTATTACTTTTCCAGAGATGGGCTGTACAGCATTTGTGCGTGATGGAATGTACATCCGTAATTATGATTTCAGTCCAGCTTTATACGATGCTAGGTTTGTTTTCTCTAAACCAGTGAATGGTTATGCAAGTATCGGGTTTAGTCAGCAAATTATCGGTAGACTAGATGGGATGAATGAATACGGGTTAGTTGTTGGTCTGCATTTTGTTAATCATGAACACTCTGAAGAAGGCTTTATTGCTTCTACAATTGTTCGTGTACTATTAGAGCAATGTAAAACAATTGAAGAGGCATGCATGTTAATAAAGGAAATTCCACACGGTTACTGTTATAATTATTCTATGACAGATTGTAGTGGGAGAGCTGTAGTAGTGGAAGCCTCTCCACAGAAGCAAATAATAAAGCAGGAAAATCCTTTAATTTGTACAAATCATTTTGAATCTATACATTTAATAGAAAAAAATAAGAAAATGATAGAAGGCTCTATTCATAGAAAGCAATTTTTAACGGTATTACTGGAAGAAGAACTTACAACAACCGCCCTCTATCAACATTTTAATGCTGAAAATTCACCATTATTTTATCATAATTATCACGAATACTTTGGCACATTACATACGATTATTTATCAACCTAAAACATTAGAGATCCTTGTTGGGATTGGTGGGAATGCACAACCAATAGCATTTTCATTTAAAGACTACTTGGAAGGAGCTCTAACGCTTCCAAAAGAGATAAAAGGGATCATCTATACAAAATAAAGAAGTTGAACTGTGTGTAAAAATCATACATGTTTTCTAAAAGGAAGTAGCTTACATGCTACTCTCTTTTTTTGCACTAAAAATAAAAATTGCTTTTATGATTTTGATAAAGTAGGATAAACAAGAAATATACTCTAAATGAAGAACGGTATCCAAACTAAAAAGGAAGTTTATCTGGGTTCAGCAGAAGACTTCCAGCCTATAGATGGCGAAATGAATGTGATTGTTTCCTATTCAGTGTGTACCAATGTACGCTGAATCAAGTTAAAGCCTTCAGAGGATATCACGGATTTTGAAGAGGAGCTTTTCGAGCAAGCTCGAAAAAATCCGAACGCCATTACGCTATGGGTAATTTATTATAGTATAATATTACTGCTATATTCAAATTTGTTTCAGTTGTCATTAGCTGTTATACAATTTTCAAGATCAAAAAAACTTGCTCCAGCTACATCATGTCATTATTCATTTCCAGAGATGAGGAAGTACCACTTAGTATGAAAAACCGAAAATTAAAACTAATCCTAATCCTATCAACTATTTTATTACTATTGTTTACAAGTTTAAATATCTTTACATCTTATATTAAGATGAAAAAAACAGTGGAAGAATCCATTGCGAACCAAAGTCTTGAAGCTGCTATTTCGATTGCATCCTCTATTGACGTGGAGGCGTACCAACAATTTTTAAATAATCCAGAAAAGACGGATTATTATTGGGAATTACGGAACTTTTTAAATGATGCGAGAATTAAACTTGGTGCATTATTTGTTTATACCTTAAAGGTAGATAATCCAAAGGTTTCACATGCCATGATTATGGGGATGCCTAGCGAATTAACAGAAGGCTTTGATATTGGGGAGATCTGTACGGTTCCTGAGCAGCAAGTACAAAGGGCTTATAAGGGTGAAACATATGTAACAGAGGTAATACCAGATTCTGTCCATGGTTCTTACCTTTCAGTTGGAGCACCAATTAGAGATAAAACTGGAACGATTATTGCATACCTTGGCATTGATATTAGTGCAGATACACTGAATGGCATAAAGGGAAAAGTAATAGAGGACAATCTCTTTATCTTTATTTTTAATGGTGTATTTATTTTAATCGTGATTGGTTCATTTTTATTTTTACAAAGATGGTATCAAAAAGAAGTTGCTAAAGAGGTTGGTGCAACGGAGGATACCTATCAAGCTGAAATTAAGACTTTAATTACTTCTGTATCCTCTCTAAGACATGATTTTACCAATCATATACAAGTGTTGCATGGATTTCTTCAATTAGATAAACCTGAGCAGGCTAAACAGTATTTATCATCATTGTCGAAAGAGGTGCAGGCGATTAAGTCATTGAAGCTAAATATTAATCATCCAGGTTTATCGATTTTATTGCAAACGAAAAAATTAACAGCGCAAAATCATAATATCGATATGGATTTCACCATTTCGCAGAACGATTTTAATAAAATAAAGACAACGGATTTAATCAAAATTTTATCCAATTTAATTGATAATGCCATCGACGCGGCAACGGAATTACCAGAGGGGCAGCGTAAGATAACCATTTGTTGTAATGCAGATGATATGTATTATAAATTTAAAGTTACCAATACGGGGCCAAATATTTTAAATGCTTCCCAAATATTTAAGCAAGGATTTTCCACTAAAAAGCAAGGAAATGGAAAAATTAGAGGGCAAGGCTTATTTATTGTCAATGAAATTGTCCATAAATATAATGGGCAAATTTCGATTGATTCATCAAAACATTTAGAGACAACTGCCATTGTAAATATTCCAATAAAATAAACGACTTAGGCTTCCTATATTGTAGGAAGCTTTTTTGGCTATGTAGTGATTCTTTCTGACAGCGGATTCATATATTACTATGAAGCTAAATGGTATTATTAGGAGGAAAGAAAAATTGAATATATCAGATCTTGATTTATGGAGAAAAGGTGGATTCATTTTATATGCACGACATGGAGAAGCAACAGTCGGTATAGATCAGCTGAATTTAAGTTTTCAAGATTGTATGAGTCAGAGAAATCTATCTGAGGAGGGGCGGAGGGAGGCAATATATTTTGGACAACTACTGAGGCATTGGCAAATTCCAGTTGCTCCG
This sequence comes from Lysinibacillus sp. GW821-FHT14F06, assembly GCF_058803665.1. Classification (NCBI taxonomy): domain Bacteria; kingdom Bacillati; phylum Bacillota; class Bacilli; order Caryophanales; family Bacillaceae; genus Lysinibacillus; species Lysinibacillus sp. GW821-FHT14F06. Next base: position 64,992 of record NZ_JBXAPF010000017.1, read on the forward strand.
CTGATAATTGCAAGTCCTTTTTGCCGTACAATTGAGACGGCTCAGCTTGCATTTCCAAACACATGTATACAAATTGACCCTTTTTGGTTTGATATCTATTCATTAGGTGGAAAAATCCCTCTAAATGAACAGGCGAGAATACTGTCAAACTTACAGGCTGTATTAGAAAAAAAGCCTCCATATCGAAAGAATCAAGTGATTATTGCCCATAGCTTTCCAAAAGGTATAGGGTTAGGGCATATTTCAAATATGGGGATGGTTGTTGTGAAGCCCCTTGGTGCTGGAAATGGCTACGAAATTGTCAAAAAACTGACTTTGGAGAATTTAGCTCGACTCAATTACCAGTAATTTTACATTGAAATGAGGAGAATTATGAGAATCAAAACAGTATCACAAAGCACACTAGAACAAGTACTACATGCCTGGAATAAAGGCTTTGAAGGGTATTTTGTCAAGATTGATATGAGTGAAGAGACGTTTTTAACCCGGCTTGTGGGAGAAGGATTATCACCAAGGCTGTCAATTGTTGCATTTGCAAATGATGAGCCAGTTGGCATTGTGATGAATGGTTTTAGACAAATTGATGGCAAGAAAACTTCTTGGAATGGAGGAACAGGCATCTCTCCGAATTATCGTGGAAAGGGTGTCTCTCGAGCTTTAATGGAAGAAACTATAGCCATTTATGAAAGAGAGGGCGTTGAAATAGCAACCATGGAAGCTATTAAAGAGAATGAGGTTGCCATCGCTTTATATAAGAAATTTGGCTATGTAATTACAAATCATCTACTCTATTTAAATGGAGACTTTGAAGCGCAAGTTGACAAGCAAAGGGTATTGCAGGTGAAAACGATAAGACCAGAGCAGCTTGCGTATTTACCCGTTTATCGGGAAGACGTACCATGGCAATGTAGCTGGCAGAGCAATCAACAAGGAGAAGCGAAAATTTTTTATAATGACCACGAAGAAGCTATAGGTTATCTACTATACAGAACAGTATGGAATCAGGAGGGAGCTGTTGACAGAATCATTTTGTACCAGTTAGAACTATTGGAAAATGGCAAGGTGGAGGATATTCCGTACTTCCTATCAACTATAACGAATCAAAAGGTAAAGATCACTACAGTGAATTTTTTGGTAAATAACCCTGCAACGGATTATTTCATTAAAAATGGGCTTGAAGTGACAACAGAGCAGGTACAGATGAAGAAGTATTTGAGTTAAGAGAGCATTGTTTAAAAAGGTATTTTGGACTGTAAGCATACTCAAAAGTTAAGAGTTTGCTTACAGCCTTTTTTTATTTTAGGGAAATAACAGAAATGAAAAAGATATCTCAGGAAATTATTCCGTATTTAGAAATTAATAGAAAAATATTTGAAATTTTTAAAATATTGTGCTATTATCTTATTAAAATATTCCAAAAAATGCAATAAAAGTTATTAATGGGTTATTCATTAAAAGACACTTGTGGCAAAATCAGTAATCTGTTTTCAAATATAAAGAAAAAATAAATTGCTACATCAGCAATAGAACAACTTTTTGCAAATCTTAACAAGTTTCTTCGAAAGAAGCTTGTACAAAGTTGGTGCACTAAGCAGAAACTCCTCACGACATCAATTACGATATGTGAGTTTTCGCTTTTCTTTTAAAATATAAATGTAATATTATTGAATTAATGTAAAATAATATATTAATATTATAAATAAAAACATTTCATATCTATTTATTTTGTAATTGTTTGCATTAGTAAGCTGTATTTCCTCTTAGATTTTGACTATACAAATGTATAAGAAATGCTAAAATTTTAAATTTAAAAGGAGAAAACAATGAATTTAGAGATTACAAAGAATGATTGGAAATTATATTTTGAAGATCCACTACCAGGTTGGGGAAATAGTAGCCTATCCTTATTTAATATGGATATAGCACGTCTAAAAGAACAAAAAAACTCAGATATAGCTATTTATTCTGTTCCTTTTGATTCAACTTCATTTTCGCGTATAGGCTCTAGATATGGTCCTAATAACATAAGACAAGCTAGTTTGAAGTATTCTGCACAAGAAAAAAGCAGGAATCAACCAGTACTTAGAAACATGAGAAATGGAAGGCTATATACTACTAGAAATCCGAAGTGTTACGACTATGGAGATTTACATGTTTATCCTAATGATACTTTAAAACAAATGCAATCTATTATGTCTGAAGCTTATTCAATTGCATTGTTAAGTAAAAGTACAATTATGTTAGGAGGAGAACATACATTAAGCTTCCCTAATTTTCACGCTACTTATCAAGCAGCTATTGAGAAAGGAAAGGGGAAAATTGGCTATATACAAATTGATAACCATTTTGATTTCGGTAAATACTCAATTTTAAATGGGGAGTACTACCATGGTACGAATGCTAGAAAGATTTTTGAATTACCTTATATGAAAGGTTATTTTATGGGCTTTGTGGGTGTAGGTGATTTTACAAGTAATGAACAGTATAATTTCTTACTTGATAACAATGTTACTGTGAAAAACATGGATGAAATTAGAAAAACCTCCTTTAAGAAATGCTTAATTGATACATTAGATAAAATTTCTGAAAATACTGATTCTCTTTATATTTCTATTGATATTGATGTTTGTGATAATCCATACGCTCCAGGAACTGGTCATATCACTATTGGTGGAATTAATTTATTAGAGTTTATGGAAATCGTTGATATACTAAAAAACTATTCAGTATGTGCATTGGATATAGTAGAAGTAAATCCTCAATATGATTCTAGCGAATTAACTTCTAATTTAGTTTCTAGGTTTTTACATGAATATATATTCTTTGAGGAGCTAGAAGATGAGTAAAAATTTAAAGTATCTTACAAAAAACTTAGAAGAGTTGGGAATAAAAATAGAAAGTCTGGAAAATTTTAATGAAGGTTTGGAGTCCACTATATTAAAGGCTTATTCAATAAAAGAGAAAAGGGATGTAGCTATTAAAATCCCCAAAGAGATTATCTTTAACAATGATAATGATCAGAATTTTAGTGCAATGTCTTTGTATACTCAGGAATATCAACTTCTTAGTTATTTAAAAAATATGTCTTTTCCTGTACCAGAAATTTTTCATTTCGAATCTAGTAATAATATACCTTTTATTATAATGGAATTATTAACTGATATTTCCAAATCAACGGAGAAGGATTTTTATTCAATTGGTCAATTGACTCGAACTCTTCATTCGTTTAAAGCGCCAGAGATAAATCTTGTTGCTATGGAAGGATTCACTAATATAAATGAACTGATTATATATAGGTTATACAAAAGATTTGATATATTAACACATTTTGGTTTTTCGGAAAATTCTCTTCCGCCTATATCATTATTGTCTTCAAGTATTAATCATTTAGAAGATGAGAAGAGTTTACTCCATATGGATGTTAGACCTCAAAATATATTAAAAAGATATGACAGTAACTTTCTTTTTACTGATTGGAGTAATGCCTTGATTGGGTATCCAGTACTAGAAATTGCCCGACTTCAAGAGTACGGAGAATGCTTCCATGAATTTATGGAAGGGTATGGTGAAATGCCCAAGGTTGAAAAGTTATCTATGCTTGTATATCAATTAGATACTGCAATAATGTTATCTGTTGTTTTTTTATCAGAAGAACCTGATCCAATTAGGGCTGATATCCAATTGAAGAGGGTTTCATCAATATTAAAAGAAATTAAGAGGGAGTTGTAAGAACATGGAACAATTATTAAACAATTATGAATTTCTAGTAGAAAAAACTTTTGCTGATGAAATTTTAATGGCTGAAAAAATTTCAGAAAAATGCGACGGATTTTATAGAGACCTATCAAATTTGCTTATATTTGGCAGAGGTGGTCTGGTATTAAAGTTAAGTAAACTAAACTTTAATGCTGACAGAACAAAAGAGTTGGCTATTAAACTTCTAAATAGATTAATTCCATATTTAATTGACAACAGCGCACCAAAAAGTATTAGTCTGGAAATAGATAAAGAACAAAAAACAGTAGTAAGAGAAGAAGATGGCAGCAGAACTCTATTACCTCATCATGATGGCGGGCATTGTTCGTATTTGACACCAAGTATATTTGATGTACCTGAATGGGAAAATAAGTCTAGAATTTTTTCTAATAAGAGTTTTTATACAACTCATATGCATAAAATTATTCAGGGAATTCTTATTCTAAATCCAGGGGAACGAGATAGTATTACAACATATTACGATTGGGTTCAGATAGTAGAAGATGCTTATAAGTATCAGCATGCTGGAGAAGTGCCGTCTATAGTTGATTTACAAAAGTGGCTGGGTAGCAACATAAGTTATTCTTTAAATAAACAAAATATTCATAACAATAGATATTTGAATATGGCAGCGGCATTAGGAGCAAAGGACTTAATGTATCATGCACTTTCTCTACATTCAACTTCAGAACAAATATCAGAGGATATATTAAGTAATCATAAAAAGCTAATTGATATTCAACAAAGTTGTTCTTGTCAAATGTGTAATAGTAATATTTTAAGAGTTTTGTGTCACATATTAAAAGAAACTATGGGTATAAGTTATGAAGAGTTTATTAACAAATATGAAAAAAAAGTTTACAGTGAGCAGTTAGATCTAGTAATAGGAAATAATTTATCTTTACTTCATGGAGGATTTAATGGAGGAAGTGAACGATTAATCCTTCCATTGTGTATTGTTTTAGAAGATACAAATGATATTAGCTATGAAAGATACTTAAAAAACTTGTGGAATAGAAAACTAATGGTATGAATGTATTAGATAATGGGTTGCAAAGTAAATGGGATAAAATTGTATGGGATAAAGGACATCCATTTCAAAGTTATTCTATGCTTAAATTATTTGAAGATAGTTGGAAGGGGGATTTCATTCCATACCATATATACTATGAAGATTCTGGAAATAATTCGATTATTCCCCTTTACTTTTATAAAAGTTGCCCCCGCCTAGATTACTATAAAAATAAATCTGGAGGTTTTAAACACAAAATCTTCATGTCACATGCATTAGTTGGATGGTATGGTGCCCCATTATATAGTGATTTAAGTGTATTAAAGGAATCTTTGAGTCAAGCATATAAACTTACTAGAGCTGAAGACAGTGCACTTTTATTTGCAGGCATAGATGTAAGAAATTTGGATTTGGTTAATTTTTTAAAAAATGAAAAATTTACTTTATGTGAATTTCATTCTATTACTACTAGGGATTTACAGAATATAAACGGGGATCCAACGAAGTATCTGACTAAAAAAAGAAGAGGTAGAGTTAGGTCTTATATTAATAAAGCAAAATCAACTGGAGTTACCCTAGACAGCTATAAAATAAAATACAGAAATAACATCGCAGAGTTAGTACATAATATTCTAATCGAAGATGGTGTTGATCCTGATGTATTACCGAAGGAGTTTATTTTTTCATTATTAGATAGCTGGCCAAAGGGGTTGGATATACTAGTTGCCCTAAGTCCCGCGGGAGAACCAATTGGAGTTCACATTAATTTTTTTTGGAATTGTAAATATTATATTTGGTTGGCGGGTCATAATAGGAGCTTATTAAAAGAATATCAACAATCTCATTTTTTATATGAAGAAAGTATAAAGAGAGCACTAATGCTAAACTGTAATGAAATTCAAGCAGGACGGGACCCTTATGAACCTAAAATTCAGCACGGGTTTGAAAGAGTACCCTTGTTAGCAGCTATTAAAGCAGAAGACCCAATAATCCATAATCAAGCAGTGAAATGGTTGAAGGGGCTAGAACTGCGTCATAAAGAATTATATAAATGAGAGAAAGAGTGATAAAAAGTGAATGTAATTCTTGTCCAATTACCTTTTCCTTCACAGGGAGAGCCGCTACCTGAACTGTCTGAATACTATGAGTATTATAACAAAAAGTATCAACAAGTCTTTCCTGAATATTATATAAATGATGGAGAATTATGGGAAATGCCATTGTGGGTAGCACATATGGATGGTGCTATTGATAGAGATGATACTATATTCTTAGATTTATCGAAAGAAGAATTTAATGTTGAACAATGCTTAAATAAGATTATTAATTCAGTTTCAAGTAAAAATTTAATTTTCTTCTCACCATTGGCACAAAATTTTAGCTTTACAAGTAATATTTCAAGTAAACTCAAAAGTTTAGGGTACACCACTGTTATTGGTGGAAACATGGCAGACTTAGCTTCTCATGAAGAATATTCTAAAATATATGTAGGTATTGCTAGAAATGGAATATATGATGAGATAATGAATTCTAATGAAGTGATTGTTGGTAGAAAACCAAAATTAGGAAGACTACAAATATCATTAGACTATAAACCTAAATATAGATTGCTAAAACCATACGATAAAAAAGTTCCTCTAATTAGAATCAACGCTTCTCACGGATGTCTTTATTCATGCTCATTCTGTGGGGATGCTTGGTCAAGGCAACTTCATGAAGTAGATTTACAACTTTTAAGAGAAGAAATTGAGGAAATTAGAATGTATTATCCTGATACTAAAATTATTTATATAGGTGATAAGACTTTTGGCCAATCGAAGATAGCAGTAAATAACCTTTTAAAAATATTAAAACCAGAATATGGATTTAAATTAATTGTTCAGACCCATATTTTACAAATAAACGATTGGTTATTAGATGCTATGGAAAAGCTAAATGTAAAAGTGGTCGAGATGGGATTCGAAACTGCTGATTCCACAGTATTGAGGGAAATGAAGAAAGGGCATAAGGGTTCTATTGTATTTAAGGATGCATTAAAAAGCCTAAGGGATCGAGGTTTCAAAACAGTATTAAACATTTTATCAGGATTACCGAATGAAACAAGAGAATCTCAGAATGAAACATTAAAATTCATAAACGAAACCAAAAGCATGGTATGGTTATATAATCATTATAACTTTGTTCCTTATCCTAAGACTCCTTTATATCCATTAATTAAAGAAAAGATAACGAATTGGAATTTTAACGAATGGAGAGAGGATAAACCACCAGTCTTTACTCCAAAACATCAAAGTGTTGAAGATAGTTATTTACATTTCTTAAATGTTGTAGCGTTGACAACTGATATTCTTAAAGAGCAATTGTCCAAAAGGTAAGGGATTAATGGTGAAAGTTAGTCCAAATAGAATTACTTTAATGAAAAAAGTAATGAATAGAAAGATTTATTAGTAAGGCATACTGTTAATGTTCTGAATAATGAATTAATTATTCCTCCTAATGATTTTATTACATATTGATTACGTTAGGTGAATAAAAGTTATTATCTACCGAATTAGCAGAAAATCTAGTTAATTAATCAAGTTATGATTTCGTATAATGAAAACAATTTTTTCATAAGTTTGGATATATATACTATGACAAAAGGCATTGAGAGTGAATTTCTCGATGCCTTTTGTTAACTATCTAGAACCTTCCTTTTATTGACCAATCGAGTTTCAATGAACGGAAGGGAGGGTTCTATTTAATGGAGAATAACTTTCAGCAATATTAGAGATAATTTTCGTTCCGAAAGCTGCTGGAGGCAACATTTAACCCATAGTATGGATAAGAAATAAAAAATATTATTGTATAAAAATTCGATATGATGTATAATTATGTAAAAGGGTGTGAATTCTATGAAACTTATTCCTGAGTCAGCTAATGTAAAAGATTATTTAAAAGAACTAGATGTTGTGGATTATCGTCATCCACTAATTTATCAAAAAATTGGTGAGATCTTTGAGAACCAATCTTCGGAAATAGAAATTGTGAGGACAGCTTTCCTACTTGTTAGAGATGAAATATCACACTCTTGGGACATTCAAAGTTCAAATATTACTTGTAAAGCCTCAGAAGTTCTAACAGAGCGTGAGGGAATCTGCTACGCAAAGTCTAATTTATTAGCAGCGCTGCTAAGAGGTGCAGGGATTCCAACAGGTTTTTGTTATCAACGATTAATGCTCTTTCATACCCCAGAGGAAGGCTATTGTCTACATGCATTAAATGGAGTTTATCTAAGGTCTTTAAATCGTTGGATTCGTTTGGATGCTCGTGGCAATAAACCAGGCGTACAGGCTGAATTCTCTGTAAATGAGGAAAAACTAGCCTTTTCAATAAACGAAAAGCTAAGAGAAAAAGATTATCCTATTATCTACACTGAACCTAATAAAAACACAATGGCAACCTTAAATGCACATACAAATGCATTAGAAATGTATATGCATCGATTACCTGATGACTTATAAAAATACAAAGATGTTTAGCAACTCATTATACTGTTGTCAGCATTTGAGAATTCCAGTATACTATTTCGATAAAGAATGTTGAAAGAGGTTGAATGGCATGACGTTTGAAGAAATATTACCACGCTTAAAAGCAGGAGAAAAAGTGATCCGTAAGGGCTGGGGGGGCGCTGAATTGTATGTAAAGCTAGTTGGCAAAGGTGAGCATGAAGGCGAGACTTTAAATCCTTATTTTTTAATTAATGTACGTGGTGAAGGCTATACAATGTTTACACCGTCAGTTTGTGATTTATTAGCTGAAGATTGGATCATTGTTGATTAAATAAAGGAGACCATCTCAACAGAGGTGGCTTCTTTTGTTTTGAGGAGAGATGTTATGAAATTTGAAGAGTATCAGGGAAAGACGGTTTTTATTACAGGTGCCGCTTCAGGAATTGGTCAGGCTCAGGCCATTGCCTTTTTGGAAAATGGCGCAAATGTATTTGGATTTGACTTGGACGAAGCTGGTTTAATCCATTTACAACAGCAATTTCCTGGGCAATTTTTTTACTGTTTAGGCAGTGTAAGCAAGCAAAAGGATGTTAAACAGTCGTTTTATAGCGCAATATCGCAATTTAAGCAAATCGATATTTTATGTAATACGGCAGGTATTTTAGATGGTTTTGCCAAAACTCTGGATACAGATGAAGCGCTTTGGGATGCTATTATGAATACCAATTTAAAGGGAACTTATTTCGTGACGAATACGATTTTGCCTCATATGGTAGAAAGGAAGGCTGGCGTTATTATTAATATGGCATCGATTGCTGGACTAGTTGCAGGTGGTGGAGGTGCAGCTTATACAGCTTCTAAGCATGCTATTGTTGGCTATACGAAGCAGTTAGACTTAGATTATTGTCGTGAAGGCATTCGTGCCAATGCTATAGCACCTGGAGCCATCCAAACACCCATGAATAAGGCAGATTTTGAAGGGGATGGGGAAATGGCAAAATGGGTAGCCGATGAAACGCCTGCGGGTCGCTGGGCACAACCGTACGAAGTAGCGTATTTAACACTCTTCTTGGCAAGTTCTGCTGCTGATTATATTCATGGAACTATTCTGCCAATTGATGGCGGATGGCTGACAAAATAGCATTGTTCAATAAGATATTCTTCTGCTATAATACGCAAGTAAGCAAAAATGGGCTTGCACTACGGCACTTCAGATAGGGCTAAAAGCTCTCTTCCTTTGGTCGTAGTTATTACTAAAATAGCAAAGATGCTATTTTACAAAGGAGAATAAAATTGAATACATCTGTTGTAAAAGAGTCTAGCCGTATTTCTGTAAGTGAACTTACAAAGACGGCACTTGTTGCAGCCTTATATGTTGCTGTAACTGTTTTATTGTCAGTCATTAGCTTTGGCGCTGTCCAGCTGCGTTTGTCAGAAATGTTTAATTATCTGGCATTGTACAATAAGCGCTATGTTGCAGCGGTGACGATTGGCGTAATACTCGCTAATTTCATGTCGCCAACATGGATTTTAGATGTGCCGATTGGTGGGATTGCGACCTTTTTAGTGTTAATATTTTGCAGAAGCATCACGAAACATATGACAAATGATATTGTAAAAATGGCAGTAACCGCATTGATTTTTGCGATATCAATGTTTACGGTTGCTGGCCAATTAACGATCCTTTATGATCTTCCTTTTTGGGCTACATGGTTTACAGTGGGCGTTGGAGAATTATTGTCCATGACTGTAGGTGGTCTAACTATTTATTTATTAAATAAAAAAATTGATTTATCGAAATAAATTTTAAAAAGCGGGCTACAATTGAAGCCCGTTTTTTCGCGTTTTTCAGAAGCTAAAATTTTGAAAAGAATTTTTTTAGATAAACATAATTTTCATATATTTTCACCAAACTAATGGAAAGACGGAGGAAGGTGAAGAGATGCAGCAACAATACAATGTCGGTGATATTGTTTATATTTTTTATCGTAATCCTCATATTCAGGATGTAGCGAATATACAGGAAGCAGCAGTGGTTTATCATCCAGAACAACCAGAGCAGCTAGCCCTTTTTTTATTTGAAACATATTATCCAATAACAAATGACCTATTGATTTTTTCAAGTGAGATGGCGGCTGAGCAAGCCTATCATCAGTATTTTCATTGAGGGGGGACCACCATGATTAAGCCATTTATCCCTCAGCTTGTTTATTTTGAGCCAGATGCACTCCAGTATCCACTGGGGCAGGAGCTAAAAGAAAAGTTTGAGCAGATGGGTATCGAAATTCGTTATACAACCTCGCACAATCAAGTGAGAAATCTTCCAGGTGACAACGACTTTCAAAAGTATCGGGTAGCCAAATCTACATTAGTCGTAGGGATTCGGAAAACCTTAAAATTTGATACTTCTAAGCCCTCAGCTGAATATGCAATTCCATTTGCAACAGGCTGTATGGGGCATTGTCATTATTGTTATTTACAAACAACGATGGGCACTAAACCTTATATACGTACCTATGTGAATGTCGATGAAATTCTGGAGCAGGCTGATCATTATATGGCAGAACGAGCACCTGACATCACACGCTTTGAGGCATCCTGTACCTCTGATATTGTAGGAATTGATCATCTAACACACACGTTGAAGCGAGCCATCGAGCATTTTGGTCAAAATGAATTAGGTCAATTACGATTTGTGACGAAGTTCCATCATGTGGATCATTTATTGGACGCGAAGCATAATGGGAAGACAAGGTTTCGTTTTAGTGTAAATGCCGATTATGTCATTAAGCATTTTGAGCCAGGTACATCCCCGTTAATAAAACGGATTGAGGCAGCTGGGAAAGTGGCGAGGGCAGGATACCCACTTGGCTTTATCGTTGCTCCCATTTATCTTCATGATGGATGGCAGGAGGGTTACTACCATATGTTTGAGCGATTGGATGCAGAATTGCCAAAAGATGTACGAGAGGATATAACGTTTGAGTTTATTCAGCATCGCTTTACAAAGCCAGCCAAACGCGTGATTGAAAAAAATTATCCTATGACGAAGCTAGAGTTAGACGAAACGGTAAGAAGGTATAAATGGGGTAAGTACGGTATAGGCAAATACATTTATCAAAAAGAAGAAGAGGAAGATATTAAGGAACATTTGTATGGTTATATGCAAAAATTTTTTCCTCAAGCGAAATTAGAGTATTTTACGTAGCATTAGAGTAGAGAGAGAACTTGGTAGTTTTCTCTCTAAAGTATTTGCGATAAATATCTCTCAATAAACTTCCGATTTGAAGATGTTAAGCCATCTGGTAAATCTATGAATGAGAAGTATTGCATTGTCTCTGATTCATGATAATTAATCATTAAATCGCCTTTTACATTTCTTGTATAGTAGACGGCTGTAACGGCGTAAAATTCATCCCCGTTAGACATTTTAACATAATAATCTTGCCCAGAAAAAATACCTAGGAACTGTAGATTTGTAATAGTCAACCCTGTTTCTTCTAGCACTTCTCTTTTAGCGGTATCTTCTAAGCTTTCTCCTAATTCCATCAAACCACCTGGAAGTCCCCACCCGCCTTCGTATCTTTTTTGCAATAATACTTCGTTTGCATTATTAAGAATGATGACAGCTGAACCAGGTAAAATAATAGGTTGATGTCCTACATATTGTCGTAAAAATTGATAGTATTCCATGGAAACACTCATTTCTATAATTGTTTTTATCTTTGTATTAATTATCTAAATTATATAGAAATCCTTCTTTTCATTGTATTTGTATAATCTGAATCACGATGGTAACGCTAACAGTGATCGTTATGAAGAAGGGAAGAATAGGATGGACTCATTTCAAGTGAATTGTTGGTCGGAGCATGAGGAACTGAAGGTTGTTATGCTTTGTGCACCTTCAATTTTAGATGTAACAGATATAACAATAGCGGAGAACGTTGGCTGGAATGCGATTGTTAGCCATAAAAAAGCAATGGAGAATTTTATGGAATTGAAGACAGCGTTTGAACATGCAGGTGTAAAAGTTATTGATTATGCTAAAGAACTGGCCAATGAACAACAATTGTTAAGTGAGCAGCTTATTAATCGTTATTTTGTGCGTGATCTCGCCTGTGTTATTGGTCATAAAATGTTACTGGGAAATGCAGGTAGCTCGTTAAGACGCCCAGAATATCCACTTGCTCATTCACTTTTAGCAAAGTGGTTTCCAGAACAATTTATGAGCAAGCTGCAACCTGCCCATTCACTCGAATGTGGAGATGTGATGCTATTAAATAAGGATGCTGTGCTCATTAATCTTGGTATGAGAACAACATTAGAGGCTGTCGAGAGTATGAAGGATCGTATCTTTCAGCAAGGATTTTCTGAAATTGCTGTAATTGATCTGCCAAAAGGAAATGATACGCTTCATTTAGATATGAATTGCAATGTCGCGAACACTAACTTAGTGATTGCTAAAAGCTTTATGCGTTATTTTCCTGTACAGGTGTTCACAGCCCAAAGCAGTCATTTTGATATGGTAGAACAGTTTTTACAACGTCATGGCTTCGAAGTATACTGGCTTGAAAAATATAAGACTATTCCAGACATTAACTTTGTGAATATTGATCCAGAAACATTATTAATTAGTAAGCAAGCAACGAAACAGCAATTAATGAAGCATCCATTACTACAAAAAAAGAAGTTGCTTGAAGTCGAAGTTACAGAACTTGAAAAAGGCGGTGGAGGCATTCGTTGCATGACATTGCCATTAGTAAGAAAGTAAGCACAAAGGGTGAATTAAAATGACAGCTAAAACAAGTAAAGGAAGATTGTCTTGGTGGCAGCTTTCGCTTCTCGGTATAGGTTGTACACTAGGAACAGGCTTTTTTCTTGGAACCAGTATGGCCATTCATAAAAGTGGACCTGCTGTGTTAATTCCTTTTTTAGTTGCAGCAATTTGTACTTACATTGTGTATGATGGACTTGTTAAAATGTCTGTGGTGAACCCTGATAAAGGCTCGTTTCGAACCTATGCTAAGCAAGCATTTGGTAGATGGGCAGGATTTAGTAATGGCTGGATTTATTTGATATCCGAGATTCTTATAATGGGGAGCCAATTAATGGCACTGGGTATTTTTACGAAGTTTTGGTTTCCTGCTTTGCCATTATGGGTGGCTGCGTCTATATATGCAGCACTAGGGTTGGTCGTTATCCTCACTGGTATGAAGGGCTTTGAAAACTTTCAAAATATCTTTGGGGCATTAAAGGCCGCAGCAATTATTATGTTTATTATCGTAGCTGTGATAATCCTCATAAAAGGCACGCATTCAGCAACACTTGATTCTTTGCAATCGAATTATGAAGAATTTTTCTCGCAAGGCATAAAAGGAATTTGGCTTGGAATACTGTATGCCTTTTATGCTTATGGAGGCATTGAAGTAATGGGGTTAATGGTCATCGATTTAAAAAATCCTAAAGAGGCACCAAAAGCTGGAAGAATTATGCTAATAGTCATTACAATTATTTTTATAATGGCCATTGCACTTGCGTTGGCACTTGTCTCCTGGAAAGATTTCAATATTGATGAGAGTCCCTTTATTACTGCGCTTCAAGGCTATCATATCCCCTATGTGGCAGATATTTTTAATGGCGTTTTAATTATCGCGGGTTTTTCAACAATGGTAGCTTCGCTCTATGCGGTCATTACAATTCTCGTTACACTTGCAGAAGATCGTGATGCCCCTAAAATATTAGCAAAGAAAGGGAAAATGAAAGTACCATTTCCTGCATTTTTATTTTTAACGGGTGGTTTAGTGTTAACGATTGTGATTGGCTTTCTTATGCCAGAAAAGATCTTTGAATATTTGGTTACAGCAGCGGGTTTAATGCTAATCTACAACTGGTTCTTTATTTTAGTGACGTATATGAAGCTTATGCAGTTATCCAAATGGGAGCATGTAAAAAATTTTTTAGGGATGTTGCTTATTGCTGTAACAGTATCTGGCACACTCGGAGAAAAAACAAGCAGACTCGGTTTTTTCGTAAGCCTGCTCTTTATGGTCCTAATAGGTTTAGCGACCTGGATTGTTGTGAAAAGGCAAAGAAAAGAAGCTTAATGTACATTATTCTGTGATATACGTGAAAAAGGACATTTGGATGGACTACTATTGTCATCATTTAAAAAATATTGCTTCCATTCATAGCTATCCTCTTGTCCGTACCATTTTAAATCAGGATGCCCTGGAAGCGCATCATAGTCAGCAATACGTTGGCGAATTTGTTTTTTTAATTTTTGACCAAATACAGTAGCATCATTAATTTCTTCAAATATCCAGCGAGGTTGAATCGCCATGAATAACGTAGAAAAATGACGGCTCCTGCGCAATTTATGGGCTGGCGTTGCACACGAAATAAAATACGGATCACCGTTAAAACAAAATTCCCATTCAGTGTGAGTTGGATCAGTTGGAATTTCCTCAGGCCAATCAATGTCATCAATTTTCGTTAAATTGTTTAAAATGGTCCAAAATAAATGCTGATAATCCACAACTTTAAAACGGTTAAGCATATCGTTAGGGGTATGAAAGAAAACTGCGAGGGTTGTATATTTCCCATATGTTTGCGAGGATTTCGCGTATTCCTTTAAGCATTGTGCTAACGCCTTGATTGATTGTTCCTCCCGTGGATCCTCAACAAAACTATAGCGCAGATGGTTTGACAAAAACCCCATTCTTGCTGGTACACACGGAAAGGTATTCGCTTCATCAGCAATCGTGGCAGCAAAATCCGTATAAGCTGATTGTTGCCAAAAAGGAAGTGTCTCAAAATGTTCCTCCATCCACTTCCTGTCAAATACTACTACTTCCACTTGAGTCTCCTCCTTCTATACACCTTTATACTATTAAAGAAAAAGCCAATGGGTTACGAATTGGTGGGGTCTGTTTAGTGAAAATATAACTTTCGAGTAATTACATTGATAAGGGAATAAGCGATTTAGTTATGGAAATGATGACTTTAAATTAAGGGAAAGAGTGTTTAGTTAATTGATCACTTATAGTAAAAACAGATCGGCTCAGTCCAAGAAATGATCACTTTGAGTAAGGAATTGATCGGGTCAGTCCAAGAAATGATCACTTTGAATAAGGAATTGATCGGGTCAGTCCAAGAAATGATCACTTTGAATAAGGAATTGATCGGGTCAGTCCAAGAAATGATCAC
>NZ_JBXAPF010000017.1:80554-100126 GCF_058803665.1 Lysinibacillus sp. GW821-FHT14F06
ATCGGGTCAGTCCAAGAAATGATCACTTTGAGTAAGGAATTGATCGGGTCAGTCCAAGAAATGATCACTTTGAGTAAGGAATTGATCGGGTCAGTCCAAGAAATGATCACTTTGAGTAAGAAATTGATCGGCTTAATCCCAGAAATGATCACTTTGAGTATAGAAATGATTAGCTCAGTTCTGGAAGAGGCACCTCACCGCAAAAAGAATCGCAACTGCTTAAATAGTTCCTAAAATCTAACTATTAAAGCAGCATATTCTTATTATTTTTGTAGAAAAACCTTTTGTTCAAGGACGTTTAAGGCATGTTGAATATCATTTAGGTCGTCCTGTGTCGCATGCTGAATAAGCTGTAAAAAACGTTCTTCGATACATGCGAAGGCTTCTCCCATCATTTTATCTCCTTCATCAGACAAGCGAATATACTGTTTTCTTCGGTCCTCCATGTCGTTAAATTTTTCAATGAGTTTTTGTTCTTGTAATTTTCGTAATTCGCGACTTGTGTTGGGTAAGGACATATGTTGACATTCGCTTATTTCGGTCGGCGTGACGGGCTGGCTTACTTTAATATATTCGAGAATTTTATATTGAAGCGGTGTAATATTGGCTACTGTCACATTTTGAGTGAGATCGTGTGTCACTTGGTGGACAGTGGCTGTAAACGTCACGAATTGATGAAATAAACTACTTTTATCCAATTGGATCACCTCTTAATAGTCAAGATAACAAATAACTTGTCTTAAAACAATTATCATTTGACAACTAAAATGAAATAGATTATTATTTTGTTATCAAATGATAAGTAATGGGAGGCACAGGATGAAAACGTTAATTGTCTATACATACCCAAACCATAAAAGTTTAAATTATGCTTTTTTACAGGAGGTTATTAAGGGGTGTCAAGAGAATCCTGCGATAGAAGAAATACAGATACTAGATTTATATGAAGAAGAATTCGATCCACGTTTAGTTTTTCATGAGCATAAACGACGCCGTGATATGTATCGCGATCCGCAATTGGAAAAGTACCGCCAACAGCTTTCATGGGCAGATCAAATCGTTTTTGTCTATCCAATTTGGTGGGGGAGACCTCCAGCAATGCTACTAGGGTATATTGATCAATTATTTGCTTCTAATTTTGCTTATCGGGATACGAAGGGATTATTTCCTATAGGGCTCTTAAAAGGAAAGTCAGTTGTCTGTGTGTCCACGATGAAGGGGCCAACGAATTATCCCTTCTTATGGTTGAATAATGCCCATAAAATTTTGATGAAAAGAGCGTTGTTTAAATTTGTAGGGATGAAGAAAGTGAAATTTTTTGAGTTTGGTAATATGGAAAGTAAAAAGGGGAAGCAACAGCAAAAGCTTGACAAAGTGTATCGATATTTTAAAAGGGTTGCTTACTAATGAAATTATCTCGTGCAGACGGTCTTAGTCGTTTGCACGAGTTTGTGTACTGTCGATAGGCAATGTTATGATAAAGGTTGTAAATTCAGCTAGCTTGCTCTTTACAGCAATGGTTCCATGGTGCATCTCAATAATTTTTTTGACGATAGCTAACCCTAAGCCGCTGCCCCCATTTGCAACTGTTCGCGATTGATCAGCCTTATAAAATCGCTCGAAAATATGCATTTGCTGTTCTTCGGATAAACCGATTCCTGTATCTTGAACAATAACTGTGATTGTATCCAGCTGTTGTGTCATAGACAAAGTGATTGTACCGCAGTCAGGCGTAAATTTAATGCTGTTCGTTAGCAAATTCATCCATACTTGATTCAGCAAATCCTCATCTGCTGTAATGCTTATGTTATCAAATTGAAGATCAAAGTCGAGTTGTTTAACTATCCAATTAGGTTCAAGTGCCAGTACAACATTGCGTAATTGTTTATCAAGTCGATAATTTTTCGGCTCAAATGGATGATGCTGAGATTCTAGGGAAGTAAGCTTAAGCAAATTATCACTAATTTTTGATAAGCGATTACTTTCTAATTCTATGATTTCTAAGTAGTGCTGCCGCTTTTCTTCAGGCAGATTAATATTTTTAAGTGCTTTAGCAAAGCCATTAATAGCCGTTAAAGGTGATTGGATTTCATGAGAGACATTTGAAATAAATTTTTGACGCATTCTTTCTAGCTCACCTAATTCAACAGCCATATGATTGATACCATGTATTAATTGACCGAATTGGTCCTCTTCATCTCCTTTTAAATCTAATTGAATATTAAAATCACCTTTGGCCATTTGTCTTAATGCATCGACTATGGTATCCCAGTAATTGCGTTGTCGATTAAGTCCTATTAAAAAGATAATAGCGGCTGAACAGGCAAATAACACAAACACACCAATAACAGTTCCTAATTGTAGCCAAAAACCATGAGGCGCTAACCCGAATCGATCATACAGCCATGCAGTTGCGTGAACGGAAATAAAAGCAAATACAGTATTCGCAATGAGGAACAGGCAAAAGACCAATGCCAATCTTAATAAGAATCTTCGTTTTTTCATAATGCCAGTTCCAAGCGATAGCCAAGACCACGAATGGTGCGAATGACAAAGCCACTCATCTCTTGTGGAAAACGTTCACGTATTCTTTTAATATGGACATCGACTGTTCGTTCATCTCCCTCATAGTCATAGCCCCAAATTTCTTCAATTAATTGTTCGCGTGAAAATGTTTTACCTGTATAGCTTGCCAGCGTAAATAATAGCTCAAACACCTTTAACCGAAGTATAATAATCTCTCCGTTCATTTCGACTTCATGTGTCAAGCGATTGAGATTGACATTGCCAGCTTCGACGATCTGAGAGAGGGATATACGGTATCTTTTTAATATCGACTTTACTCGAACAATCAGCTCGGCAGGCTCAAACGGCTTTACGAGATAATCATCTGTTCCAAGATGAAAGCCCCTGACCTTTTGAGAGGTTTCTCCTTTAGCAGTGAGCATAAGGATAGGGAGATCTGTATTAAATGAACGTATTTCCTCACATAGTGTCCAGCCATCCATGTTTGGCATCATAATGTCCATCACAACCATATCGACTTTTTCCGAGGCTAACTTGGACAGTGCATCGACACCATCCACAGCTTCGATAACCTCTAAACCTTCATTTTGTAGAAATATTTTTACTAATTCTCGAATATGTGCATCATCATCCACCACTAATAGCTTTGTCATCTAAACATATCCCTTCGTTATTCCTCTTTAATTCGTAATTGTTGCTTCGCAAACTCACGATACATCGCATGTGTCTCAAAGAGCGTTTCGTGTGTACCACAGCCTGTAATATGCCCTTTTTCAATAAATAATATTTGATCGGCATCTACCACTGTTGATAGACGGTGAGCAATGACTAATGTTGTGCGGCCTTGCATTAAATTATCTAACGCTTTTTGTACATAAATCTCTGACTTACTATCTAAACTAGATGTTGCTTCATCCAGCATTAAAATTTGCGGGTTTCGTAACAGGGCTCTTGCAATAGAAATACGCTGACGCTGCCCACCTGAAAGCTTGATTCCTCGTTCTCCAACCTCTGTATCAAATTTATCTGGGAGATCATTTATAAACTGATCAGCATAGGCCATTTTAGCCACTCTTTCTAGCTCATCATCCAGCACCTCACGTTCAATGCCATAGCAAATATTTTCACGAATCGTTCCTGATAGCAGGGCACTTTCCTGCGCCACATAGCCGATTTGACTGCGCCAAGAGTGGAGTGAGAAAGTTTCAATTGGTGTATCTCCTAATGTGATACTACCACTAGTTGGCTGATAATATCGCTCTAATAGAGAAAATGTTGTTGTTTTTCCGCCACCACTTGGCCCAACGATGGCCGTTACTTTGCCTGGCTCAATGGTGAAGTTAATATTGGACAAAATTGGTTCTTCACCATAAGAGAAGTCGACATTTTTGACAAAAATCGGTTGATCTATTTTTTCTACTATTAAGCCGTCTTCGATATGTTCTTCTTTGTGTTCAAGTAGCTCGCTAATTCGTTCCGTAGCTCCCATAGCTTTTTGAAGTTGCGTAAAGAACATTGTCAATTGCGTCATGGGCATAATGATTTGGATTAAATATAAAATAAATGCCACCATATCGCCAGCAGTCAGTTCTCCAGAGGAAACTCGAACCCCGCCGTAGCCAATAATTGCTACTAGTACTGACATTAGAACAAATGAAATTAATGGCGAAATAAGCGCATGAATTTTTGCTTCTTTTAAGCCAAATGTAAAGAGATTCGTAATGCCCTTTTTTCCACGTTCATATTCAATTCGCTCCGCATTAGATGCTTTTACTAAGCGTGTTTCAGGTAAAACTTGGTTTAATACAGAAGTAAACTTCGCTGTCTCATCCTGCATACCCTTTGAAATTGCAAACATGCGTTTACCAAGCAACATTAAAATAGCCATTGCAAGTGGAACAGCGATTAGCATCACGAGTGTCATTTTCCAGTCTAAGAATAAGAGGATAATGATAGAACCGATGATGGAAATAACACCAGATAAACAGTTTGCTAGATGCTCAGTAATAAGCTCCTTCACGACCGCTGTGTCATTGGTAACACGACTTAATGTTTCACCAGTATCATGTTCATCATAATAGGGGATTGGTAAATGCAGCAGCTTGCGCCAAAGTTGATCCCGTAATTTTGCCACAACATGTTGTCCAACTCGATTTAAATAATAGATGGATAATCCACTAGCAATAGCCTGAGCAATAAAGGCAATACCAAGTAAAATGATTTGCCAATAATCAAGGGACTCTAATGAAAAGCCATCCACTAATTGTTTTGTAAATAATGGGACGATAAAACCAACACCCGTTGTAGCTAAACTCATAATTAAGGCAATAACTAGCAGCCAAATAGGTGGTTCAGCTCGTTTTACTAATTGTATAAAACGTCGCCAATCTTGTTTTTTAGTAGTATCTTTTAATGTTTCTTGCAAAGAAATAAGCCTCCTTCAGTATTCTATGACCTTACTATAGCATGTGTTTATGAACTGAATATGAAATGAATTGCGATGAAACAACAAGCAAACGTAAGTATACAAAATTTACACTTCTTAATTATTACAATAAAAAATAAATAAAGAGGTTCCTTTTTTTGGAGAAATACCATATAATAATCATAAACCGACAGTCGGTCTATAAAATTTAACGAAAATTAAAAAGAACTCACACCAATGATCCTAGAACTCTAGCTGCTGAATTTTCGAAAAGTTAATAAACGGCTCTTTGTGAAAGTGCCATCCAATTTCGAAAAGAATAATAGTATGGCAATCTTCTTTCACGGATCCATTGAGCAAAGGGAAGGGGTTATTCAAATGGAATCTCAGATAACAAGAAAAGGTTTTTCAAAAGATTTTAACCTAATGGTGGTTGGGCAAATTATTTCAATTTTAGGATCTGCTCTTTTAAGGTTTGCTCTTTCACTGTATGTACTAGATATTACAGGTCGTGCGGATCTTTTTGCTGTCCTATTTGCAATTTCAAGTATTCCAATTTTACTTGCACCACTTGGAGGAGCTATTGCTGACCGATTCAATCGACGTAATTTAATGGTACTATTTGATTTTGTTAGTAGTGTAATCGTGTTTATTTTTTTATTTTGTCTTATAAGTGGTAATAGTTCAATCGTCTTTATCGGTATTGTCATGGTGTTACTTTCACTTGTTAGTGCCATGTATACACCAGCAGTGATGGCCAGTATCCCTGTACTTGTTGAAGAAGAGAAGCTTGAGCAAGCAAATGGCATTGTCAATGGGATTCAAGCATTGTCGGGTGTAGCTGCTCCTGTGCTAGGAGGGATATTATATGGGATGATTGGCTTAAAAGTGCTTGTTATCATGAGCGGAGTGCTCTTTTTTCTATCAGCCCTATTAGAGATGTTTATTACGATACCATTTACTCAACGAGAACAGGACGGACATATTATTCCAACACTTATCAATGATTTGAAAGAGGGCTTTAGCTATGTAATGAAGCAATCGTTTATATTCAAATGTATGATTTTAGCGGCATTATTAAATTTATTATTAACGCCATTGTTTGTTGTAGGTGTTCCGATTATTCTCCGTGTCACAATGCAAAGTAGTGATACTTTATATGGAATAGCAATGGGATTAATCGATTTTGCTACTATTTTAGGGGCTTTATCGATGGGATACTTTGCAAAAAAACTTGGTATTAGGAATTTGTATATTTGGATTTTCATCACAGCATTATTGATTGTTCCAATGGCTATTTCAGTTATGCCTCTTATGCTTACGATTGGTTATTATCCATCTTATATTATTTTTGTCGTCAGCACCCTTTTAATAGCTATAATTATTACAATAATTTCTATTTATGTTATTACCGTTGTCCAAAAAGAAACCCCAAATGAAAATTTAGGGAAGGTTATGGCTATTATTATTGCTGTTTCACAATGTATGGCACCAATTGGACAAATATTGTATGGTTTATTATTTGAGATATTTACTAGTAAAATCTATGTTCCAATTTTAATGATTGGTGTATTCATGGTGATTCTGGCTTTAGCGACCAAAAGAATTTTGCGGTTTGAAGAAAGTGATACAGGAAAATAATTGGCTTTTTCTATGGGTCCCTAATATAAGGGACTTTTTTTTCTTGCCTAAATGACATGAAAAACAAATCTTGGAGAAACACTTGACCTTCAAGTTGGTTGAAGGTTTACCATTGGAATTGAGAGGTGTGATGATGTGAAAAAATATATGACCATTCAAGAGTTCTCTGAAAGAACGGGTATAGCCAAAAGCACACTACGCTTTTATGAAACTAAAAATTTACTACTACCAGAGGAAAGGAGCTTAAATGGCTATCGAGTGTATGCAGACAGTCAGATTGCAACAGTAAAGTTAATATCCACTTTGCGTTTGGCAGATGTTCCTATTAATGAAATTCAACATTATTTACAGGAGCAGGATGAAACGAATCGTCAAAAGATGATGAAAAAATGGATTCAGCATATGAAGAAAAAACGAGATTTATTGGATATTAGCCTGCGTTATTTAGAAAGTGACTCAATTCGAGATGATATTTATTTAATTGATAAAAATGATGAAAAAATTATTTGGTATACTGCTAAATCTACGACAGGCAAATTTGGAGCAAGCTTTGCACAAAGAGCAAATGAATTGAAACAATTAAATATCCGTATTAAAAGCTACTACTTAAATTATTTATCGGGGCAAGACGAAATTAAAGCCCAAATTGGCTTTGGCGTTCCAGTAGACACAAATTTAAATATGCCTATAGATTGTGATTTTATTGAACATATGCCTGCCTGTATATGTCTGGCATTACCATTTAAAGAGCATATGTCAACGATTAAGGATGGCTATATTAAATTACTACAATATGCACTTCAACATAAATGGGTCCCAACGCGCTCCATTCTAGAGTGGTATCGAGGTGATGATTTTACACAATTAGATTTATTATTGCCTGTTATTCAAATGGAGTAGGAGTAGATTTAATACAAAATTAGGAAGGTGAAATATGAAACGATTCATCCGTTTTAGTATGAAAAATACTTTAACAATGCTATTAGTCATACCTCTTATTATTGTAGGAGGAATTTATTCATTAAAAACATTACATATGGAGAAGTATCCGAACGTCGATATGCCATATTTGACAATCATAATTCCTTATCAGGGAGCCTCGCCCAAACAAGCTATGAATGATATTGGGGAGCAAATGGAAAGGGAATTCCTCAAGCTTGAAGGAAGAAAAAATGTTTATACAAACGGTGTAATGAATGCGGTCTATTCGACAATCGAATTTGATATGACCGTGGATATGAAGGAGGCAGAGCAGCTTGTAAGGAGAAGTGTGGATAGCTTACAATTGCCTAAATTAGCAGGTGAACCTCAATATGAATTAACGAGACCTGGTGGAAATCCAATTAGTTTTACAATGGGTATCTATGCACCTGAAAAAATTGACGAAGTCCAAAAGTTTGTAAAGGACATAATACTTCCACGATTAACTGTCATAGAGGGTATAAGTGAAATAGAATTGAATGGAACAACAGAAACGTCCGTATTTATTCGACTTTTACCACAAAAATTAACAGTAAATGGTTTTACATTCAATGATGTACGAGAGGCAATTGCAGCAAGTAATCTTTCTGTGCCAACTGGAGACATTACTATTTCAAATGA
Organism: Lysinibacillus sp. GW821-FHT14F06; assembly: GCF_058803665.1. Taxonomy (NCBI): domain Bacteria; kingdom Bacillati; phylum Bacillota; class Bacilli; order Caryophanales; family Bacillaceae; genus Lysinibacillus; species Lysinibacillus sp. GW821-FHT14F06. The sequence goes on from NZ_JBXAPF010000017.1 coordinate 88,749, forward strand.
AATAGTACCAGTACGAATAAATAGTGCATTTACATCAATTGAGGATATTAAAGATGTAAAGCTTTTTACGAAAGAAGAATTTACTGCAAAGACTTTAGGGGAAGTAGCTGAAGTAACAGATGAAAGTAAATATATTAATAATCTGACACGTATTAATGGCAAGGAGGGTGTCAGTTTCAGTATCATTCCTAAGGGTGGTGCCAATGTTGTAGCAATTGTTGATCAAGTTAAAAAAGAAATGGATTCTTTAGCTATTCCAGATGATTATAAAGTGGAGATTTTGCACGATCAATCTATTGAAATTAATCAATCGGTCCATTCGATGCTCCGTGAAGTATTTTTAGGTGCATTCATGACAATTATCATCACCTTATTGTTGTTAAAAAATATTCGTTCAACTATTATTGCAGTCATCTCAATCCCAGTTTCAATTTTTGCATCGTTTCTTTGGCTAAAGACATTGGGATATACATTAAATATTATGACACTTGCTGGGATTGCTGTAGCAGTTGGACGAGTTGTAGATGATTCTATCGTCGTAATTGAAAATATATTTAGGAGAGTAAGGGCATCGAAGGAAAGAGATGAAGAATTAATAGAGCAAGCAACAAGTGAAGTTGCAACTGCAATTACTTCCTCAACGATAACAACCATTGCTGTTTTTCTTCCACTTGCTTTTGTACCAGGAATTGTAGGCAGTTTTTTCAAGCCACTTGCATGGACCATCGTCATTTCACTGTTCATTTCATTAATGGTGGCAGTCACTATTGTACCAATATTGTCAAAGATCTTTTTATTAAAAATTACGCCTGAACTCTCACAAGAGAATGTACTTCAAAAGTGGTATCGAAAAAGTTTAACTTGGGCTTTACATCACCGTCTAATTACTTTATCTGCTGCACTAGTAATTTTAATAGGCACTACTGTCAGCGTTGCACCTAAGCTAGGGATAACCTTTCTACCACAGGAGAAAGTGAATCATTTCAAGATAGAATTGACAATGGAGAATGGAACTCCTTTAGAGAAAACAACTAATGTTGCTGGTAAAGTGGAAAATATATTGCTAAATCAAAAGGAAATCAACCTTATACATACAGTTATTGATTCGCAATCAAAAAATGCAACGATTTCATTTGTAGTCAATGATTCTGTTAAGGAATTGAATGAATATGTCAGCAATTTGCGACTACAGTTAACAACAATAAGTGGACCTAAGGATATGAAAGTATCAGGTATTGGAGGAATTATTGGAGGGGCAGAAAGCAAATATACGTTAGTAGTAAATGGTACGAATTTAGAGGAAATTAAAAGAGCGAGTGAGCAGATTACAGCTGCTTTAAATAAAGTGCAGGGTATGGAGAATGTGACAACATCTTTAGAGGGGGAAGTACCTGAAATCATTGTCGATTTGGACGATATGAAACTTGCCGAAAAAGGAATGATGCCAGCAATGGTTGCACAAAATCTTCGAGCACTCATTAATGGCGATGTAGTCACAACTATGCAAGCTGCAGATGAAACAAAAGAAGTGAACCTGGGATTAAAAATGGATGAGATGACTTCGCTTAAAGATTTAGGAAAAATCCAAATTAGTAATGTAATGGGGATTCCCGTCATGCTGAATGAAATAGGAGAACTAAAAAGAGTTCATAATATCACTTCAATTTCACATCTAAACGGTGAAGAATATATTATGGTGTATGGAACCATTACTGATGAAAAAGTAGGAGATGTTATCGCTCAGGCAGATAAGGTGATTAATCATCTACAGCTTCCTCAAAATGTTAGCTATTATAAGGAAGGTGTATCTGCTTCGATGGATGATGGTTTCAGAGATTTATCAATTGCCATAGGAATCAGTATATTTTTAGTGTATTTGGTACTGGTATATACCTTTAAGGAAGGAAAAGCACCATTTGTTATCTTGTTTGCTATTCCGTTCTCAGTTATAGGTGCATTAATCGGTCTTTATATTGTAAAGGAGCCGATTGGAATGCCTGCAATGATTGGTTTACTAATGTTAAATGGGATTGTTGTAACGAATGCAATCGTTCTTATTGATAAGGTGAAGCAATTTGAAGGATGTGGAATGACCAAACAAACAGCTTTAGTGGAAGCAGGCGTTATACGTATTCGTCCTATTTTAATGACAGCTATTGCAACAATGGGCGCTTTAATACCCATGGCAATTTCGAATGAAACTGGGATGGTTTCAAAGTCCCTTTCTGTTGTAGTGATAGGTGGACTATTTACTTCTACTTTTTTAACACTGTTTATTGTACCTATACTTTATAGCTTATTTCAAAAGAGTAAAAAATCGCTAAGCCATATTTAATATCATTACGAGAAAAGCGCAAGAAATCAACGTTTTTAAATTGATTTCATGCGCTTTTTAGTTTTGACCAGTTTGATCCCAGATTTTTTAACGATAATGTTTCGCTAGTACCATGTTTTCCTACGCCTAGTTGACATCCTTTCTTGGGGTTGAACCTGAGCAGATGGGAAAATCGGTTGAGGGATTTTACTTATATCAATTTCTCGATGAACAATGGTCTGTTTATCTTCATTCTCAAGATGAAGGTTAGGATTCTCGGTTGCTTGGGTAATACCTGAATCATTACTTAAGAGTGGTGTTGTTTGCTGATTACTGTTTTCAATAGTAGTGGCAGTTTCATGATGTTCAGATGGAGAATGTTCTATTTCTGCTTCGGCATGAGGCTGCTGCACAGGATGAACATCCTTTATCACAAGGATTGGTCGCATCATATCATGATCCTCGTGCTCAAGAAAATGACAATGCCACATATAATGACCGATATGGTCTTTCCAGTGCATAATAATTTTCGTTACTTTTCCTGCATCTGCTTTGACGGTATCTTTCCAGCCTTGTTCATAGTCTCGAGGTTCTTCTGGAGGTCCTGTAAATTCTAGCCTTCCTTCATTTTGATAGAGCTCTAAATCAAAAGGACGTCGTTCCACTATTTTGAATTGTACTAAATGTAAATGAATGGGATGGATAAACGGTGTGGCATTAATAAAACTCCACATCTCTATACTATCAAGTGCAGGTTTTTCTGTAGCAGGATCATGGTACATTCGATTATTTAATAAAAGCATCGGCCTGCCAAATTCATCCGTTGTAGCTGTTAATGGTAGATGTCTCTCGATATGCGCATGGTGAGGGTGCAGATCCATTGAAACTGCAAGCATATCTGGGATTTCGCTAGTATCCTCACATTTTAAAGGGAGATTAACTTTGAATTGCATAATAACATTTGTATGCTCATCGATGAAATCCTCATCAGAATTGACTAATAGTATTTCCTGACCGTCACAATTAGAGAAATCAATAATGACATCTGTACGTTCAGCAGGTAGTAATTCAACAGATTGTATTCCTCGAGGGGCTGTTAAAAAACCGCCATCTGTCCCAATTTGAATCATCGGCTCTCCATTTGAAAGGCTGATGACATAGCCCCTTCTATTGGAGCCATTTAGAAAACGAAATCTATATTTACGAGGCTCGACATTTAAATAGGGCCATACCTTACCGTTTACGACGATTGTATTTCCAACAAATCCAGGTGTAATAGATGGGTGAACGGGAACTGGAAAAGGCGGTTCATCAGGATAGAATAGTGAACCATCTTCATTAAACGATTTATCTTGAATTAAAATTGGATATTCGTAGTTACCACAGGGCAAATTAGAACGCTCCTCAAGGGCATCTCTCAGTAGATAAAAGCCCGCTAACCCTGCATAAACATTTAAGCGAGTCAATGCCATTGCATGGTCATGGTACCACATTGTTGTACCAGGTTGATGATTTGTATATTCATGTACTTCTTTATTGAATTTTGGTCCCGTATGCATATAGTCTCTTGTGTACCATGCTTCTGGATGACCATCGCTTTCCCAATCTACATTTGCGCCATGTAAATGCGTGACAGTCCTTACCTCTTGTGAATCGTTGGCCGCATGAAGCGTAAAATCGACAGGCAGAAAATGCTTTCTAGGTAAGAGGTTTTTAAATCTGACATAAATCGTTTTGTCTTTCTTAGCTTCAATCGTCGGGCCAGGATAAAGCCCGTTATAGCCCCAAATGATGGATTTTGGGAAATCCTTATGGAAACAGTGCTCTGCTTGTATCATTTGTAACTCATAATAATCTTTTCTTTGTTGACCTCTATAATATTTTGGTTTAGCAGTGCTTGGTTTCGGTAGCTCATCAACAAATTTTGGAATAGTAGCTGGATCAGCGGGGTTAATATTCATGGTCAAAACATCACGTCCCTTTTTCAATACTTTGCTAATTACTTCATCATATGGGTGAAAACAATAGGCAACTGGGACAATAATGTAGGAAATTGTGCTAATATATAAAAAATATCGACACTTCAGTAATGGGTGCGTAGTTCAGATCCCCATAGAGAAAAGTGAGTGAAGTGAATAATCATTGATATGTAGCAAATCTTAAATTAGTAAAATTTAGTAAACGTTGAAAAGTACGGACTACATGACACAGTTGTTTTATAATTGAACTATTAGTTAATCTGGGGTTTGGAGAAGTGGTGATACGTTGGAACTAACATTGGAACAATTAAAGAAAACAATAATGGAAATGCGAACAAAAGGCCTTTTAGCTGAAGCATTAACCCTTGCTGAACAAGGTCTATTAGTAGCAGTAGAGAGTCAAAGTTATAAACATGGACTGGATTTGTATTATCAAAAGATCTTAATACACTTCTCACTAGGGGACACATTAAGCATGGTGAGTCTTATTCCGGAATATGAAGCATCTTGTCAAAAATATGGGACTGCAAAAGACTTCATGCATTATTACCTAGTAATGTCTTTATTATATGATGTAGTTGGTTTTAGAGAAAAAACAATCGACATGACAAAAAAATCAATCGACTATGCACTTGATCTTAACGATTTAATGATGCTTGTCCGAGGTCATAATAATTTATGCTACCTTGAGGTTGAGAAAGGCTGCAACGATGAAGCACTGCAAGCTGGTAAAATGGCTAGAAAATACAATCAGCTATTATCGAAGGAGCTACCTGAATTAGCTAGGCTACATGATATTCGTATTAATAATAATTTAGCCGATGTTTATATTTTTAAAGGGGATTTTGACACAGCACAAAATTTATTGGACTGTACGTTAAATTCAACGATTATTCAGCACCATAATCGCGAAAAGGTGGCAGCTTTGTTTGGTTATGGGTTTTTATATGAAAAGCAAGATAAGCTAAAAGAGGCAGTAAACTATTACAAACAGTCAATAGCACTGGCACAATCGTATGGGGACAATGCTATAACTAAGAAAGTAATGCGTTTACTTTTAAATGTACTGTATCAGTTGAATTGGCGAGATGAAATTTTTGAAGTACAGCGTGCATATATTGAGCTTTCCGAGAAAATGAGCGTAGATAATTTGCTACAGCAGGTAATGAACTTAGAATTTAATCGCCATAAAGAAAAGCTTGAAAAAAAGGCACTCTATGATCCTTTAACGGGTGTCTTAAATAGGCATTTCTTAGATATTAAGATAAATGAATGGTTATATGAGGCAAAACTTAACAAGCATTTTGTTGGTCTGGCTGTTTTAGACCTTGATTATTTTAAATTGTATAATGATACGTATGGTCACTTATTTGGTGATCGGGTTTTACAAATTCTTGCGCTTGGTTTACGGGATTTTTTACTGAAAGAAGATGCAGAGATTATTCGTTTTGGCGGGGATGAATTTGTCATTTGTATTCGTCATGAACAGAAAGAATATGTAAAAGAGCTTGTCAGGGATATGCATTCCTACCTACTTACATTGACGCTGGATCAACATGCTGAAAGTGAAACACTGAAGGTGAGCATGGGCGCATGTATCAATGAACAGAAAAATTATGACTATAAAACTTTATTTGAGCATGCAGATCAATGTTTATACCAAGCTAAAAAAAATGGGCGTACTGACTGTATTATTGAAGAATTGTAATGAATATTATCATCGTTTTTTTAATTCCTATTCGCATTTGTGAATAGGAATTTATACTTTGAAAAGGCTGTCATTTTTGATCTATGATTGAAAAATAATAATATCTATTCGGGTCATTTGAAAACCTTATTCTAGCAACGTACAATATATGAAATTAAGAAACACGACAGGGTAAAATTGTTGTATAATGTTGTGGTATGAGGAAAGAAAGCAGGTTGACAAAATGGAAAGCAAAATGAATGATTACGTAGCTTTAGAAATGCTAGATCAGGCATTTGTGTCAAAGCATAAGCTAGATGTGAAACAAAAGGTGAAAAAATGAAAAACTGGTTGATTTTCATTTCTGTCTTTATGGTTTCATTGTCACTTGTCATAGGTATTTTAGTACTCTGGAAAGCCGAGGCTCCGTTTCGTTCAATTGAAGAGAAGGCTGAACAGCTGGCACTTGATGCCAAGGTCCTTGCAATTGTTTCGGAGTCCTACACATATAATGGCAAACATTCGTATGTTACTGTATTTGGAGTAGACGAATATGGTGATAAAAAAGCCGTCTTTGTTCCTACGAATCTAGAAGCTGATTCAATTCAGGAAGTATTTTTGAAAGATGGTATTAACGAAAAGCAAGCATTATCGGTTTTTAAGAAGGAAGGGAATGTACAAAAGGTACTCAATATGAAATTAGGCTATGAGGAGCCCGGTGCTGTTTGGGAAATAACGTATCTAAACGAACACGATAAACTCAACTATGTCTATATTATGTTTGAGGACGGCGATTGGTGGAAGCGCATTACGAATTTATAAGAGGAGTAGATTCCAATGAAAAATTTATTAGCAAACCGTGTAAAAACTTTAACACCATCTTCAACTTTAGCCATTACTGCAAAAGCTAAAGCGTTAAAAGAGCAAGGAATTGATGTCATTGGTCTAGGTGCTGGTGAACCAGACTTTAACACACCGCAAAATATTTTAAATGCTGCCATTGACTCAATGGAGAAAGGTTTTACTAAATATACGCCTGCTGGCGGACTTCCAGTACTTAAGCAAGCGATTATTGATAAATTACAACGCGACAACAACCTTACATACAAGGCTAATGAAATCATTGTAGGTGTTGGTGCAAAGCATATTCTCTACACATTGTTCCAAGTTATTTTAAATGAGGGCGATGAGGTCATCATTCCAATCCCTTATTGGGTATCCTATCCTGAGCAAGTAAAGCTGGCTGGCGGTGTGCCTGTTTACGTTGAAGGTACAAGAGAGCAAGGCTATAAAATTACAGCAGATCAATTAAGAGCTGCCGTAACAGATAAAACAAAAGCAGTCATCATAAACTCTCCTAGCAATCCATCAGGTATGATTTATTCTCGCGAAGAGCTAGCAGAACTCGCTGCTGTTGCAGAAGAAAAAGATATTTTAATCGTGTCAGATGAAATTTATGAGAAGCTTGTATACAATGGTATTGAGCATTTTTCAATTGCACAACTTTCCGATGCAGTGAAAGCACGTACAATCGTTGTAAACGGTGTAGCAAAATCTCACTCTATGACAGGCTGGCGTATCGGGTATGCTGCAGGAGATGCAGACATTATTAAACCAATGACTGATCTAGCATCACACTCTACATCTAACGCAACAACAACTGCACAATATGCAACAGTAGAGGCATACAATGGATCACAGGACACAGTAGAAGAAATGCGCCAAGCTTTCGAAGCTCGTCTTGAGAAAATCTATCCGCAGGTAAGTGCAATTCCTGGCTTCCATGTGTTAAAGCCACAGGGTGCATTCTACTTATTACCAGACGTAGCAGAAGCTATGGCTCATACTGGCTACGATTCAGTGGATGCATTTGCTGCAGCTATTTTAACAGAAGCAAACGTAGCAGTGATTCCAGGCTCTGGCTTTGGTGCACCAACTACAATGCGATTATCTTATGCTACATCTTTAGAACTATTAGAAGAGGCAGTCCGCCGTATTGATGCATTTGTCAAATCAAAGTGGCAAGACTAATCCTTCTAACCAACTTTGGAGGATTTCTATGAAAAAAATTATGATTCAAGATATGCCAAAACATATCGGTGAAACAGTCAAGCTAGGCGCTTGGTTATCAAACAAACGTTCAAGTGGAAAAATTGCCTTCTTACAATTACGTGATGGCTCTGGCTTTGTACAGGGCGTTGTTGTGAAAGAAGAAGTAGGTGAAGAAATTTTTGCCGTTGCAAAAGGTATGACACAAGAAACATCAATGTACGTTACGGGAGAGGTTAAAGCAGATGAGCGTTCAAGCTTTGGTTGTGAACTAGCTGTAACAGGTATCGAAGTGCTGCATGCGGCAACAGATTTTCCGATTACACCAAAAGAACATGGTCCAGAGTTCTTAATGGATAACCGTCACCTATGGCTACGCTCACGTAAGCAGCATGCAATTATGAAAATCCGTAACGAAATTATTCGTGCAACTTACGAGTTTTTCAACAACAACGGCTTTACAAAAATGGACCCGCCAATTTTAACTGGATCAGCTCCTGAAGGTACTTCGGAGCTATTCCACACGAAATATTTTGATGAGGACGCGTATCTTTCTCAATCTGGTCAGCTCTATATGGAAGCGGCTGCGATGGCATTAGGAAAGGTCTTCTCATTCGGTCCAACGTTCCGTGCTGAAAAATCAAAAACACGCCGTCATCTAATTGAATTTTGGATGATTGAGCCAGAAATGGCCTTTGTGGAATTTGAGGAAAATCTTGAGGTGCAGGAACAATACGTGGAACATATCGTGCAATCTGTACTAGCAAACTGCAAATTAGAACTAGAGCGTCTTGGTCGTGATACGTCAACTCTAGAAAACATAAAAGCACCATTCCCTCGTATCTCTTATGACGATGCGATTAAATTATTACATGAGCAAGGATTTAACGATATTGAGTGGGGCGATGATTTCGGTGCACCACATGAAACAGCTATTGCCAATTCATTTGACAAACCTGTATTCATTACTTGCTATCCAGTAGGTATTAAACCATTCTATATGCAACCACATCCTGATCGTGATGACGTTGTATTATGTGCTGATTTGATCGCACCAGAAGGCTATGGTGAAATCATCGGTGGTTCTGAGCGTATTCATGACTATGAATTATTAAAATCACGTCTTGAAGAACATAATTTATCATTAGATGCTTATGCTTGGTATTTAGAACTACGTAAACAGGGCTCTGTACCACACTCAGGTTTCGGTCTAGGGTTAGAGAGAACAGTGGCATGGATTTCAGGAACAGAGCATATCCGTGAAACTATTCCGTTCCCACGTTTACTAAACCGTTTATATCCATAAACAATAACTAGTATGATCTTTGTACCTTTCGCTTTCGGTACAGATCATCTACTGCCCGTTAAAGCGGGACCAATTTAAAAGTCGCGTAGGGAAAAATCTACGCGGCTTTTCTACTTACTACCAAAGAAGGAGTCAAATAACATATGAGCACAAATAATAGCCGACTCCGCATATGGACTGAACAGCGAATGATTCAAGTTCCCCAGCTCTTTTTTCAGTTTTATAAGGAGTTAAATATGAAGGATGAAGAGGCACTAATTGTTTTCCATTTACTTGCGTTCCATATCGAGGGCAATGACTTTCCAACACCTGATGATTTAATGAACCGCCTCACAATGCCCAACAATGATATTACTTCTGGTCTACAGCGGTTAATGCAAAAAGGCTTCCTTGAAATTACCCGTGATGTTGATGCAAATGGCAAGCTATATGAAAAATATTCGGTTTTTCCACTTTGGGAGCGTATTATGCAGCTGATTGAAATGAAAGAGCAGCAAAAATCTGCAACTGCACTTCGACAAGAAGAGGGTGAGATATTCCGTTTATTTGAAGAGGAAATGGGGCGTCTTTTATCTCCTTTAGAGCTAGAAAAAATCGGTTCTTGGCTAGATGAGGACAAACATAGTCCAGCGCTCATTAAAGAGGCGCTAAAGGAGGCAGTGTTTGCGGGGAAGCTAAGTATTCGTTATATTGATCGTATTTTGCTGGAGTGGAAAAAGAAAAATATTACAACACCTCAGGCTGCACAAAAGCAAAGTGAACAGTTCCGTGAAAAACAAACGATTCACAGACCACCAGTCCGTACAACACAGCAAGGGATGCAGTCGACAAATAAAGTACCATTTTATAATTGGTTAGAAGAGAGAGAATAGGGGGACTATAGTATGCTAACAAAAAAACAATGGGAGCATTGTCTAGCTGAAATGGATCGCATGTTTCCTGAGGCACATTGTGAGCTCATACATGAGAATCCCTTTGAGCTAACGATAGCCACATTGTTATCTGCACAATGTACTGATGTTCTTGTCAATAAGGTTACGAAAACGTTGTTCCAAAAATATAAGAAACCTGAAGATTATCTAACAGTATCCTTAGAGGAATTACAACAGGATATTCGTTCTATCGGCTTGTATCGAAATAAAGCAAAGAATATTCAAGCTTTATGCCAGCGCTTGTTAGAGGAATATGGGGGCGAGATACCAGCAAGTCGGGAAGCTTTAGTAACCTTGCCAGGTGTAGGACGTAAAACGGCTAATGTCGTATTGTCGGTAGCATTCGATATTCCTGCGCTTGCAGTGGATACACATGTTGAGCGAGTGTCCAAGCGATTAGGGCTTTGTCGCTGGAAGGATTCGGTGCTTGAGGTGGAAGAAACGATTATGAAGAAAACACCGATGGACAAGTGGTCGAAAACTCACCATCAGCTCATTTTCTTTGGCCGATATCATTGTAAAGCTCAAAATCCAGGTTGTCAGGCTTGTCCGTTACTTGGGGATTGTCGGGAAGGACAAAAGCGTTTGAAAAAAGGGCTGGTGAAAGAGGCATGAGTATAGAGGCAATTGCAAAGGAAAAAGTTGATGCTTGGTTTACAGAGTGGCAAGAGCTAGAAGGCAAAATCCACAAAGCCCATGATACAAGAAATGGAGAGGCAAAGGGCTTGATGGAAGCGGCAATTGTTTTGTTTGACCGTCTAGTGGAAGAGGGTGGAGATGAGATTTTGCCGATAAATGGAGTTGAACGAATGGCCTTTATAAAAGCAAAGCCTGGTCAATATGCCTGTTACCGTCAGCTAGGTGAATTATTTAAGGAGACAAAAAAACGAACTGCTCGCTTACGATTGCAGGCTACTAAAACTAATTCGAATGGGTAAAGATTTTTGATTAAATCAATTTCGCCTTGGCGTAATTGTAGCTGCCGCTTTGCTTTCGCTACAGATAAACAATGCGTCCAGATTTTGAATTGTGCTCAGGCCTGCACGAGGGCCGACACGATGTCGGTCATTTCGGTAATGCCACAGGACGTGGCGTTTTTACCGATGCAGGT
>NZ_JBXAPF010000018.1:0-66003 GCF_058803665.1 Lysinibacillus sp. GW821-FHT14F06
TCGTGACCAACCTCCTGTTGCCCCAAGCGGCTCATCGGACGCCCCCAGGAAAGCACTCAGTCGGAACGGAGATCAACTCCTCGTTTTGAAAAAGGGCTATACTTTTTAATTTGTCACCTTGATTTCATGGACTTAATAGTATTTCAACAACATGAAGGAGCTATTCTCATTTGAGAGTAGCCTCTTTTTAAATTTAGAATTTAAATTATTTTGACATAAAAATCCTTGCCGTTAATTAGTTCACTAAGCTCAATGGCATAATTGATTTTATAGTAATCATAGATATTGCGTGCTAACCCGGAGTGACCATTTAAATATGTTCCCTTGATAATTTCCTTACGTGGATTATGGAAATCAAAATATAAGCGTGAATCGTGGCACATTGTATCCAAAATAGCTTTAAACTCTTGTTCTTCAATATGAATCCCGCGCGTATATTTGCATTCTCTGCGATACGTATCATGGGAAACATTGACCGGAGAAGGCTCAAGAATCATTTCGATTTTTTTATTCAAATGTCAACAGCTCCTTTTAGGATATTAGCAATATGACTAGTTGAAATTCAAAGATGGTTTTTAATGAGTTAACCTTATAATTAAGTATATAATTGTCAGAAAATTATATCAATATTTTTCTACCAATCTTGCTGCTGTATTTCCTCAGCTATTACTTGTAAATCGTAGGCATTAATCGTTAAAAGTGTGTAATCGTTAGTGTCCATATACTTTTCAGCTAGACGCTTCATATATTTTGGGGAGCCCTCGTTTTCTTCGTCGTAAACTAGTAGCAGACCATCTGTGTTTTGAATGATAAATTTATCCTTCTCGATAAATTGCCATGGAGCCTCATATGGCTTTTTTGTAACGCTTGTCACAAAATCTGCTTGAGCTACTAAGGCTTGATACTTTTCCTTTTTCTGATCCTGCCAATTTTTCTCCTGATCAAGGAAGGGTGTAATGACAGCGTATTTTAAATGAGGGAACTCCTTTTTCAATATCAAGACAATTTCTGCTCCCCAAGTTTCTACACCTGGCTGTCCACTTATGATAATCCATTCTAAACCTTCATCGATTAGTATACGTAGACGGTTTTCGAGCGCTTTTTTGATAATGGCTATACCTGGATGCTTGTCATTGAAAATTCCGAGTTCATGAGGCTTATAACCAGTGATAATGAGTCGTTGTAACAATAAAATGCCCCCTAATCTGTATAGTAGTAATAGTATACAGTAGGGGGCAACTGAAAACGAATTCCTTTGTTCTTTACAGTTGTTTAAAATGCAAATAGTGTTAGGACTGTAGCTACAGCAGCACAGATGCCTAAAAACCACCATGTGTCTGTAAAGTCCTCTTTGGTGTCACTATTCATGTGTTATCTGTCCTTTCTTTTTAATCTGTCCATTCCATGACCAATTTGTCCATACACGTAGTACAGCTTCGAATGGTCCGCGTTTAAATTTCTTTAAATAGGCAATGCTAAACGCACATTGCAAGCTATAAACAACAATTCCGAATACAATGCCACCAAAAACGCCCAGTTTGCCATATAAGCCTATCCCATATCCGTAAAAGATTGTTGTACAAATAATGGTTTGCATTAGATAATTGGTAAGTGATAATTTCCCAACACTTTCAAAGGCAGGAGAGAGCAATTGAACAGGACGAGATTTAAATAATAGTGCTGCTAGGCAAACATAGCCAATTGCTAAAAGCTGTGAGCCTCCCATTATCAAGAGATTCGAAAAATTATTTTCTATAAAACTAAAGCTTTTACAAGCGAGCCCTATCGGAACGAGTAATGCACCTAGCTTATACCATTTCTTCTCGTCCTCCATATTCACAAATGCTTGCTTTTTAGCAAGTCCCATACCAAGTAGGAACAATGGGGCATAGAAGATAGGTGCAAATATAAGCATGATAAAAATAAATGCAGGATCATCCATTCCAGGAGGTAAAGCATTTGCTCGAAAATCAAAAATTTCTAAATAGCTTCCATTTGCATACACATCATCGGCTTGCTCGATGTAAGTTGCTAACTCTTTTTGTTCTTTTTTATTTGGATCCATATGACCGAATGTTAAAGCAGTTGTCAGTACAAAAAGAATTCCAGCCCAAATAAAAAGTGTTTTTGGCTTACGGTTAATAAAAGGGAGTAAAAATAGAGTCATACAGCCATAGGATAGAAGAATATCTCCCTCCCACAACAGTGTTGAATGAAGCCAACCAAGTGCGATAAGCCCAGTGGCACGGCGTAAAATGGACCAGCGACTTTTATTTTTTCTTTTTCGAATGGATTCAATCATTTTAATAAGAGAGAAGCCAAATAAAATTGTAAAAATAGGCATGAATGATCCTTCGATAAAGATTTTAACGAAATATAAAGCACCATTATCGATGGCTGAAAGGTGTTGAAGCTCATCTTTACCATACATGCCAAATTGGAAAATCAGTAAATTCGCCATTAAGATGCCAAATAAACTAAACCCACGCATTGTATCAATGAAGGTTACACGGTTTGTTGTCATTGCGTTTTATCTCCTTAATTGGTTATCTTATACATAGTGTACATAGTGAAGCTTATGGTGAAATAATGACAGCCTTAAAGTAATCTTAAAAGTAGGTGATAGAATGCAAGATGCGTCAATTTTAGTGTTAGAGGATGAACGTGCTATTGCGGAGATGATTGAAATTATATTAAGAAAAGATGGATTTTTAAACATCACATTATGTAGCACCGTACAAGAGGCGAGAAAGAACTTAGAGATGAAAAGCTTTGATTTTTACTTATTAGATATAATGCTACCAGATGGAAGTGGTATAGATATGGCGAATCTAATTCGTGAGCGTAGCGATGCACCTGTATTCTTTTTAACTGCCAAGGGCAGTGATGCAGATAAGCTTCGGGGGTTTATGAACGGTGCAGATGATTATATTACGAAGCCATTTAATCCACTTGAGCTGGTAGCGAGGGTGAAGGTACAGCTTGGACGCTATCTGAAAAAGAAGGATGTACCACAAAACAATCTTTTTGCATGTGGTCGATTTACATTTGATATTGATGCGGCAGAGATAACCGTAGATGGAATAAAGGAAATTATTAGTGGCCGATTGTTTCATTTATTAAAATATTTATGCGAAAATGCTGGGCAGGTATTATCAAAGGAGCAAATTTATGAGCGTGTATGGGGCGACTGCTTATTCGATGATAATACTGTGATGGTGCATATTCGAAAACTACGAGAAAAAATAGAAAAAAATCCAGGTAAACCAACGTGCATTATAACTGTTAGAGGTATTGGTTATAAACTTGTTGGAGATGTTCTTTCATGAAGCCTGCTAGAAAATTAACACTTCGCTTTGTGTCTTATTTCATTGTATTTTATTTGCTAATTATCTCGGGTTTTATCATTAGTTTGGTGTCCTTCGGGATCTTTATTAATAATCGAGTGGGTGACAATATTCATGTAATGAGCTCCTATGAAATTAAAGATGATGCTGTTGTAGAAAAGGGAACATCCATTAAAATTGCTGACTATTTAGTAAAGAGAGCGAAAGAGAATGCGGGACAATTATACTTATTCGATCAATCCATGAACATTGTTGATTACACAGGAGACTTATGTGAGCTATGTGGTATGACCGATAGTGAGATAATGGATCTTAAGAAACCAGGTATGCATACATGGGAAATTCCTAATTATTATTTATTATTTCTGCCAGTATCACCTGTACAGCCACTTTTTGAGGACGCACTTCAAAGCTGGAAAGAAAAAGGTGAGATACCAACAGAACTACTCCAACGTATTCAGGATAAAAAGGCAGCTATTGAAGTCTATAATGAGCAATGGGATCGTGTAGAAATTATTGGAGAGCGTTATAAAAAGCTCCATAGACCGCAGTTACTGGAAGAAAAATATGATATTTTTGAGCATGCAGAGTTAACACAAAGTGCCGCTTTAGAGAATGGGTCAACACTGGTTGTGCGAATGCCCAATCCATCGTATAAGCCATTTGAAGAGCCCTTTAATAAAGCAATGCTGTTATTTATCTCCATCTTTTTTGGTGGACATATTATTTTGTTAATAGGTGTTATTTTTTTATCTATAAGCATTTCTCGTCAATTTGTACGACCACTTGTTTATGTATTATCTCGAATCGATCGACTTACTCAGTTTGATTATAGTGAGGTAAGTGACAAGAATATTCACCATCGGAAGACAGGGAAGCTAAAAAGGAAATTTAAATTATTTCAACCTGTGGATGAATCTCTCAACCATTTATCAGAACGACTTGCCTTTAACGAAAGGCAAATTAAACAAGCAGAGCAGTTACGCGAAGAGTGGATTACGGGACTATCACATGATTTAAAAACACCTCTCAGCTCAATTTATGGTTACTCCACTATGCTTGCTTCAGAGGATTATCATTGGTCAATGGAGGAAATGCGTATTTTTGCAAGTACAATGCAGGAAAAGGCAACATATATGGACGCACTTATTCAAGATTTAACCTATACGTATCAATTGAAAAATAAAGCTATTCAACTTGAAAAAGTATTGTTACCACTTGCCTCATGGCTGCCGAAGTTCGTAGATGAGCAAGTATCTGTAAATGTCTATGGAGAAGTTATGCTAGAAGCTGATGAACTTTTATTAAAACGTATTTTAGATAATTTGATTACCAATGCTAAAAAATATACACCTAAAGACACCAAGGTAATGGTGGAGGCACAGCAAATTAATGAATCGATAGTAATGACAATCACTGATCAAGGACCTGGCATACCACAGGAAGAGTTAGATAATTTATTTGAACGTTATTATCGAGGTACTAATACAACAGATGATATTACTGGTACAGGATTGGGATTAGCTATTACAAAACAATTAATTGATCTGCATAACGGATCAATCAACGTTCGTTCAGACTCAGATGGCACAGTTTTTGTTTTAACATTTCAATGTCAATCGCTATAAAAAATAGGGTAGTGCAGGTGATGATTCACTTTGTACTACCCTTTGTTGTCATTCTAACTGAAGTTTTTGTGAAAAGTGTGATTTTTTAGGGGATTCCCCCTATATGAAGTCTATTTTCTAACAATTAGTATAAAGTTACAAAAGGTATTCGAAAAAATGGCAATAATCAGGGGGGATCCATATGAAAACTTCTTTCAAAGTAATCATTGTTGGAGGAGGAACGGCTGGCATTTCTGTGGCGGCACGTTTTCTCCGGAAATCTCATGCTCTTCAAGGGGAGATTGCTATTATTGACCCTGCCGAAAATCACTATTATCAGCCACTCTGGACCTTGGTCGGTGGTGGTGCTGCCAACAAGTGGGACTCTGAACGTAAAATGGCTTCGGTTATTCCTCAAGGGGCGATTTGGTTAAAGGAGGCTGTTATTGACTTTAAACCAACAGAAAATCGGGTGTTTACGAATAATGGAACAACCTATACATACGATTTTTTAGTGGTTGCAGGAGGTATCGAGATTGACTGGAATGCTATAAAAGGATTGAAGGAATCGCTTGGTAGCAATAGTGTATGTAGTAATTATTCTTTTGAACATGTGAATTATACATGGGAAACAATTCGTAATTTTAAATCTGGTACTGCGGTCTTTACACATCCTAATTCCCCGGTTAAATGTGGTGGTGCACCACAAAAAATTATGCATCTCGCAGAGGATTATTTTAATAGGGGAAATGTTCGAGACAATATTAGCATCATTTTTGGTTCTGCAAATCCTGCAATTTTTGACGTACTGAAATATCGTGAGGCACTTGAAAAAGTTATCGAGCGGAAAAAAATAGATGCACGATTCCGAATAAATTTAATTGAATTGCAGGCTGATGCAAAGGTTGCTGTTTTTGAAAATTTAGATACAGGTGTATTAGAGGAAATTAAATACGATATGATCCATGTCACACCATATATGTGTTCCCCTGAATTTATCAGAACAAGTCCTTTAGCAGATGAAAATGGCTGGGTAGATGTTAATCCATATACATTACAACATACAAGATTCCAGAATGTGTTTGGTTTGGGGGATAACGCAAATCTACCAACATCTAAAACGGGAGCGGCTATCCGTAAGCAAGCACCAGTATTAATAGATAATTTAATGGCTTTAATGCGACAGCAGCCGATGACACAAAAGTATAGTGGCTATTCATCCTGTCCAATCGTAACAGGCTATAACAAGTTAATTTTAGCAGAATTTGATTATAGTAAGGAACCTGTTGAATCCATGCCTTTTAATCAGGCAGTAGAAAGAGCAAGTATGTATTTTATGAAGAAAGAGTTACTCCCTGTTTTGTATTGGGATGGCATGCTAAAAGGCACTATGTAAGTACGAATGAGGGGAGGCGATATGAATGGCTAATGCAACGACAAGCATGAACGAGGAAATACATCAATTAATGGAAGTGCTTGAGAAACCAGAAATTCGACACTCTTTACAACAATTATTAGAGAAATTACCAGAAATACAAGAAACAATAGAATCTGTTGGTGAAGTAATGGAATTTGGAAAATCCGTATTAAAAGATGAAAAAACGATAAGTCGATATGAGGATTTAGTTTCTACCTATAATATAAGCCTTGATACACTTTCTGCCATTGTACAGATCATTGAGAAAATGCCAAAGCTAGTTCATATTTTACAGCAGTTAGAGGATGTAACGGATTTTATTACAGCGGTTCTTCAAGATAAGCAGACAACAACATATGCCATTAATAATGCTAAGGAATATATAGATCCATTGATTGAGAATGGGAAAAAAGGTATGGGCTTTATAAAGATAGTGCAGCAAAGGGCAGAGGAAAAACCTCAAAACCTTACTGTTTTTTCAATGATTAAATGGATGAAGGATCCTTCTGTTCAAAGGCTACTAAATTATGTTCAGGCTACATTAGATATTTTAAAAGAAAAAAATAAAGGGGAGTAGAACAAATGTTATTACGCTATTTTTATGATGAAAAATTAGCTCACGCTTCATATGTAGTAGGTTGTCAGGCAAAAGGGGAAATGGTCATTATTGACCCAATGCGTAATATTGAACCGTATCTTGCGCTAGCAGAGAAAGAGAAAATGAAAATTATAGGATCTTTAGAAACACATATACATGCTGATTTTGTTGCAGGTTCTCGTGAGCTAGCAGATCGTACAGGAGCGATAATGTATATTTCTGATGAAGGTGATAATGATTGGAAATATAAGAATCTTGAAGGAATTCCACATCAGCTATTAAAAGATGGAGACGAGTTTGTTATTGGTAATCTGATTTTTAAAGTTATGCATACACCAGGACATACGCCTGAAAGTATCTCCTTTTTACTCACTGATCGAGGTGGTGTAGCTGATAAACCAATGGGGATTTTTACAGGTGACTTTGTCTTCGTTGGAGATATTGGACGTCCTGATTTATTAGAAAAGGCTGCTGGAATGAAGGGAACCTCATTAGTAGGAGCAAAGGCAATGTTTAAATCTTTAGAACGCTTTAAGGACTTACCTGATTATATGCAGATTTGGCCAGCGCATGGTGCGGGTAGTGCATGTGGTAAAGCATTAGGTGCTGTTCCATCATCGACAGTTGGATACGAAAAGCAATTTAATTGGGCTTTGCAATTTGATGATGAACAGAAATTTATCAATGCATTGCTTGATGGACAGCCAGAGCCCCCGTACTATTTCGCTATAATGAAGCAAGTCAATAAAGTGGGAATTGAGCTTATTAAAAATTTACCTATAGTACAAGTAGTATCTAGTTATGTAGAGCTTTCTCAACTTATAACCGAAGGAAAGCAAGTCATTGATACGCGATCAGCAGCTGATTTTTCAAAAGAGCATATCGCAGGTACATTGAATATACCTTATAATAATTCTTTTACAAATTGGGCTGGGTGGCTAGTTGATTATTCAAAGCCATTATATATGCTTATAGCACCTGACCAACTAAATGATATATTAACAGCATTGCGCTCAATTGGTATTGACAATGTTGAGGGCTATGCAAATATAGACAAAATTATACAAGAGGCAACATCCAAGGATACCTATGAGAATATAACGCCATTGGAAGCGAAGCCACTAATAGAGAATGGAACCGTTCATATACTAGATGTTCGTAATCAAACAGAATATATGGCTGGACATATTGAAAATGCCCAACATATTATGATGGGTACACTAAAAAACCGTTTAAATGAGCTACAAACAGATAAAAAAATTATAGTACAATGCCAAGCAGGTGCTCGTTCAGCTATTGCTTGTAGTGTACTAAAAGCCAATGGAATTCATGATATTACTAATTTAACAGGCGGTTATACAGCCTGGGTACAAGATGTTATGAATAAATAGATTTATATAAGCCGCTAGAAGCAAATGCTTTATAGCGGTTTTTTTCTAAACAAGTAAGTAAAATATGGTTATCATGCCCTTTTGAGATTTTTAAGAAAGTAAAGAAGTTCAACATGAAAAGGTTAGGAGGAATGCTTGTCTTGGAGGAAGAACAGCTTAAAAATAAATATTTAAAGCAAATTTTTCAATATATTCAAGATGGAATCATTATTATGAATCACAATAGAGAAATTTTAATGATGAATCCTTCAGCTAAGCGATTAACTGGTTGGAAAATGGGGGAGCGAGTACCCTATTGTTCATTTTGTGAAAAACGAAAAAAATCTCCAGGAGAACAGACATGTTATTTAATAGAGCGCAATGAAGTTCCTTATTTTTTATCAAAGATGCCAACATATCATGGCAGTAAGATAGACGTTGAAATGAGTACGGCATTGATCTATACAGACAGTAAAACAAAGGAGCAGGAATTTCTCCTAGTTCTACGAGATCAAACACTTCAATTAAGGGAAGAAGAGGCAAGAGTTTCTAAGTTTATTATTAAAAAATTAATTGAAGCAAAGGAAGAGGAGCATAAAAGACTAGCACAGGAATTACATGATGGTGTCGGGCAATCATTATTTACTATTTCAGTTGCTCTGCAAGCGGTTGAAGCCTATGTAAAAGAACATGAAAAACTGCATATCTATATTGAAGAGGTTCGGAATGAACTTGAAAAAGTGATGAATGATATTAAATCATATTCCTATCAACTCCGTCCACATAGTCTCGATCAATTAGGGATTACTCCTACACTAAGTACACTTGTAGACTCTGTGCAAAAGGTCCATTCAGAAATTTCTATCTCGTTAGATGCAGATTTTCGAGAGCGTTGTCATCCATCTGTAGAAATCAATATTTATCGTGTAGTACAAGAGGCACTGCATAATATTGTGAAATACGCCAAGGCGTCAAAGGTGATTATTCGATTAGAAAAGAAAGAAGAATATTTAACTCTTTATATAGAAGATAATGGTATAGGTTTTAATCTGCAAGAGGTAAAAAAAGTAGGACTTGGTTTAAAGCATATGGAGGAACGAATAACATTGTTAGGTGGAAGCTTTAATATAATTTCTGCCCATAGCCAAGGGACAAAAATTAAAATTTCAGTGCCTAACTGGAAGGATGACTATCAATGATTCGTATACTAGTGGTAGATGATCATGTTTTAATCCGTAAGGGTATTGTTCTTTTATTGGAAAATTATAAAGATGTTGAGGTTGTTGGTGAGGCTGGTGATGGGGCGGAAGCCATTACTCAAGCAATCGCTTTAGAGCCGGATGTCATGTTAATGGATGTTTCCATACCAAATGGGCTAGATGGATTTACTGCTACAGAGGAAATTTTAAAGCAAGTGGCTAATGTAAAAATTATTATGCTAACAATGCATAATGAAGTCGCTTATATTCAAAAGGCAATTTCTTTAGATGCTCATGGCTATATTTTAAAAAATAGTCAGGGTGGAGTACTTTATGAGGCGATTCATGCCGTTTATAATGGGCGTATTTTTTATCATGTAGGTATTCCACAGGAGCTAATCACTAAATTATTTAAGTATAAGGGACAAAAGGGAAAATGTATATTAACTGTTCGGGAGAAGGAAATCGTTAGACTCACAGTGCTTGGTTTTACTAATGTTCAAATTGCTGAGCAACTTTTTATAAGTAGTAAAACAGTCGAAAATCATAAGTCAAATATTATGCAAAAACTACATTTGAAGAGCAAGGCAGAGCTTATTCAGTATGGATTGGCGAATAGCTATTTATAAGAATGAGCATGTTGCTGGAAAGCGAGTAGCCTGGAATGGAAATCACCTTCAATACTATGCGAATTTAGTTATAAATTCTTTTTTGTCACAATGATAAAGGCGATTAGTGGAAAACCCCTATATGTCTAAAAAAATGGAGGGATTATACTATAAGCACATATAAAGCATGAAGGAGATGTAAAAACAATGGATATAGAATTTATAATCGTTATTTTCCTTATTGGTTTCGTTGGCTCTTTTGTGTCTGGAATGCTAGGAATTGGCGGTTCAATTATTAAGTATCCAATGCTTTTATATATTCCACCGCTTTTTGGGATAGCTGCATTTTCAGCACATGAAGTTTCAGGAATTAGTGCGGTTCAGGTATTTTTTGCATCCATTGCAGGAGTTTGGGCATATCGAAAAGATGGCTATCTAAATAAGGTTCTCATTCTTTATATGGGAGGAGCAATATTAACGGGTAGTTTTGTAGGTAGCTATGGATCGAAATTTTTATCCGAAGACGGCGTTAATATTGTATATGGTATTCTAGCCTTGATTGCGGCGATTATGATGTTTATGCCAAAGAAAAAAAACGATGATAAGCCGATGAATGAAATAACTTTTAACAAGCCATTAGCAGTCATCCTAGCCTTTATCGTTGGAACAGGCTCAGGAATTGTAGGGGCTGCTGGAGGTTTTTTACTTGTTCCAATTATGCTTGTTGTTCTTAATATACCAACGCGAATGACCATTGCCACAAGTCTTGCTATTACATTGATTTCATCAATTGGAGGTACAATCGGTAAAATCATGACTGGACAGGTAGAGTACTATTCAGCAATCATCATGATTATTTCTAGTATAATAGCAGCTCCATTAGGGGCAAAAGTAGGCAAAAATATAAATACAAAAATACTACAAGGTATTTTAGCTGTACTAATAGTAACGACAGCCATAAAAATTTGGATTGATTTATTATGACAAATCAAAATTAATGTTATGGATTAATAAAGGCTATATAGGAAGCTTGGATGTGTAGCTTCCCATATAGCCCTTTCTCTGCTTTATTTTTTGCATCTCTCAGATGGCTGCTCAATTTTTACATATCGCCAAAGGCTATTGGCAATATCACGTGCTTCTGCTACGTGCCCCGTTCCAACGAAAGCTTTACGGAAAGGTGTAAGAAGTGATTCTATGATAAAAAGCTTTGGTTTTTCATGCTGTAGTTCCTCTAATAAAAATTCCACGTACTCTAAGCCTTCTACTGTTTCATTCTTAGATAAACCCTTTTTAAAGCCTCTTAATTGCTCAATAACTGTGTCTTTATTAACTGCTTTATAATTCACAACATTTTGGATGGTGTTAATCATTTCAACACTGACAATGATTTCTTTTGATTCAAGCATAGCAGGTATAATGACGCTAATATTGCGTAATGCTACACGTACAATTGCTTCGCGATTTATATATTTATAATCAGCAATTAAAACAGCTCGCAATGTCAGATTAATCATACCAAGTGTTTGCACGGCACATTCATAGCTGATTGGACTAATTTCTTCTCCAAATACTTGAACAAGCCGATTTGCAAGCCACTCCAGCTCTTGTAAGTGATAGTTTATAATGATTTTTTTAAGTTCATTGTCCCGGGAATGGAATATAGACTCAAAAATTTGAATTAAATTATGCTCACGATTGACATACATAAGTACTGCCACTTGCTGTGTTAAGACTTCCAGATCAGTAGGATCTTTCCCGTATAGAAGTTCGTGTCGACGATTACTTGCTTCCTCACGCCCCTCATCCAATATGGCAATTAAGCATTCATTTTTAGAAGAAAAATGATTATAAAATGTGCCCTTTGAAATTTTAGCTGCACCGATGATGTCATTAATGGATGTATCAACGAATCCTTTTTCAATAAATAAGTCCCTTGCAGCAGAAATAATTTGTCTTTTTCTTTTATTCATAACCTCACCTTTTTATCAATATTATACTCTTATTCTATAGCTAAAACGCTTATATATCAACGTTTAAAATTTTTATAGACTTAATTCTTGAAAAAAGTAGACTGCGAGTATAAAATAAGTTTTATCGAAAAACAAGAAAGAATTGAGGGATATATATGGAAAGTGAGCAAACAATGAAAAAGCCCCCATATGGCATGATTTCGATTTTATTTGTGGGTGCTTTTGTTGCTTTTCTAAACAACACATTGTTAAATGTTGCACTACCAACAATCATGAAAGATTTTGGTATAACGTATTCAAAGGTACAATGGCTCGCAACAGGTTATATGCTAGTTAGTGGTATTCTAGTGCCAGCTTCAGCATTCTTTGTTACACGCTTTAAAAATAGACATTTGTTTATTGCAGCGATGTCAGTCTTTACTATCGGTACAATTATGGCTGGATTTGCACCTAACTTCGAAGTATTACTAGCAGGTCGTATGGTGCAAGCAGCAGGGGCTTCAAGTATGTCGCCGCTTTTAATGAATGTAATGCTATTTAGTTTTCCTAAAGAAAAACGCGGTACAGCAATGGGGATTTTTGGTCTAGTAATGATATCTGCGCCAGCAATAGGTCCTACATTATCAGGATATATTGTTGAGCACCATGATTGGCGTATGCTATTCCAAATGATTATTCCGTTCGCTGTTATTAGTTTGTTGTTTGGTATTTGGAAATTAGAAAACGTGATGGAGACACGTAAGGTTCATTTAGATCTACTTTCAGTACTATTATCAACAATTGCGTTCGGTGGTATTCTATATGGTTTCAGTACTGCGGGGGATAAAGGTTGGTCAAGTCCTTGGGTATATGGACCGATTTCAGTAGGTTTTATTGCCTTACTGATATTCATCTTTAAACAGTTACGTATGGATCAACCTTTGCTAAATTTACGTATTTATAAATATCCAATGTTTGCATTGGGTTCAGCTATCTCAATTATCGTGTCGATGGCTATGTTCTCTGGTATGATATTAACTCCTGCTTATGTACAATCGATTCGTGGAATTGATCCATTTAAAGCAGGTTTAATGATGCTTCCAGGGGCACTAGTAATGGGGATTATGTCGCCGATTACAGGGAAACTTTTTGATAAATTTGGACCGCGTATCTTAGCCATTATCGGGTTAGCCATTACAACGGTCGCAACATTCGGGTTAACAAAATTAGAACTAGATTCAAGCTATACATTTATCGTGTCGATGTACTCAATTCGTATGTTTGGTATATCAATGGTTATGATGCCGATTATGACAAATGGTCTAAACCAATTACCACAAATGATGAACCCACATGGTACAGCCATTAATAATACTGTACAGCAAGTGGCAGGAGCAATTGGTAGTGCTGTAATGGTGACGTTTATGAATAACCGTACAAAAGCTACAGCCCAGGATTTAATTGCAGAAGCAAAAGCAAATGCAGCGCAATCAGGGGC
This sequence comes from Lysinibacillus sp. GW821-FHT14F06, assembly GCF_058803665.1. NCBI lineage: Bacteria > Bacillati > Bacillota > Bacilli > Caryophanales > Bacillaceae > Lysinibacillus > Lysinibacillus sp. GW821-FHT14F06. Next base: position 13,597 of record NZ_JBXAPF010000018.1, read on the forward strand.
AGCTCCAACGCCTGATCAAATGCAACAAATGCAGGACCAAATCATGCAAAATGCCTTATTAGATGGGATTACACACTCATTCTTTATAGCAGCTTGTGTTACAGTAATTGCCTTTGTACTTGCGTTCTTCTTAAAACGCGTAAACATTGAAAGTGCAGCTGCACATATGGATTTAAAAAAACCAACTAAATAATTTATAACCTGCCAGAAGCAACTCTCTACTGGCAGGTTTTTTCTCTTAGTAGCAATAAAAATAAACCCGTTTTGTAGCACTAGCTGCGATTACAAAACGGATTCTTGCTTTGCATGATGATATTAAATGTCCTTTTTAAATAATGCCCCTGGCCAAAAAGCATATTTACCCAAAACGGTAGTAATTGCTGGGACAAGTAAAGGACGAACAATGAATGTATCTAGGAGTACTCCAATGGCTGTAACAACACCGAATTGTACTAATACTTGAATTGGAAGTGTTGCAAGAACTGCAAATGTCCCAGCCAAGATAAGGCCAGCGGATGTTATGACACTGCCTGTTCGTACAACACCTTCCTCTACAGCAGTTAAATGATAAGTAGTCTTACGTTTTTTCCAAATCTCCGAAATCATAAAGATATTATAATCTTCTCCAAGTGCTACTAAAAAGACAAAGGCATATAGTGGGATTGCTCCTGAAATGGCTTCAGCTCCCATAAGATGATGTAAAATAAGCCAGCCAGCCCCAAGTGCACCAAAATAAGAAATAATAACAGTAGCTAATAAATAAACTGTCGCTGTAAGGGAGCGGAGATAGATAAATAATAATAGAGCGATTAAGGCAATCATCGTTGGCATAATGACCGTTTCATCCCTTACTGTAATTTGTTGTGTATCATATTGACTAGCTGTCTCTCCACCAATCCATATATGATGGTCTGCCTCTTTAATGCCTTCAGTTTCTAGCATTTTTACTACTTCTGCTTTGAGCTCTGGAATATGTGCTAATGATTCCTTAGCATAAGGATTTATATTTAAAGTTAGTTCATACAATTGTATGTGATTATTCTTTTCTCCAATTTGAACATCTGTAACACTATCAATATAAGAGATAGATGCTAATTGCTGTTGTAGGTTAATATCTGTTCCCTTAGTGTCAATGACGAGCTGTATAGGTGCTAATTCACCAGGCGAGAAGTTTTCTTCTATTAAAGTAAAGCCTTCACGTGACGGCATATCCTCAGGGAAGGATGATAATAAATCAAAAGTATATTGAATACGTGGCACGAATAAGGTTAAACCACCTAGTAATAATAAAGTTGCAACAATTACAATCCATGGTCTATGTGTCACAAAATGCCCGATTTTATGACTTGTTTTATGGGAAGGCTTGTGTTGCTTTTTCCCTTTCCTTTGAGCCATGTCCTCTGTTCTAGGTACGAATGGGAAAAAGGCTACGCGACCTATTAAGACAAGAATTGCTGGTAGGACAACAAGTGCCGCAATTCCCATTATAAGGACACCAAAGCTAAATGGAACTGCAAAGCGTTGGAATGCACCATAATGGGCAAGACTAAGAGTAGCTAGACCGATCACAACTGTTAAGGCACTCATTAAAATTGCTCCACCAGACTCCCTTACTGCAAGCTTCATGGCAGTTGTTTTATCCTCAACCTCAAATAAGATTTCGCGGTACTTTGAGATTAAAAATAGACAATAATCTGTACCTGCACCAAAGAGTAGTACGGTCATAATAGAAACAGCCTGTGAATCCTTAGCAATCCACCCATGATCGGCAAAGAAGCCAAGTGTTGGACTGATGATTCCATAAGCAAGGCCCACAACGAGTAAAGGAATAATAGCTAATAGTGGTGAACGATAAATAATAATTAATAACACTAAAACAAGGAGTACAGTAGCCATTAATAATTTTGTATCAGCTTTTGAGAAAAGGCTGACGGCGTCTGTTGCAATGCCAACCGGTCCAGAATAACGGACATGAAGTGCATCACTGCCTAAGTCCTTCTTTGATTGGACATTATATTGATCCATTGTTTTCGTCAATGCATTTAAACTCTCTTGCAAAATATCAGTTGCTAGCCCTTTTTCAAAGAAAACAGGAGTGACAATGGTTGTACTGTTTTCAGATGCGGATGCGGCAATGGCCTGCGTAGGCATTTGATCGTAGGGTGGGACGAGCGTTTGATGAGCTAAAGGTTTTTCGTTTAGTTCTCCATAAATCTTTTGGATAATACCAAAATCGTCTGTAGTTAGCCCACTTTCTCGATGCCAAACAAGTAATAAGGGTGTGCCTGCATCATTAGGGAATTGCTCTGCAATGATGGCAGCGGCCTGTTCTGACATTTCTGTACTAGGTAAATTTTTACCTGATTCACTTTCAATGCTATTGATTTGTGGCCAAGCAAAGGATAGTACAACAACAAGTAAAACCCAAAAGATAAGTGTTAGGACTCGCCCCTTTTTACTTGCTACTATTGAGCCCCATTGCTCAAGCGGATGTTTTTTCACAAGAAGACCTCCATTCGGTATAAGTATTATTAATTATATATACTAGTAGGTTAATTAATCAATTGCGAAATACTAATATGTTATACTATGTTTAAAAACAATGCTTTATAAGGAGGCGAATATGATGAAACAATCGCCGCGTGTTCTCGGAAGACCTCGCCATAATGAAAATGCAAAACCGACAAAAGATATTGTCCTTGAAACGGCCACAAGGCTTTTTATTAAAGAGGGCTACAAAAATATTTCGATGGATGATGTAGCAAAAGCTTGTAACGTGACAAAGGCAACCGTCTATTATTACTACCCAACAAAAGGCGATCTATATACATCTGCATTAATGGCAATGATGGATAGAATTAGACTAGCTATTCTACAAATTTTAGAGCAGCCAAGCCCCTTTAAAGAACGTCTGGAGCAACTTGTTGAAGTTCACTTATCAGCTACAGTAGATATTGACATGAAAAACTTTATGAGAGAGGCGACAATTAATTTATCGGAATCTCAGTTAAAAGAAGTACATGTCTCAGAAAATAAAATCTATCAAACAATTGAGCAAGCAATGCAGCTAGAGATGGAGAGGGGTACAATTCGTAAAGGAAATGCTACCTTTTTTGCGCATACATTTATGGCGATGATGTCCATTGGATATTTCAAAGATGGGGAAGGAAAGCGATTGTTTAACACAGTACAAGAAACAGCCAAAGAAGTGACCACCTTCTTTTGGCAATCTGTTCGTAATAATGAATAAGCACCTGTCATGGAATCGAAAAGGAATTAATAAAGGATGTTAGCCTAAAATCATCGCATCCATGCGATAACAGCTAGCTGACCTCCATCACGCAGGCCTAAGCTCAAAGCCGATTCCGGACGCAATTATACCGAGGCATAATGGATAAGGAGTTATCTCAAATATTGAGGTAACTTCTTTTTTTGTGATGCAGGTCACATTAATTGATAACAATTCTCATTTATAGTGTTGAATATAAAGTAAAGAGGAGAAACTGGAATGGCAATATCAGAACAACGTCTACCAACACATTTATTTTTAGCGAAATTAGGGAAAACGGTTTTACGCCCAGGTGGGAAAGAAGCAACGAATCGAATACTCGAGGCTTGCCAATTACATAAAGGAAGTCAAGTTCTAGAGGTTGCAACAAATATGGGCACTACTGCGATACACATAGCTAAAACATATAAAGCAAAAGTAATTGGCATAGATATCAACAAGGATGCGGTTCAAAAGGCAAATGACAATATCATTCGTGAAAACATTCAGCATCTTGTTCAAATTCAACAAGGTAATGCAACACAATTACCCTTTGAGGATGCATCATTTGATGTAGTTATCAATGAAGCCATGCTCACAATGCTTCCTCAAGAAATGAAGGAACAGGCATTGTCTGAATATATGCGTGTTTTAAAGCCAGGTGGTATTTTAGCAACACATGATTTAGTTATAAAGGCAGTGAACGAGGAAAATGTGTTAGAAGAAATACAGGCATTGCGTGATGTCATCATCGTAAAGGCGCAGCCATTAACTAAACAGCATTGGCAGACATTGTTTGAAAATGTAGGTTTTCAACAGATTGATGCACAGACAGGTGAGCTCCATCTAATATCCTTAGTAGGACTTGTTCGTGATGAAGGCTTGGATGGTTTAGCTCATATGATTGAGAATGCTCGAAAAAAACCAGAGGATGAAAAATATTTCCTTGAAATTATTGAACATTTCGATATGGCTCGTCAGCATTTTGGACACATCACTGTTGTAGCAAAAAAGCAAGGATAACGTATGGAAACAATCATCCAATTTCAACAGGTATCAAAATCCTTTGGTGCTAAACAAATCATTAAAAATTGCAATTTGAGCTTACGAGAAGGTGAGGTAGCTGTGATTATCGGACCTTCAGGGTGTGGGAAAACGACCTTTTTACATTTAGCCACAAAAGTATTGCAGCCAACATCAGGACAAGTCACATGCTTTGCAGATCGATTAGGTTACGTATTTCAGGAGCCGAGGCTATTACCGTGGTGCACATTATACGAAAATGTTGCTTTTAGCTGTAATGGTGTTGTAGATAAAGCTCAGATTATCAATCTACTGAATCGTGTCAAACTTGAGAATGAACTAGCTACGTTTCCAAAGCAATTATCTGGCGGTATGAAGCAACGGGCTTCCATTGCTAGAGCATTTGCTGGTAAACCAAAGCTTATTATGATGGATAAGCCTTTCTCGGCGTTAGATTATTGGATAAAAAAAGAGCTTATACAGGATGTTATTGATTTAATCGACAATGAGCATGTAAGTATGCTTTATGTAACACATGACTACGAGGAGGCAGGGGAGGTGCAGTAAGAATTACAATCATGGCAGAGTTATTAGGGACAAGTAATGGGGTTGGTGCAGCATTAACAATGGCTCGTATTAATATCAATACAGATAAAGTATTTGCTTGGACATTTATCAGTGTATTAACCATCATAGCCATTGATATATTTATATTAAATCCGTTAAAAGTAAAAATGATGAAATGGAATATGGAGGAATAACTATGACAATTATTCATATACAGACCGTGCTAGAAGAAAAGGCAAAGCATGTAGGAAAGCTAGGAAGTGTTGATGGTGCAGAGGTACTAAATATTCAATTACGTGCAGGTGAAAAAATTCCAGCGCATCATACTGATAATGAGGTATTAATTATTGTTCAATTTGGCGAAGTTCGCTTTATCATTGAAGAAGTAGAAGAAATGTTAACGGCAGATACAATATTAGCTTTAAAACCACTTGAGAGTCATAGTTTAGAGGCAATAACAGATACTCGTATTATCGTCATTAAATTAAAATAAACGAAAAAGCTCCGCGTAAGGAGCTTTTTCTATGTTTTAGACGATGCTGTTATTTAGGTAACCGTGCCACGATGAATTTTTTCATAGACATACAATATGTGAGTTCAAAATTGATATCCTCATTTATATTGAAAATGATTATTATTCTCACTATTATATAGGTAGAAGAACGATTCATTCTGTGATATAAGTCAAATTTGGAGGGATACATGTGAGCTGTCAAAAAGAATATTGTTTTTCAAAGGTACCGATATTTCAACATTTAAAAACACATGAGATGGAGAAAATTTCACATATTATAACACATCAACATTTTGATAAAGGGAATATTATCTTATTGGCTGGTGATCATAAGAAAAAACTATTTATCGTAAGGCATGGTCGAGCAAAGGTTTCACATATATCTACGGACGGGCGTGAATATGTTGTAAGGGTATTGGAAAAGGGTGATTTTTTTGGAGATGTGACCTTGTTCAAGGATGAGCCACAAAAATCCACGGTTGAGGCACTTGAGAAAACAGAAATCTGCTCTCTAGATGGTGAGGCGCTAATGAAAATATTAGCGGGAACACCTGTTACTTTATTTCATATGCTTGCCCAGCTTTCTACGCGTTTAGAGGAAACAGAGAATCATCTAAGTGAAGCAATCTATAAAGAGGTTGGCGAAAGACTTGCTGCTTTTATTCTGAAATCAGGGGCAACTGCCAAGAGTGATTCTTTTTTATTAACCATGAGTAAAAAAGATTTAGCGTCTTATCTTAATACAACTCGTGAAACATTAAGTCGACGTTTATCTGCATTCCAAAAAGAGGGGTACATAATGATGACTGGCAAAAAAATTACGATTCTTAATTTTGCTGCTTTGGAAAATTTATTATAGTCAGACAGTTAATAGTTGACTAAAACAATGAATTTTGAAAAGATTGTCGAAATTGTGATTTAGCTCATTGAAATAATGGACAAACAGTCTTATAATGAAGGTTGTAATGTCACCAAGACAAGATAAGGATGGAATTATGATGCGCTTTTTGCGGATTAAAGTTAACATTGTAATAACAAGTCATACGAATCGTTATCCAGCCCTTGTGACTGGTGAATGTGGAAGATATACGCTGTAACGACTGTTAAGTTTTACCTTAATGGTCTTTTTTACATGTAAGTAATAAAAAATAGTATTAGTGATGGCAAAGGAGAGTTCAACATGTCAGAAACGAATAACCAAACACAGGCTGAGCAAGTAACTGTGAGTAAAGAACAATTAGATGTCCTAGATCAATTATTAAAGCCTGAAGTTCAAGAATCTCTTACAACTTTAGTTGAGCAATTACCGAAGTTAACTGAAATGATGACATTATTAACGAAATCATACGAGTTTGCTCAAGCTGTTGCAACAGACGAAGTGCTTAAAAACGATACAGTTGGAGCAGTAACAGAAATGGCTGGTCCTGTAGTAGGCTCTGCAAAAAACCTTGCAGCAACTGCAATTGAAGCGAAAGACCGTGCATCTGAAAGCCATGAAGTAATTGGTTTATTCGGTCTTGTGAAAATGTTAAAAGACCCTCAAGTTCAAAATGTTTTCCGTTTTGTTAATGCTTTCTTACAAGTAAGCTCAGAACGCAAAGCTAAATAAGACTCAAGGTAAATTCAATTCGTAAGGACGGAGGATTAATTAATCATGTCAAAAGAAATCGTCATCTTAGGTGCTGGTTACGCTGGCGTTTTAACTGCATTAACAGCACGTAAGTATCTATCAGCTGATGAAGCTAAAATTACTGTAGTAAACCAATTCCCAACACACCAAATTATCACTGAGCTTCACCGCTTAGCTGGTGGTACAATTGCAGAAGGTGCTGTTGCTTTACCACTTAAAAAAATCTTTAAAGGTTTAGATATTGATTTACAAATTGCGAAAGTAACAAAATTCAATGTAGACACTAAAAAAGTAGACCTAGATACTGGTTATACATTAACTTACGATACACTTGTAGTATCTTTAGGCAGCCAAACTGGATTCTTCGGTATCCCTGGATTAGAAGAAAACTCAATGGTACTAAAATCAGTAAATGATGCCAATAAAATTAACAGACATATTGAGGACCGCATTAAAGCATATGCACAATCTAAAGATGAAGCAGATGCAACAATCGTTATCGGTGGTGGCGGTTTAACTGGTGTCGAACTTGTTGGTGAAATCGTGGATAATTTCCCGAAAATCGCTGCAAAACACGGTGTTAACTTTGCTGATCTTAAAATTAAACTTGTTGAAGCTGGTCCGAAAATCTTACCAGTACTTCCAGATGCACTTATCCAACGTGCTACTGAAAGCTTAACAAAACGCGGAGTAGAATTTATTACGGGTACGCCTGTAACTGGTGTAGATGGTAATGTTATTTCTCTTAAAGACCGTGAACCAATCGTTGCAAACACGCTTGTTTGGACTGGTGGGGTAGCTCCACTACCAATCGTAGGCGAATCTGGTCTTGCAGCAGATCGCGGTAAAGCAACAATCAACGAATTTTTACAATCTACATCTCACGAAGATGTATTTGTTATTGGTGACGCATCTGTAGCATTACCAGCTGATGGTGGTCGTCCACTGTACGCTCCAACTGCTCAAGTTGCGTGGCAAATGGGTGAATTTGCTGGCTACAACGTATTCGCACAATATAAAAACCAAGAGATGAAATCATTCTCAGCTGTGAACTCTGGTACACTTGCAAGCTTAGGCCGCAAAGACGCAGTTGCTACGATTGGTGCTAGCAACACAGAGCTTAAAGGTCTTCCAGCAACACTTATGAAGGAAGCGTCTAACATTCGCTATTTAACACATATTAAAGCACTATTCGGCTTAGCATATTAAAAACATAACACTCACTACTATTACGCTGATAGTAGTGAGTGTTTTTTTCTAAAAATGTATATTAATCACTTTAAATCCAGTAAAATAAATAAGATTCAATAATCTATTTTCTGAGGTGATGGGCTGTGTTAACAATGTTTCAATCAAAAAAAGTAGATATAGAGCAATTTAAGGCTAAAATTGATGAACTGAATGGAAAGCTGGATAAGAAAGATCATGAATTTCAAATTTTTTTAAATGAGTTACATAAGGATATCATTGAAACCATTGAACAACATAACAAGGTAAATGATCAGCATGTTATTTTAGGAGAAATGGTTGCTGATATTGTAGGAGAATTTAATAAAGTTGAGGATAGCACAATTCAATCCAATAAAATTTCTGAAGACGCGCTAGATAAAGGTAATTTATTAATTTCTTCCTCGGATCAAATGATGACATTATCGGTTGAAAGCAAGCAGGCTGTCCAGGAAGTAGAACAGCTTATTGATACGTTAGGAGAGCAGTCTCAAAAAACATCTTTAAGCATGAGTAATTTAAGTGAGCGCTCGAAACAAATAGCGGAAATTGTAAATGTTATTGGGGAAATTTCAAATCAAACAAATTTACTAGCCTTGAATGCATCGATTGAGGCAGCAAGAGCAGGGGAGCATGGTAAGGGCTTTTCAGTTGTTGCTGAGGAAGTTCGCAAATTGGCTGAAAACACGAAAACTAGCACAGAAGATATTGCTAATTTAACAAAGAAAATTGAAGAACAAATTGGACTTGCTTACGAGGATAATAAAAATAATATGCAGCTAGTATCAGAAGGTATTGACAAAAGCGCTAAAACCTCGGTAAAAATTGATCAATTACTGCACATTATGACGAATGTTCAAACGGGAATTAATGAGCTATTAGCCTCAATAAAAGATCAAAAGCTATCGAACGAAGATGTTATTCATAAATTTAATACGACTACAGCCTTATTTGATAAAACAAATCGCGTACTAACAAGCCATATTGATGAATCAGAAATCGTGACGAAAAAATTATTAGAGGCAGTAGATCAAGTAAAGCATTTCCCAACTGAAAGATAAATAATAGTACTTCATTCAATAGAAGTTTAATAAAGAACCCTGTATAGCACCTTTTCAACTTCTTAGTGACTTCTACAGGGTCATTTAATTATTTCAAATCGCCAACCTTTTCTTTCAATGCGGCTAATTGATCTGGATAGTTTTTTTCAGTAATTTCAGTCCATAATTCTGCATCTTTAATGCCGCATCTTTCTGGAATAAAGACTGGATCAAGGCCCATTTTCTTTTGTTCTTCATAATCTCTTAAGGTAGCAATACCTGGCTTTGTTAAGAGGATAATAGCAATTAGGTTTAGCCAAGCAAGCGTACCTACACCAATATCCGCAAGATTCCAAGCAGTTGAGGATGAACGAATAGTTCCAAAAAAGATGGAAATGACCAATAATACTTTTACAACAACTGCAATAGTCGGAAAGTTTTTATTGTTTTTAAATAAGTAAGCAACATTACTTTCTGTATATACCCCAAAAGCAAGCATAGTAGTAATCGCAAAGAAAAATACAGCAATCGCTACAAACGGGCTTCCTAAGCCAGGGATAAATGAGTTGATTGCCTCTTGAGCGAAAGCAGTACCAGCTTCAACTCCTGGAAGATTCTCGACTATAAATCCACCATTAGGATGGGCAATATTGTAACTACCTGTGGAAATAATCATAATGGCTGTTGCTGTACAAACAAGTAATGTATCTACATAGACAGAGAATGCTTGAACAAGCCCTTGTTTGGCAGGATGAGATACCTCTGCGGTACCTGCTGCTTGTGCTCCTGTACCTTGACCTGCCTCATTTGAATAAGCACCTCTTTTTACTCCCCACATTATTGCATTCCCAAACACAGCCCCGAATGCAGCATTTAAATTAAAGGCCGAGCTAAAAATTAAAGCAAATATAGCAGGTACTTCTTTGATATTGATAAATAAAATGACGAATGCAAGAAGGATGTAAGCAGTTGCCATAAACGGTACAGCATACTCAGCAACTTTACCAACTCTTTTAATACCGCCAAAAATTGCAAATCCAAATATTGCAGAAACAATAATACCTGTGATTATTGGTGAAATACCGAATGCATTTTTTGTAGAATCTGCAATGTTAAAGGCTTGGACACCAGAGCCAGTGAAACCCGTTGCTAAAATAGTAGCGATGGCGAAAAGTATAGCAAATGGCTTATTTTTTAACCCTTTTTCGATATAGTATGCCGGTCCTCCACGATACTCTCCTGCGATTTCTTGTTTCCAAACCTGTGCTAACGCTGACTCTATATAGGCAGCACCAGCTCCTAAAAAGGCGATGACCCACATCCAAAAGATAGCCCCTGGTCCTCCAAAATAAATAGCTGTAGCTACACCTGCGATATTCCCAATACCGACACGTCCACCTAATGCCATAGCAAAGCTTTGAAAAGATGAAACGCCATTTGCTGAAGTTTTTCTATTAAATAATTGTTTAATCATATCTTTGAAGAGACGCAGCTGTGGAAACTTCATGAGAAGCGAAAAGTAAACTCCCGCTCCTAAACAAAGATAAACTAAAGCATTACTCCATATAATTCCAGCTATTTTTCCTGTTAAAGCGGCAAAATCCATATAACAACCTCTTTCTATTTTGTTATGTGTCTTTCTAAAATTAGTAGGTAACAATTGAAATTGGAGGATTTGAAAACCCCATTTTGAATGAAGTTCCTCTTTATTTAAAATAAACTTTTAATTAATGTATCAATCATGATAGGCATTTCTTTAAAAGCGCTATCCACATGCAATCTTTCTGTTTTTTGATGTGCATCTTTGCCAAATGGACCAACATTTAATACAGGGCCTTGTAATGCAGTCATTTCTTTAAATGGAATACTATACGTATCGCCCCATACTGGTGTGTTCCGTTCAAATACTAGCCACTCATTGGATTCATCTGAATAGTTAACATAGCTTAAATCACAAATTCCGTTAAAGTAATGGATCTGCTCCACCTCAATATCAAATGTTCGAGCCGTTTTCTTCATCAATTCAATCGACTGTTTCACTAGTGGATGATTGGATGAATTAATCGCAGGGTAGTATGGTGGTGCATATAACAGTACCGTCGCGGGTGCTAATTCCTGACAGCGAATCATGAGCTGATCCACAATACGAATTGATTTTTCACGATCATCCCATGCACTATGTTGAAGAACCTGCTGTTTAATAGATTGTACTTCTTCAGCACCTAATTTATCGATGGCATGCTCCAAAAGTGCCTCGTAACGTAATACCTTTACTTTGCCTACACCCTGTACTTTTTCTCGTGTACAAATGTGTTGATATTGTTCATTGCAAGCAGCCATAGCTTGTAACGCGACTTGCTCAAAAATAGCCATGACTTCTGCAGCCGTACGCTTTAACAAAAAGACATTGTAAAGTGCCGCAGCTCGATAAGGTGTTTGTGTAGAATACTCCATTTTCAAATCTTTTAATTGTAGAGATACTGGTAGTGGCGTGCTTTCGCCTAGATCTGTTTCACGGAAAAGTGGGTTCCACTCCATATGCTGTGTCATATAGGAAGCAATAAAGTTAGCCGTCATCCCTTTTAATGGTTCACCCACATGTGTCTCTTTTCCATAGAACAATGCAGCAGGCATGATTTTACCAATTGTCCCTGAATAGATATATTCATTCGTATCAGATGGCCCTTGCGAAAAGGAAGGTTCACTATTTAAAAACAATTTATAGGTTAAACCATGTTGTTCACGAAGTCTCACAAGCTCCACCACTGCTGCTCTCATTCCAGCTGAGTTGACTTCCTCATCAGGAACGGTAGTTAAAATCAAATTAATGGGCCATTGTTCAAAGCTTGCCTTTTCAATCAACTGCATGTGTAACGCAAGACCCATTTTCATATCCATTGTGCCGCGTCCAAATAAATAATTCCCTGATTCCAAATCAATGCGAGCCGCTTCTGGTAAATCTTCTTTGTACTTAGGCTCCATTAGCTTTTTGGTTAATTCTTCAGGATAAAATGCTAATGGCTCAAGTTCTCCATATTCCTCCGTATGCACTGTATCAAAGTGACTAATTAACACAATAGTTTCTGTTGCAGTTGGATGTTTGTAGAATGCTGTAACAGCATTTCTTCCAAGTCCTGCATCGTGTAACTCAATGAACTTAGGATGTTTTTTATAGTATGGAAGCGTTAACAATTTATCTTTTAATTTATAGGCAAATTCATTTTCTCCCTTTGTTAAAGTTCTGCTTTCCCAGCTAACAATTTCACATAGTAGGGCACGTAGTTTTTCAGGTGTATTCCACATATAAGTATTCATTATATTGCTCCTTTTATAGTAAACTGTGAATTTTTTAGATATTAATCATTAAGCAAGATATTTTTGATTACTAAATATTCCACTATACGAAATTTAATCTGCATAATGGAATATAAATTATCGTAAAGGGAAAATATAAAATTGTCAATTTTAATTTTTATGAATACTTGTAATTTTCCGTACTAATTGAGTGGATCCTATGCACATATTTCATCTAGCATCTATTTATATACTTAAAAATTAGTTAAAATAAATGAAACTACATTCAAAAGCAGGGGCTACATGAAAATAATTGTAGGTACATAAAAATTTGATAATTTGCATGAATAATAATGATTCCCCTAAAAGCATTGAATCTATAAAAACTTTAAGATAGAGGTCATATAGGATAAAGGAAGGGAGAAAATGAAATGATTCAATCAATAGAAAGAGCAATGGTAGTCATAAATATGCTGGCAAGACATCCAAAACGTTTTTTTTCTGTGCAGGAAATTTTTAATGAAACAGAATTACCAACTAGCACAATTTACAGAATATTATATACATTAGAAAATTTTGATTTAGTAGAGAGAAATGATAATAAAAAGGAATTTCGACTGGGCTATACATGGTTGCAACTTGGCATGAAAATGTATCACGAGACGGATATTAGAGAAAAAGCGCATCCTCTCTTAGAAAACCTTGCCTATAATGTTCGTGAAACCATCTACTTAAGTATTGCCAAGCAGTTCGCATCCATTATTATTGATAGAATTGATAGTCCTAAAAATGTTCGGATTATTGATATGATTGGCGAGAAAATCCCATATCCTATTGGAGCTCCTAATAAAGTATTGCTTGCATTTTCTAAAAGTGATCTACAGCAGCAATTTTTGAAACAACTTGAGGAACGAGAGAAAGAAGAATTGATTGGGGACCTCAATGGTGTGAGAGAAAAAGGCTTTGCCATAAGCTTCGGGGAAAAAACAAAGGGAACAGTATCCATAGCAGCACCTATATTTGATTCAAATAAACAACCCATTGCAGCCATTAGTGCAGAGTGTTTTGAATATGATACAGATGCTGAAAAATTAGAGAGTATAGCTCAAGAAGTCATTAAAACGGCACAGCAACTATCACATGAATTAGGATATATATAAAAACTTTTTAATAACCATCTAGTGTCAATATTAAGCCGACATTAGATGGTTAATTTTTTTCATCAAAAGAGTGATATTTCAGTTTTGAATTACTGTTGCCTGTTACTTACAATCCTTCGGGAGCTCCCGTCGCATCATCATTCATGCAGAAATACAATGCGTTACTCCGAGACTTGTTTCAATAATTCGTTCTTACTCGTTTTCAGCATCCCGAGCTCTCTGGGAAGAACAGCCTTATTTACTCTTCTCTTCATTGTATGCATAAGTCTATAATTCTAGTAAATTGCTAGTTTTCTGTAGGTATTTCTTAAGCTCTGTTAATATTGCTTGGCATATAATTATGGATTCTACAGTGTTGTTTGTTATTTCAAGAGAATGATTCGCATTTTCTATAATAGAAAGATGATGGGAGGATAGTGGCTCGACCCTTTCCTTCGAATAATGAGGATCAGCTGTACCAATTGCTAGAAATGCATTTTTTTCTACAAGGTTTTGTCCAATGTGCTCGAATGACAATAATGGTGTGAGAATAACATAACGAGAAAATACAGCTGGACATTGCTGCATATAAAAATCGATAATCGGTAATGTTCCAAGTGATTTACCTATGTATACAACCTCCTGATAAGGTTTTGTATGTAAAATATATTCTACAATAGGATCTGCTACCTGATAAACCATTTCTGATATAGCTTTTGGGTCCTGCTCAAACTGCTGCTGCTCAAATGCATAGCACACCTGTACAATATCATAGCCTAGCTCTAGCATTAGCTGAGTAGAATAATAAAGGAGTGGCTTTTCATAGGTATAACCTGTGCCAGAGAACATAAAGCATACTTTGCTGCTCGTATTATCAAAAAAATTGTATGGGATATTATTGTGTTGTGCTTTTATTTGTTTAATTTTCACAAAAATTCCTCCTCATCATACCAAATCGTTGAAAAATCAATATACCCTAAGTAATTAAAGCTTAATTCTAATATATCATGAGCAAACGGTATATCATCGAGATGTGTAAATAGTGGTATCAAAATAGCTTCTTCCATTAAATAGTCGTATAGTGCATCATACAGTAATGGCCATTCAGATTTTGAAGTACATTTGAATTGGTTAAGTAGATTGTTAAAATATATATCATCTTTGCAGACTTTATAAATTGGAGAGTCTGGGCTAAACATAGCCTGTAATTTATTAAAGGCTGTAGGTATAGATATAACATTCGTATACACAAGTACATCATGATGAAGTTGTTGTAGACTATATTTAATATATTGAGATAGTGTTAATGTATCCACTTGTGGTTGATAACCATATTGTTTAAAAGCTGAAACTAAGTGCTGGTTCAAATTGCTCTTTCCTTTAGATACAGCAATTTTAAAATTTTCATTTGTACCTAGTGGTGGAATACTACTATTAAAATCCCTTAAATGATTCTTTAATGATGGATTACTTTGAAGGAATCTACATAAATGCTTATGTATAATGTTTTTTATGTGCTGTCTTTTAATTTTAGTTGAACAAACCTCTGTATTTTTATTTAATATGATGGCACAAATCCCATTTTGGATATTCATTTTTTTATGATGAATAGAAGTTAAAAAATTTGTTTGAAAAAATGAATTTAGTGATTTTGGTAGTAAGTTCAGTTCCACTGTTTGCAATAAAGCCTGCATGCCAAAATAATTATCATAAGCTTTTAAAACAATTTGATTGGTCGTATATGTTGAAATTGCAAATGAACCTGTTCCATAAATGATAGTATCTACAGTTTTGTAGATACTTGATTGAATATCGGTCAGCAAGTATAGCACGTATGTGCAAGATTCCGAAAGAATAATATCTATTGTCCACATATCCACAATTTTAATTTCTTGGATAGGCTTCCATAGAGGAAGGTGAAGTAATTGACGTAAACACCAAACGACGTCTTTTGCTGTTAGTAAATCACCATTGTGGAAAGTAACATTTTTTCGCAAATAAAGACGCAATTTTTGATCGTTCATTTTCCAGTGATGGGCGAGAGACGGAATAATAGTACCAACAGTATCTGCTTCGACCAAACGATTTGTAATATTGGATAAAAGTGCAGCACTATAAGCATCATTCACTTGATCGGGTTGAAGATTATAAATAGGGTGGTAGATTGGCACTATCAATCGTTCATTATATACGATGTTATTTGTAATGTTTTGTTGATATAGTTGCTTTAAGCTTATAGCTAGAGAATCTGTTATATGGGGAAATGCAAATAACTCTTCCCAATCCATCATCGTCATTACTGAAATATGAGGTTTCATTGCATCTACAATCATTTTTTCAATATCTTGGTGCCATTGAATTTTGGATAAGTGCCCGCGCCCATTTCCAGCCTGATAACTTAGCCAATTGTGCTGCTGAAATAATTTAAGATAACGATTTAATTGCTTCGTACTAATATGTAATAAAGCAGCTAATTGCTGTTGATTGAAAGTACCGTTTTTTTTGTGGCAATACAGTGAAAGTAAATGGAAAAGTGTTTTATTTTTTGATAGAAAGGTGGACATTTACTATCTCCTTTTGTCTCTTTTTATACAAATTATTCTCTTTTATAATGTTACCATAACAAGGAGGAGAACATTTATGAAGGCTATTATTATGAATGAGTTTGGCTCTGCTGATGTTTTGCAGTATGTAGAATGTCCAATTCCTAGTATAAGTTCTGGGGAGGTATTAATACGTACAACCTACACAAGTGTAAATTTTGCTGATATTAAAAACAGAACAGGGAATAAGGCTAAAGCAAATTTTCCAATGATTTTAGGTTTAGATGTAGCGGGTGTAGTTGAAGATGTATTTGATGAGAATAGTATGTTTAAAAAAGGAGATCTAGTTATTGCATTTCCGAAAAATGGAGCTTACGCAGAATATGTAGTGGCAAAGGAGCAGCTTGTATTTCGTATTCCTAATGATGTCCCAGTGGAGAAAGCAGCTGCAGCACCAACAGTTTTATTTTTATCCTATCTGCTGACACACCAAATTGCGCCCATTCCAGAAAATGAAGATGTATTAATTCATGCTGCCTCTGGAGGAGTAGGGACAATGCTTATTCAAATGGCCAAAAATCTAGGGGCAAGAAAAATTATTGGAACGGTTAGCAATATAGAGAAAGCGAGTATTGTTTATGAGCTTGGTGCGCATCATGTAGTGACCTATGAGAACTTTAGTACGCAAGTTAATGACTATACAGATGGACATGGTGTAAACATCATTTTTGATTCCATTGCAGGCAATGTAACGGAAGAAAGCTTAAGCTGTTTAGCCTCATATGGTACCCTTGTGCAATTTGGGAATAGCGGTGGTAAAGCGGGGCAAATCATGACCTCAGATTTACATAGTAGCTGCCGTAATATCAAGGGATTTAGTCTAGGAACAACCCGAAAGCTTAAGCCTGAGTTATTACAACAGGTTGCCCAAAATATTTTTACTCTATTAAAGAATAAGAGCTTTCAAGTACCAGTTGCTAAAGTTTTCGCATTAGAGGATATGCAAGAAGCACATAGGTTAATGGAAAGTCGTCAGCATCAGGGAAAGATTTTAATAAAAATATAAAATATTCAACCCTCTGTAAGATGATTGTACAGAGGGTTAATTGTTTTTATTTTCCGTCAGTGACGGTCAAGATGCCGCATTGAAGCATACCGGCAAATCCAGCCATAGCTCTATGTGCTGCTGCCTCACCTACACGTGCATAAGCGACAATTACGGATGAGCCGTCATTCGCCTCATTTGCTAAAAAGACAGTTTCACCTGTAGTTCTAACAGCCTTGTCCAAAGCTATTAGAAAAGCCGCATCGCCATTCCAAGCAAGGGTATATAAATAACCTGTAGAGCTATCAAGATGACCTGAGCGCAATTGATCAATTTCTGTTCTAGTATAACCTTGTTCTACAACTGCTAGAATGGTATCCTCTTTTAATTGCTCACCTGTAAAATCTGCCGGCTCACTTATTTCATAAGCCTTCATATCAGGCTGAGAATCAAAAGTACTTCTATAAAAATTATTTATTTTCTGTGAGTCATTGATTAAGCGACAATCAGGCATGACTCCAGTAGAACCAGTATAGGAAATTCCATGAGCTAACCAAGCCAAGCCCATACCAACATATGCATTATATCCTGACGAAGGGAAAAACTTGCGACCGGAATTTATAGTTACTAAGCCACCTATAGCTACAGAGGCCATTGTTTCTGAGGAGTCCAAGGTTGACCATCTGTCCATTACATATGTTCCGTATTTATATAAAACGTCATATTTTGGATAATCTGTAGCGGAAGCATGACTTGACAAAACATCTAAATATAAACCAAGTCCACCAACATGCAGAATAGGACCATTGACAGCGAAATTAGCAAATTTTTGATTTCTCCAGCAATCAACAGTATCTTCTAAAGCATTGAAACTTGGATTTGTTATGCTATCCATCCAAGAGGCAATTTGATTGGCTAAAGATTCTGTTGCAAGCAGTAGACGGTTTTGGTCGATAGTATCCAAATCATTGTAAACTCGCTCGTAAGCTATTACTAAGCCTGCTAACACAATACCACCAGATGGAGAGCCTCCTAAAGTAGCATTGCTGAATAAAAGCGATTGGCCAGAGTTATTCTGTAATCCCTCCATAGCCGTTAAGGTAGCTAAAACTGCTATTTTCACCTGTTCCTTTATGGAAGAGGAAGGAATTTTATCATATAAGCTTGCTAAAAACTGTAATTGATTGCCCAAACGCTGAAAGCGAAGATTTACTTCTTGACCATTACTTCCAGAACGAATGGCAGCTACTTGTGAATAATTTTCATTATAGCAACAGCCTTCAGGGAAATGCTCATTAAAAAATCGGATAGCTTCGTCTAATGTCAATTTTGTGGTCATGATTTCACTCCTTGATCGTATTTTGAAGGTAAAAGAACTTTCATATATCATTCAGTGTATTAAGTTTTTCAACGATTCTTCGCTTGCGATAGAGCATAATTCCTGTTTCAGATACATCTTGCATCATCCCCTTATTAGCATAGGCACCGAAAATCATTCCAGCAATAGGAATCATCTGAAATAGCTTCTTCCAGCCTAGCTGATCTCGATACGTAAAAAATACTTCCTGCCAGCCTTGAAGCTGTGAAACCATGTTTTCAGATGCATGATTAGTATCATGCATAGAAGACAGCTCCTTTAATATGGCCTCCTTGCCCACGATATCAGCAGAAGTAAATTGTAGGCATTTAACAATAAAAATACGCTCCATTTTATCATTTGGATCATAGCCATGAATAATGGCTATTTCTTGTAAGGTTTTTAAAGCCATTCCTAAAATAAATGGGATATCAATGGCTAATGTAAAGATACCACCAAAGCCAGTAGAAGCACCTTGCACTGTTGCTAATTTCACACGTTCTTCCTGTAATTTATCACTAAGAGCAATCATATCCTCTAAAGGCATTTGTCCAATATCGGAAATATCAAAAATATGCTGAAACGAAGAAGTGCTACGAATTTTTTGCATCATTGCCTGTTCATTAATTAAATATTTACCGCCTGATTGAACATAGCTCCCTAATTCATCGACAAGTAAGGCTATCTTATTTTGAAGAAAAGAAGGAGTCATCTTGTCTAAAATTTTAAATGGAATACGTCCTAGCTTCTCCCAAAACCATAAATCCTTTTGATCCTTTTCCCAAGCTTGAATTTCTTGCAAATGCTTTTCTAATTGCTCTCGATTTTCCATTTTGTCGATTCCCCTTTGGTATGCATTATCCTGCATAAAACGGACAGTAAGACCACCACTTCAAAAATTAAGAGATGAACTGCCAGTGATAGCTCGATTTGTTTAACTACCATTCAGTAGGGATGAGGAAAATCCTTACTGAATGAAGTCCTCTTTATTTACAATACGAGGAAATTTGGTAAAAGGTTTCGATAGTTTTGTTAAATTTTAAATAGCTTTACATTTGAAGTAGAAGCTTGCTTACTAAAATGGTAGAAAAACTTTTAAGATAAGGAACTTAATAAATCAAAAAGCGTCGAACGGAAAATATAGTATAAAAAGAGGATGTTATCATTGAAGAAAATAATGGTTATTATCTTATTAATAGTTGTTTTAGATGGGTGTAGCTCAAATACAGATTTGTTAAATACAGAATTACAAGAGTCTTTTCATACAATGATAAATAATAAAAATAATACAGTTATAGATTTGAATGAAATTGCAAAATTTGATTGGGAAAAAGCATATCTTTTTTCGCCGTATACTTCGAAGGATAGCATAAATAATACGCTAGGTTTGAAATTTATAGGTGATAGCAGAATAGAGACCAGTGATGATATTTATTTAATTATTTATGTGAACAAAGAGAAGATTGTTCTATACTCTGAAATTGATAGGCATCAGTCAGATATTTCGGTAGCAAATGGTTCCTATCTTACTCCAGAGAACTCTTTGATAACAGTTACACACCAGTGATTCATATGCCTCTTTAGGTGCAGCCTGCTTTCCAGGTGGCTGCAAGCAAAGCAATACCTTCAGTGATCTGTTCAAGTGTTAGCCCACCATAGCCTATAATGACCATTGCATGTTGAGAACTCTGTTGATATGAGGCTGAGCATGGATAGACAGCAATTCCTACTTGTATGGCTAGTTGTATGGCTCTTTGCTCGGAAAGCCATGAGGGTAATTTGATAACAATATGAAGCCCTGACTTTTCACCAATTATCTTGAACTCCTCTGAAAAATGCGCATGTATAGCTGCTAGCAAGGTCTGTTGCTTTTTACGATAAATCGTACGCATTTTAGCTAGATGCTTATCGAATAATCCCTGTCCAATAAACTCGGCTAAAACAAGCTGATCGATTTTTGATACAACCGATTTTTGATCTTGATGAAAAAGCTGATAATCATCTACTAAAGAATGAGGTAAAATCATATAACTTATACGCAGTGATGGGATAAGAGTTTTAGAAAATGTGCCAAAATAGATAACACGCTGAAGCTGATCCATTTTCGCTAAAGAGGGAATGGGAAGTCCCTTAAAGCGAAATTCTGAATCATAATCATCTTCAATAATAAAGGCCCCTTTAGATGTAGCCCATTGCAGAATAGCAGCGCGGCGCTCAATAGGCATGACCATTCCAAGTGGAAACTGATGTGCAGGCGTTGTGTATAACAAGTGTAGAGATTCAGTAGGGATTGTAACACCCGATTTATCAACAGGAATAGCATGGGCGAACAATCCACATTGCTGTACTGTTGAACATACCCGTTTAAAGCCAGGGTCTTCAATGCCTACATGTGTTTTTGAGCCAAAGAAATGGCATAATGCCTGAAGTTGATTTTGTGTACCACTATACACAAACACTTGAGATGCCTCACATTGCACGCCTCTTGAACGTGCCACATAACTTGCAATCTCTTCACGCAATGTCCATTCACCTTGCCACGGACTAGTCGTTAAATTTCCCATATTCAAGTGTTTTTTCAACAACTTATGCCAGCTGGTAAAAGGGAAAGCCGTTTTATCCACATGCCCGTTGTGAAAGTCATAATTAATCGTATGTGAAATAGCTGATGAGGCTGGGGAGGTGTGTTTCTGTAAATGCTGATCCCATTCAAATTCAAAGGGAGCAATAAAATAGCCTAAGCGTTCCTTACTATAGATATAGCCTTCAGCTAGCAATTGCTCATAGGCCTCCTGTACCGTATGGATACTAACATTCAATGTTTTAGCAAGAGCTCGCTTGGAAGGGAGCTTATCCTGCGCACAAAGCTTTTTGTTGATGATAGCTACTTTGATTTCTTCATAAATTTGAACATATTTTGCTATATCTTTAGTAAATGAAATGGAAAGCTCCATCATGCACCTCTCCCTGGTATGGTGTATTTTTTGATATTTGGTTCTGTCTATCATATCAAAATTGCCGTTTAATAGTAAAAAAAGGAGTGAGGTCACATGCATTTTATAGCATTAGAAAATGAAACAGTATTACTAAGACCACTGGATAAAGTGGATGTACAGGGTATTTTAGAGGCTGTCAATTTTCCAGAAATATGGCTGCACATGTCTACTGCTATGGAAAATATAGAGGATGTGAATGGCTTTGTGGATAATGCCTTAGCGATAAAAGAGAAGAAAACAGAATTTCCATTCGTCATAGTGGATAAGGAATCTGGACAGATTATCGGTTCAACTAGATTTATGGATATAGATGATAAACATAAACGGCTCGAAATAGGTACAACATGGCTGATACCCGCTTATTGGAGGACTGCTATTAATACGAATTGTAAATATTTGTTATTACAATATTGTTTTGAGATTTTAAATTTTCAACGTGTACAAATTAAAACAGACCATGAAAATTACCGTTCTCAAAAGGCAATTGAGCGCATTGGAGCAATAAAAGAGGGGGTTTTACGTAATCATATGATTCGTAAAGACGGTACGATTCGCCATACAGTTATGTACAGTATAACAAAGGAGGATTGGCCAGAGGTTAAAATGAAATTACAGCAATTATTGGATTAATCTCCTATTAATTAGGTAAAATATAGTATTTAATTACGCTATATATCTATTTTTATCTTAAAAAGTGTTGAAAATAAAATGGAAGGGTAGAATACCTAAAACTTGAAAGAGGGTAATCTACTTGAAACCAAAATTGACACTAAGGCAAATTTACGGTAATCATGCTGTGTATACACCAAGAACGCCATACAGTGATAATCCCTGGATGATGGATGATCCACATAAACTAGATGCCTTAACATCTAGGGAAGTGGCAATCGCGGATATACCTGTGTTAGTACATCGTGCCACGCAAACAGCAAAAGCACAAGAGCTTCATGAATTAGCAGGGATACCGTGGGTGGAACAGCCTTATAGTTATGAAACGCAAGAGGAATATATTGCACAGGTTCAATCTTGGTGTGAAGAAGGGAAGACAATTGTCTGTCAATATATTCATGATACAGAGCATATGAATCGGGATTGTTATTGGATGGACGCGGAGAAATTTAATGAGCTAAATACAAAAGCATATATTGATCACTTAATAGATAGCAAATTTGTCCCCAGTCGCTTAAATGTGGAAACGTATAGACTTTCAGATGCTATTAAAAATTGGCAGCCACCTGTCGTTTTGAAGCCGGGTGATGATTCTCCCACTTCCGGAGGGTATGGGGTCATTATTTGCCAGAATAAAAATGAGCTCACAGATGGGTTACGACAGTTTCGTATGACAGGTACGGAGAGCGTTATTATTGAGGAGCTATTACAGACAAAGGATAACTATAGCTGTCAGTTTGTTTATTCGGAAGAGCTAGGTATTCAGTTTTTAGGAGCCTCTCAGCAAATAACAGATGATAATGGTATCTATGAAGGAAATATCATCATTGATAAAGTACCGAATAAGGTTATCGAAGTGGGACGACATATTATGGAAAGAGGGGTAGCGGAAGGCTTTGTAGGAATAGCAGGCTTTGATTTAATAGTTACCGAGGCTGGAGACGTTCAGGCAATTGACTTGAATTTCAGGCAGAACGGCTCAACCTCTATGCTAATGTTTCATGATGCACTAGGCAAGCCCATAAATAAATTTGCCTCCTATGTAGCAAAAAATCCTCGACAAAATGAATCCTTTTATCAAACGATCAAAAAATTCATAGCACAAGGTGTCCTATTTCCATTATCCTTCTATGATGGAGACTATTTTTCTGAGTCTGTTGAATCGAGATTTGTGGGAATCTGGTATGCTGATACTTTAGAGAAAATTGAAACATATGAACAAGAAATATTATATTAGAAAAAGAATGGTCGTTAGTCGACCATTCTTTTTTTATAGATAAATGCTGTGATTATCCAAGCAAAAATTGACCATACAATGATTGTAACAATCGGGATAATCACATCTGTTGTTGAATAGCTTCCCTCTAAAGCCTCTGCTAATAGTACCAACTGGGAGCTTGGTAACCACTCCATAAATTTCAAAGCTGGGTAAATTGTTGATAATGGTGAAGCATAAGAGCCTAATGGGAAAATTAGAATAACAGGTAGAATAATTATAGATCCTTCCATAATAGACTTCGCAAATAATCCACACAATGTTCCAAGTGCAATATAGAACACAGATGAAAGCATTAAAGCAATAGCTATGATGAATATGTTGGCAGGATTATAGCCCACAAGAAAAATAGTGATTCCCACTACTATCAGTGTAACAATAAAGACAAACAAGCTTTTACCAATTAAAATATCTCCAAGTGAAGCAGGGGAAAGCATTAAATTACGAAGCGTATTTTTTTCTTTCTCTTCAGCAATTAAACAGCATTGTACATAGGCAGTAACCATAGAAAAACCTATATTAATTGGTAGAAAATACTCACTAATAGAAGTGACTCCAGTTTTGTTATAAAAAAATGCTAAAACAAATGGTACAAATATCATAAGAGATACTGCATAGTTCCGTGAAAACTCCTTATAATCCTTCATAAAAATAGCCTGAATACGTGTCATTGAAATGTTCATACTAAATCACTCCCTGTTATTTGCATAAAAATATCACCCAGTGTAGGTTCGTTTGTATAAATACGAGAAACTTCGTTAGATTGCATCCATTTATACAATTTTGATGCATCTTCTGAGCCATTTTGAATAACGGCAACCTCACCATTTTTTAATTCGACTGTGATGGATTCATCGCCGAATTCCTTTTTCAATTCTTTTGGTGAGCCCATTGCACGAATTTTCCCTTTGTGTAAGAAGGCTACACGATCACAAAGTATTTCTGCTTCACTCATATCGTGTGTTGTTAAAAAGATTGTAGTACCCATTTCATTTAATTTACGTAATCCATTATAAATATGCTGTGTATTAACAGGGTCGAGTGCGGAAGTTGGTTCATCTAAAAATAATAAATCGGGTTTATGCATGATTGCTCGTGCAAGTGTTACTCGTTGAATCATGCCTTTAGAAAGCTGACTAACCTTCTTTTTACGCTCAGTGTATAAATTAACAAACTCCAAAGCCTCTTTTACAGCTGTTTTAGATAATTGGTATAAATCACTATATAGAAGTAAGTTCTCCTCGATTGATAACCTAGTATACAAACCACTATTATCTGTTAAAATGCCAAAGCGTTTACGATTTTGGCTTTTTTTCATTTCATTTGCTGGACGACCAAATAATAATACATTGCCATCTGTTTTATCAGTTTGTGCAGTTAGTATTTTAATAGTAGTTGTTTTTCCAGAGCCACTTGGTCCTAGGAATCCAAAGATTTCTCCTTTTTGAATCTTAAAGGAAACATCCTGTAATGCTGTTTCCTTATGAAATATCTTTTTTAAATGTTGAACTTCAATCACTGTGTTCATGTGTTAACCTCCTGTGTGTTGTTGATGTCTACACTATAAACAACAATCAAAAGCACAGCAGTAAATTAAAGGTGAAAGGCAGAAAAATGATCTTTAGTGGAGAGATACTTCATCTGACAGGAGTCGTTTATTTCCTGGGAAATCTCCTAAATTCCGAGTATTTCCTTTAAATCTGCTAGTTTATTTTTCGACAATGGTACTACTGTTTTTTCAGTGCTGTGAAGGGAAAGACTGTAGCTATTACGCGTCCATGTAATGATTTCACGCACCTTTTGTAAATTGACAATATATGAACGATGACTTCTGAAGAAGCCGAATGGTGTCAGTTTCCGTTCAAGTTCATTTAAGGATAATGTACATGGATAAGCTTCACCTGCAACATATACAGAAACAGACCCTTCAACACTTTCTATGTAATCAATTTCTGGAGGATTAAATAAAATGATCTTATCATTCTTTTTTGTTGGAATTTTATCAAGTCGAATTGGTGTATTTTCAATTGAAGGAACAATCGTTTCAGATTCATCATCTTTTACATCTAATGCATGTAAGCCATTTGTATCTAATCTATATATTTCTGTACTCGAAATAATTAAATTTTCCATGTTATTTGATAGCAAAATAATTTTTTTCTGCTGTTTTTGAAGAGCATCCAATAATTGCTGAACATTTTGCTTAGAAAATTCATCAAGATTTTGAAATGGCTCTTCTAACACTTGTATTCGTGCTGGATGGAGAAATGTATGAATTAGTTTTAAACGCTGCTTTTCTCCATTTGAAAGCTTGTCAATTCTTTTGTTTTTTTGCTCCACTAAAGCAAACAACCCTAATAAATCTTCTGTTTTTTTAGAAGGAGCATTAAAAAGCTTTATGCAAAATCGGATGTATTCTTGAACTGTAAGTCGCTCATACAAAGCACATTCACGAAAATGTGTAAAAGCTTCATTGTGTTTCATAAACCAATTCATTAAAGTATGTATTTTAGAAACATCTGTATAAATACCTATAATACTATCAGATTGTAGGGAGAGACGGAAACTTGGATAGATAACATTGCCTCCTTCAATATAAGGGTCAATCATTATTTCCTCATTTTGCTTCATTTTGTTGTCCCCCTTGATATTGTTGGTTTTCTAAAAATTGGATGATATCGAAATGCGCTTGCAAATAGCTTTCATGACAATAGTTCGGATTATAACAATCCATAAAACCATGTAGACCAATAAATTGCTTCGTTTCAACTGCTGGTAATTGCTTAAGCGTTTCCTTTATTTCATGTACATTAAAGCTGCTCTCATTACTAGGGAAAATAACAAGTGTTGGACAAGCAGGTATGACATCAAGATATTGACGAATACGTGATCCATAGACACAAATGACTCTATGTAAGGAGAGAGAGGATAGCCTCCAAGCTAATGTTGCTCCGACACTATATCCTATTAGCACAACCTCATCATATTGCTTCTTCGATTCTAGCAATTTGTGAGTAAGTAGTTTAAGTGGAGCTTCAAACCCAACATTATTGATGAAATGTACATATGCCTCTTGTTCTTGTTTGTAGGTAAATGTTTTATTTTCTGGATATAAAGAAATACACTCAACCTTAGTGCTAGAGTTTTCATATGCTTTAGCTTGCATTTTTATAAAAGCATTAATGCCATATATTTCATGTAGAATAAATACTTTTCTCTTCATTTTGACCTCATTTTGACTTTTTATAATAGTGTACCAAAAAGAAATTATAGTGTATATTTTAGAAAATTTTAGGCTTGTATTTATTATTGTAGAAAAATTATTTTGGGGTAAAAATTAAATATACAAGCTCTGGAAAAATAAAAAATTTTTTGACTTTTTTTATTTTGGGTGGTAAAACTAGCTTTATCTTTTACAAGGAGGATGAGTGGAGTGAAATATCAATCAATAAATGTGAATGGTAGTGAGTTACATTTTGCTGATTACCCAGGAGAGAAAGGTACAATTATCGCGGTACATGGTCTCACAGGTAATCACATGCAAATGCATTATTATGCAGAACTGCTAAAAGATGAATATCGTTTTATATCGATAGATTTAAAGGGGCGTGGCAAAAGTGCTCCTGCTGCGGTAAACACAGGAATAGAGTTACATACACAGGATGTTTTAGCTTTAATAGACGCATTGAACATTGAACAACCAATTTTAATGGGTTATTCAATGGGAGCATTTATCATGGCGAATGTTGCTAGTAAACGTACCGATGTCAAAGGGGTAGTTTTACTTGATGGGGCAGCAACCTGTACGGATCACCAGCGTAAAATTGTTGAACCTTCACTTGGTCGTATTAGTAAGCATTATGAAAATGCCAATGCATATATTCAAGAAATTAAAGAAATCTATGGTCGACTTGGTGTTGAGTGGACTGATCATTTAGAAAATGTAGGTCGTTATGAGATTGCAGAAAAAGATGGTCATTGGGAAAATAAATCTGATGAAGAGAAAATACGTCAAGATTTTCAAAGTTTTTATGCCTATAAACCAGAGGAAGTTTTCAAAAATATAATGTGCCCAGTTCTTTTAATACATTCTACAGGTGAAATTGGCACTATGCCGGCATTATTTTTAGCAGAATCCTATACTGAAACATTGAAAAATGCAAAAAATATTTGGAAATACACATCTAGCAGCAATCATTACACATTAGTCTTTGAAGAAAGAAAAGATGTCAATCCAGTTATTCAATGTTTTTTAGAGAATTTATAAAAAACTATTGCAGATTTTTAAATTTTGTGCAAATAATTAAATAACTAAAATAAATGCCTATCGAGCAGCTATAGAAAAATGACCTTTTTTTATTTTCCCTGCTTGACTGTTGGCTACACTTTTTCTAAATGTGCGGGTAAGTCCGTGCTTTAGGTAAGTGTGGCCTTTTTTTATTCAACCTTAAAAGGAGAGTTACTAGATGACAACAGGCTTAGCGTATTTTAAAAAAGTTTATGGTGTTGTACCTGGATGGGTACAAAAAATGCACGATTATAATCCAGCAATGCTTGATCATTATACTGCGCTTCGAGGTGCAGCGATGGCACCAGGAGCTCTTTCAGTGAAAGAGAAGGATATTCTGCTAGTTGGTATAAATGCCGCAAGATATTATGCACGGAGCATGGTATATCACACAAAGGGGGCTGTAGATGGTGGAGCTACATTAGAAGAGCTAATTGAGTATTTACTTGTAGCCTTTAACTATGGTGGAGAAAGAGCATTACAACTTGGCTTGCAATCCTTTGAATATGCCTTAGAGCTAACAAATATGGATGCAGACAAGATTTCTCATGAAGCATCAGCCATTGATATTGTACGTTACTACAGTACATTCGCTTCAACAGAGAAAAGTGAAGCATATTTTGAAAAATTACTGTCTTTCTTGACAGCAAATGATGAAAACGCTTTAAAGCAAGAACTTCTTAACAGTAATGTGGTATCAACTCAAATGAAATTCATCCTAATGACAGGGATTTATACAGCTACACTACAAAATAAAGAAACAGATGATTGGGCTAAAAAATCGAGGGATGTAGGTGTAGTGGAAGCTGAATTAGCAGAGCTAGGCTATATTTGCCTACTGACAGCGGGCATACCTTCTTGGTTTGAGCTAAGTGATGCCCTTATTCAAAAATAACGGAGTGAGTACAATGAAAATTTATGATTCTGTAGAGCAAGCATTAACATGCGTGAAAAGTGGGCAAACAATTATGGTTGGTGGATTTGGTCTAGTGGGAGGTCCTCTAACATTAATTGATGCTCTTGTGGAATTGGATGTAAATAATTTAACTATTATCAGCAATAATCTAGGGGAAAAAGGAAAGGGTCTCGGTAAATTATTAGAGCAAAAGAAGGTTAAAAAGGCTATTGGCTCTTATTTTACTGGGAATCGGGATGTCGGTGAGGCGTTCCAACGAGGTGAAATAGAAATTGATTTACTACCTCAGGGCACTTTAGCTGAATCAATCCGAGCTGGTGGTGCGGGGATTGGTGGTTACTATACCAAAACTTCCGTAGGGACTGACTTAGCAAAGGGCAAAGAAACAAAAATGATTGATGGTGAGGAGTATGTATTTGAAAGAGCGCTGAAGGCAGATGTAGCTATTATTCGTGCTCATAAGGCAGATAAGTTAGGAAACTTAGTATACTACAAAACTGCACGAAACTTTAATCCTTTAATGGCGACAGCTGCTAGCACTGTAATTGTTGAAGTGGATGAATTAGTAGAGCCTGGTGAATTAAATAGTGATGAAATTATAACTCCGCATTTATTTATAGATCGCATTATTTTAGCGAAAAAGGTTTTAACGAGGGAGGGTGTAGTAGAAAATGATTAATCCAATTCAAGAGCAAATAGCACAAAGAGCGGCAAAAGAAGTACAGGATGGACAAATTATAAATCTAGGTATTGGTATTCCTACATTGGTGGCTAAGTACGTTGACAATAACAACGTCTTCTTCCATACAGAAAATGGAATGCTTGGCGTAGTAGGTGTGGATGAGGAGGATGTTGATCCCAATATCGTGAATGCAGGAAAAATGCCTGTTGGAGAGGCAATTGGTTCTTCCTTTTTCGATAGTGCTGAGTCATTTGGCATGATCCGTGGAGGTCATGTTGATGTCGCAATATTAGGAGTGCTTCAGGTAGATGAACAGGCACATATCGCAAACTGGGCAGTTCCAGGAAAAAATATTATTGGTGTTGGTGGTGCAATGGATTTATTAATCGGAGCTAAAAAGGTCATTGTCACGATGTCCCATACTTCAAAAGATGGGAAAAGTAAAATATTAAAGAATTGTACATTCCCAATCACATCAACAAGAAGCGTGGATACCATTATTACTGAGCTAGCTGTTTTTAAGTTTATTGAAGGACAATTACATTTAGTCGAATTAATGCCAGGTGTTACATTAGAGCAAGTGCAAAAAAGTACAGAAGCAAGTTTTGTAATTGCTTTGAAATAGGGGGAGGAAACATGAGAGAAGTTGTTATTATAGATGGCGTTCGTACAGCTATTGGTAAATTGGGTGGTTCATTAGTCAATGAAACAGCAGATCATCTTGCTGAAAAAGTGATTCGTGGTCTACTAGAACGAACAAAATTAGATTCAGCCATTATTGATGAGGTAATTTTGGGACAAGCCAAGCAAAGTGCTGATCAATCGAATGTGGCACGTGTCGCTTCATTAAGAGCTGATTTACCAATCACTGTACCGGGATATACAGTACATCGTCAATGTGGATCTGGGTTACAGTCCATTAATAATGCTGCCCAACAGATTGCCCTTGGCTACAGTGACATCATTATTGCTGGTGGGACAGAATCAATGAGTACAGCGCCATATTATTTACGTAATGCTCGTTATGGTTATGGTGTAGGAAATGCTTCGATTTTAGATCCGAATACAGAAAGTCAGCCAGGGTCTCAGCCCTTTGAAGTATATGGTATTACTACAATGGGCGAAACAGCAGAAAATTTAGCCGAGAAATATGCTATTACCCGTAATGAACAAGATACCTTTGCTCATCGAAGTCAGGAGCGAACAGCTTATGCTCAGCAAGAAGGATATTTTACAGAACAAATTGTTCCATATGAAGTGAAAAAACGAAAATTAGTGGAGATTTTTAACGTAGACGAGCATCCATTTTTAACAAGTGAAGAGAAGTTAAGTACACTAAAGCCTGTTTTCCGCAAAGGGGGATCTGTTACTGCTGGAAATAGTAGTGGACGTAATGACGGTGCATCTGCATTGTTACTAATGTCCAAAGAGAAAGCATTAGAGCTAGGATATCGACCAAAGGTTAAAATTCTTGCCCAGGCTGCTGCGGGTGTAGACCCAGCAATCATGGGAATTGGTCCAGTCCCATCAACCATCAAAGCTTTAAAGCAGGCGAACTTAACCATTCAGGATATTGATGTCATTGAATTAAATGAAGCATTCGCTGCCCAATCAATCGCAGTAATTAAGGAACTTGGATTAGATATCAATTGTGTTAATCCCAATGGTGGTGCAATTGCAATGGGACACCCAATTGGTGCAACAGGTGCCATTCTAATGACAAAGCTTATTCATGAGCTAGAAAGAACAGGTAAACGATATGGGCTTGTCACATTATGTATAGCTGGGGGCCTTGGTATAACAACTATTGTTGAAAATTGCCAGCTATAAATAAACACCGAGTAATTTTGACTCGGTGCTAGATATTTAGTGATCCTTTTGTATTTTTTCTAGGTATCGTTTTTGAGCAGATTTTAGTGCCACTACAACAGAGCCGCTTGACGGAGCATAATAGTGTTCATCTACACGAGCAATTAACTCGTCAATATTGGCTGTAAGATTAAAGCCAATTAACATACGTTTAAAGAAATCTTGGGCAAGTCCAGTGATAAATGTAAATTCTGCATTAATAATCTGATGAGTTTCTTTATCAATTTCTAACACAATGCCAGCATGTTTGTACATTTCATACATGGATGTGCCTTGGGGAGCTTTTGCATAAGCAGTCACTAAAATACTAGTTAGTTTTTGCAAGGAAATGACCTCCAAAATGGATAGATTGTGATTATAGTTTATCATCTTTTATCGTTTATGAGCCACTTCCCAAAAATTACTTAGTCGTACACAACAAGGGGGAGAATAGTATGGAAAAGTTAACGAATTTTTTCACAAACATCATGAGGAAATATTTGCCGGATCCTTTTGTATTTGCAATTGGGTTAACATTAGTAACATTTATTTTAGCATTAGTTGTTGAGGATATTAGCTTTGTAGATTTAACGACTGCTTGGGGTGGAGGATTTTGGGATTTACTAGCATTCACAACACAAATGGCCGTTATTCTGGCTATGGGTTATGTACTAGCTACAGCTCCCATCACTGATAAATTTTTAAATAAAATTGCTAGTATGGTTCATACGCCTAAAACTGCAATTATCGTGGCAACACTTGTAGGCGGTATTGGTAGTTATTTAAACTGGGGTTTTGGTTTAGTAATTGGTGGGATTATTGCGAAAAAATTAGCATTACAGGTTAAGGGAGTTCATTATCCGTTAATTATTGCCGCAGCATACTCTGGCTTTACTTTTTATGGATTAGGTTTATCAGCTTCTATCCCAATCCTCATTTCAACACCAGGGCATTTTTTAGAGGATTCAATGGGCCTAGTTACACTTTCTGAGACTATTTTCAGTGTACCGATGATTTTAACTACAATTGTTCTCTTAATTACATTACCTTTATTTAATGCGATGCTACATCCTAAAGATCCAAGTAATGTGATTGAAATTGATCCTGAATTATATGCGGATCAGCCTAAAGCAAAGTTAAATCTATTAGAAGAGAATACACTGGCTAATAAATTAAATAATAGCCGTATTTTAGCATATGCAATAGGTATTCTTGGACTCATTTACATTGTTATTTATTTTACAAATGGCAGTTCGCTAAATTTAAATATATTAAACTTCATTATTTTATTCGTGGGAATTATTTTACTAGGTACACCTGCAAGATATGTTGAGCATTTAGCAGATGGTATTAAAACGATTTCAGGGATTGTACTTCAATTCCCATTCTATGCAGGTATCATGGCTATTATGGCTGCTTCTGGTTTAGTAGATACGATTGCCAAGGTATTTGTTGATTTATCAAATGAACAAACATTACCGTTTTGGGGCTTAATTAGTTCCTTCTTTATAAATTTCTTTGCACCATCTGCTGGTGGACACTGGGCGGTTCAAGGACCATTTATGATTGATGCGGCAAAAGAATTAGGAACATCTTTAGCAGAAACGTCCATGTCTGTTATGTTAGGGAATGCTTGGAACGATCTAGTACAGCCGTTCTGGATATTACCAGCACTAGCACTATCTCGTTTAAAGCTAAAAGATATTATGGGCTTCCTTGTCATGATTATGTTCTTTGTTGGAATCATCTATATTATTGCAACTTTAGCTTGGTCATACTTATTCTAGTAGACAGAGAGCCTTTATTTGAAGGCTCTCCAAACAAGGGGGAGTACGAATGTCTATCATGTATCAAGCCATCTTAGTAGAAGGGGCTTTAACAAAAAAGAATAAAGCATTAATAATGGTAGGGTTATTTGCAGCTAGACGTGAAGAAAGGGAAATGATGTATTGTGTAGAGTTAGCAGTTGAAGCAGGGAATAGCGTTGTTGAAATTGCGGAGCTTATTGCATCAGCTATCATTTCAAGAGGTATTCCAACTTGGTTGTCTGGTATAGAGGCGATTGCCTATGCAATTAGTCTTTCAGATGAAAGCACAATCCCTCTAGAGGGTAAGGGTGATGTGACTACATTTTCTTCACAACTGGAATGTATAAACTACTATCAATCAGAGTTTGAGGTTGTGCCGAATTGGATTCAATATTTAATTGAATATGCACCAGATATATTGTTGAAGTATAGCAATCTTCGTACGACTTCTCTACGTGATGGGGCAGTATCACGTTTGTTAAAGGAATTATTATTATATGCCATTAATGTTTGTGATGCATATGACAAGGGGATTTCAATCCATAAAACAAATGCCTTAGTACTTGGAGCAAATGCAGCTATGTTTGACGAGATCAAAGCACTATGTATTTATGCAGTTGGTTTAAAAGCCATTTGGAATGATACTGATAGAAAAGCTTAAAAAGGGGATTTAACCATGAAACGAGTTCTAATCATTGGTGGGGGCTTTATGGGCTCTGCAGTCGCAAGATATTTAGAACAAAATAATGTAAGCGTATTCCTATATGAGCCAGATGTAGAAAGATTACAACAGTTAAAGAAACAGCCTGAATTACAAAACATTACTTTTCTGCATAAACTTGAAAAAATAGATGGCTTAAATTATGTCATAGAAGCCATTATAGAAAATTTACAGGTCAAACAAACTTTATTCGAACAATTAGATTCATTCTTTTCAAAAGATATAACGTTTTGTACCAATACATCGAGTTATCTTATTAGTGACGTTGCAGAAAAAATGGTGCATAAAGAGCGTTTGATAGGAACACATTTCTTTTCACCGGCTCATATTACGCCTTTAGTAGAGGTCATTCCTAGCCCTTATACAGCAATGGAAATAGCAAATGATATAATGCTGTTTTTACAAAGTACCAAGAAGAAACCAGTACTACTAAAACGAGAAATTGAAGGTTTTGTAGCGAACCGTTTACAAAGTGCACTTGCACGAGAGGCAATGTCATTAGTTGAGAGAGGAATCGTTTCTGCCGAGGAGTTAGATTTTATCGCTAAAATGAGCTTAGGCGTTCGCCTAGCGGATACGGGACCACTCGAGCAACGAGACATTAACGGATTAGATACACATTATGCTATTGTCAATTACGTTTACCCAACGTTGGAGAATGGGACAGAGCCTTTAACAATCCATCAAGATAAAATCAATGCGAAGCAATTAGGTATGAAAACAGAGCAGGGTTTTTATAATTGGTCATCCATTGATAAACAACAATACTTAGCAAAAAAGGAAAAGACATTGAGGGATATAATTAATCTAATTCAGTAGTAGCTGTTAAAAGTAGAATAGGGTGTGACCTGAAGATATGGAATATCAAGCATTAGTAAAATGTACATCAGAGAAAAAGGATGTTCAATTTAAAACATATAAAGTTCCAGAATTAAAACACAATGAGTGTTTATTAAAGGTAAATGCGGTAGGAGTATGTGGTAGTGATCTTCATATGTATGATGGCCATGGTGGATATGAATGGGTCAATTATCCATTAGTACTAGGACATGAAGTAACAGGCGTGGTTATGAAACTAGGTGATGATGTTAAATCATCTCTCTTAAATAAAAGAGTAGTTGTTAATCCTTATAAAAGCTGTGGTGTTTGTGACTTTTGTAAGAACGGTGACACAAATTGTTGCGACTTTAATAACTATAAATTTGTAAAAACACCCTCTGAGGCATTGCGTTATGGATTCCGTGAAGATGGCGGTATGGCAGAATATATGGTAGTAGATAGCCATAACATTATTGTTATAGGTGATGCAGTATCCGATCAGGTAGCAGCAATCTCAGAAGCATTGGCAGTAAGTTATACCGCAGTGCTAAAGATTCCAGAGTTTGAGAAGAAATCCATACTGGTAGTTGGACCAGGACCGATAGGATTAGGTGCAGCAGCTATATTAGTTGGGTCAGGAAATAAAGAAGTTCATATGCTAGGCATACTAGAGGATCAAAGCCGCCTACAATTAGCGAAAAATATAGGGGTACAAGCAACGTTCACCTCTTCAAATGAATTTATTGATGATATGTTTTCTGGTTATGATGCGATTATTGATTGTTCAGGTCACCCAACTATTCCTACTGAGGCAATCCGTTTACTCAAGCGAGGTGGACAACTTGTACTTGTAGGTATTAATTCAGTTGAGTTTTCTGTGCCCATGGATCAAATTGTACGTGGTGAGATTATGATTAAAGGAAGCTATGGCATTACACAGGAGAATTACGAAGCTATATTGCAGATGGCAGCAAATCCGAACTTCCCATTCCAACAATTGGTTGCTTGTACGGTACCATTTAAAGACAGCATACAGGGTTTTGAAAGTGCGTTAAATAAGGTAAGTGGCAAGGTCGTGATTGAGTTTAAGGAGGAGATATAGATGAAGATTGTTGATTTAACTTTAGAAATTTATGACGGCTTAGTTTCATACACATCCCATCCACCAATTGCTATTCAAGAGGAATCTACCTTTGAAAACTCCGGTCACCGTTATATAGAACCATGTGAGGGCTTCGAATCACGCTTTTTACGTATGTCGGACCATAGTGGAACACATATTGATGCACCGATACACTTTATTAGAAACGGTGAGTCGACCGCTGAGATGGACTTAACCAAGACATTCGGTGAAGCAGTCCTATTAGATGTATCAACTATTAAAAAGCCATATGAGCCAGTAACAGCAGAGTTGTTAAAACATGCGGAAGTAACACAGGGTATTTCTGTAAATCCCGGTGATATTGTTATTGTGCGTACTCGAACTGAAAAATGGGGAGAGGGGGACTTTTTTGCAGAGCATGCATTCGCAACCTGGGCAGGTGATTGGTTGCTTGAGAAGCAGGTGAAATGTATTGGTCTGGATTTAGCCAATATTGATGTACATGATAATATGAAACGTGAGGTCCATTTAAAGCTGTTAAGTGTACCTATATATATAGTAGAAAACCTAGTCAATCTTGAGCAACTACCTTTACATGATCATTTTACTTTTATGGCATTACCACTTAAATTAAAAAATGCAACAGCCTCACCAGTTAGAGCGGTTGCCTTTCTTAAATAACTAGCACTTTAAGGTCTAGTGAATTATAAACAATTTAAAAAAGAATAAATAAAAGGTCCAAAGTAGTATGCTGATCATTAGCATACTACTTTGGACCTTTTATTTAATCACATCAGACAATGGATAAAAATTTAATTATGGATTTTTTACGACTGATGAACAAAAAAATATAAAAAGAATAGCAAAAAATACATGTACTCTAAAATAAAGATTTGCTATCATTTTATTTGATAATGATTATCATTATCGTATAATGAGTAATATAGAGGATTTATAGCATCTTTAGAGAAATTGGCAAAGGGTGCTTGTATTCATTAAAGAAATTGAAAATAGATAGTAAGGAAAATAAGTTAGCATATTTCATTTATCGAAATATGTTGTGACACAGAGGAAAGGGTGTACGTAATTGTTAGAACAAGAATTATTTGATGTAACTATAATTGGCGGTGGTCCAGCGGGTTTATATTCAGCATTTTATAGTGGTTTACGTGAGATGAAAACAAAGCTTATTGAATCACAGCCTCAGCTTGGTGGGAAAATTCATGTCTATCCAGAAAAAATGATTTGGGACGTTGGTGGCGTAACACCAATTACAGGAGGACAGTTAATTGAACAATTAATCGAACAGGCAATGACCTTCAATCCTTCTGTGTACACAAATGAGAAAGTAACTACCATTTCTAAAAATGAAGAAGGAAATTTCGTTATTACTGCCGAATCTGGCAATATTCATTATTCAAAGACAGTAATAGTCGCTATCGGTGGTGGCATTTTAAATCCTCAACGAATAGAGATTGAGGGAGCAGAGCGATTTGAGGTATACAATTTAAATTATACGATTAAATCCTATGAAAAATTTAAGGATAAGGCTGTTATTATTTCAGGTGGTGGCAATACGGCAGTAGATTGGGCACTGGAATTAATGGAAGTTGCCTCTAAAGTATATTTAACGTATCGCAAGGATACACTTTCTGCACATGAGGCTCAAATTACTGAGCTATTAACTAGCACAATAGAATGTCATTTTAATTCTGAAATTACGAAGCTTATTGCAGACGATGAAGAGGGCATGATTAAAGCTGTTTCCCTAACAAATTATGAAACAGGGCAAGTGAATGAAATTCCAGTTGATGAAGTAGTCATTAGTCACGGCTATGTTAGAGATAAGGAGCTATTGGATAATAGTCCATTAGATATTGAGCGAAAAAATGATTATTTTATTGCTGGAACGATTCATAGTGAATCCTCTATTCCTGGTCTTTATGCTGCTGGAGATATTTTGCAGCATGATGGTAAAATTCATTTAATTGCAGCTACTTTCCATGATGCCCTTCATGCAGTAAATAGTGCGAAAAAATACATTCAACCAGATGCCTCAGAGGGTGGCATTGTTTCCTCACATAATGATATTTTCAAACAACGTAATCGTTTGCTCTTTAAGGAAAGCTTAAAGCGATAAATGTATTATTTTAAAAGTAGGCGAGTATACATCATGGGAGCACTAATAGCTATTTAGTGTTCCTTTTTATTTTTTCAATTTAAGAAAGAAAGGATAAAAAAGCAGTGGAGATGCATGAAGTTATTCATTTATATACAATGGCACCATTAACATTTATTGATGTCATAACAGAAAAAATATCATCTGAAACAGTCCTTACAAAATATAAGACAATGAGTCATGTAGGAGGATTGATGTTTCCGATAAATGGTGAATTTGAAGTAAGAATTGATGGGACAGTTTATGTTTTAGAAAAGGGATATATTATTCATGCTGGTCCTAATTTGCCTATTGAGCGTATTGTTACTAATAATGCAAAGCAAGAGTATGCGGTTATTCATTTTAAGCTACCAGATGAAGCAAGGGCGATGTATCCTCTTTATAATGGGCATTTTACGTTTAAAATTGGCGATAATATGAAACTAATGAGTATGCTACAGCAATTAATACAAAATTATTTTATGCGTAGTAACCTGTCCTTTCTTCAATCGAAGGCTCTTTTCTTAAATATCTTAGAGGAAATTGTGTTATCAGTAAAATTATTGGACTATCAAGATAAAAAAGAAAAGATGTCATCTATTATTGAGTATATGCAGGAAAACTATGCAAATAATATGACTGTTCCTGATATTGCTAATCACTTTAATATAGAGCGCCGTAAGTTTACATATGTATTTGAAAAAAGAATGGGTGTCAGTCCAACAACCTATTTAACAGATTTACGTATTCGAAAATCCAAGCTTTTATTAAGAACCTCGGATTTATCGCTATCGGAAATCTCTGAAAAGGTGGGG
The DNA here is from genome assembly GCF_058803665.1 of Lysinibacillus sp. GW821-FHT14F06. Classification (NCBI taxonomy): domain Bacteria; kingdom Bacillati; phylum Bacillota; class Bacilli; order Caryophanales; family Bacillaceae; genus Lysinibacillus; species Lysinibacillus sp. GW821-FHT14F06. The sequence goes on from NZ_JBXAPF010000018.1 coordinate 52,342, forward strand.
TACACAGATTATTTTTATTTTAGTCGTGTCTTTAAAAAGGTTACGGGTTTATCACCTACTGAATTTCGTATGCATATGAAATAACAAGCATCTGATGAAAATTAATTTTCGTCAGATGTTTTTTGCATAAAAAAACATAGCTTTTACTTTTTGGGACAACCTAAGTTAGAAAAAATGGTATGAGGTGATGGCTATGAAAATCGAGAAATCGTCCGAATGGGAAGATGGCTTCATCAATCGATTAAATCATCTTGAGAAATGGGATAGCTGGACATTATATAAGATGAATTATGACATTGTGCAAATGAAATTGATTCCTGAATTTACAGGATTACAGGCAACAAAATATTTACCTAATTTAAAACCACTGACTCATCAACTAGAAGCGGCTAAAACAGTAATTGAACGCATGAATGGGAAAGCAATTCTAGGTGATGAGGTGGGACTTGGTAAAACAATTGAAGCAGGATTGATTTTAAAGGAATATCTTATTCGGGGACTTGTCAAAAGAGCACTTATATTAGCACCAGCCTCTCTAATTAATCAATGGGTGGAAGAGTTAAATAGTAAGTTTCATATTCCAGCTATAGCCTATAAAAAAAATTGTCCAATAGAGCGCTATGATGTACTTATTATGAGTATGGATACGGCAAAGAAGAGCCCACACAGAGAGCGCATATATGAGCAGGATTATGACATGATTATTATTGACGAGGCACATAAATTAAAAAATCATAAAACACAAATATATGAATTTGTACAAAGCTTAAAGAAAAAGTTTTGTCTATTATTAACGGCTACACCCATTCAAAATGATGTTTTTGAATTATATTATCTTATTTCATTATTAAAGCCTGGTCATCTAGGCAGCTATGAAACATTCCAATCTGCCTTCTCGGCTAGTAAGCATGATTTAGAGCATGATGATTATTTAAAAGAATTAGTGAATCAGGTGATGGTGAGGAATAGGCGGGAAGACACTGGCATCGAATGGACACAACGTCAAGTTCAAATAGTGCCGATCCAATTTACGAAGGAAGAGAAGGAAGTATATGATTTGCTCGGAACACTTCAAAATACTGGCTCGTTCACTAAAATTACGTTACAGAAAGAAATGTGTAGTAGTAAAGAGGCAACAGCATTAACGTTATCGAAAATGCTTGAAGACCACCCGGAGTCATCAAAAATTGAAGGTATTCTGGCAAAATTGATGGCTTTAGAAGTAAATACGAAGGCGGAGAAAGCACTAGAAATTATTGAACAAGCACAGGGGAAAGTAATTATCTTTACAGAATATAGAGCTTCGCAGCTGTATTTGCAGTGGTATTTACATTCTAAGGGAATCACGAGCGTACTATTTAATGGGAAATTTAATAAAAGTAAACGTGATTATATGAAGCATTTATTTAAAGAAAGAGCGCAGGTTCTTATTGCAACAGAGGCAGGTGGTGAGGGGATAAACCTGCAATTCTGTCATCATGTCATTAATTATGATTTGCCATGGAATCCTATGAAATTAGAGCAACGTATTGGCCGAGTTCATCGTTTAGGACAGGAGCATGATGTGCATATTTATAATCTTGCTATTGAAAATACGATTGAAGAAAATATCTTAGCATTATTGCATACGAAAATTGATGTTTTTGAAAAAGTAGTAGGGGATTTAGATGCCATTTTAACAAACTTTAAAGAATCTGTCTGATGTAGGAGGAAAAGCTATGTATCCACAGCAAGTTCATAGTTACTTACGAGAGTTTTTTACCGAGAATGATTGTACTATTTTGAATGAGGATCGTCATTATCTTACTGTTCAATTAACAGTAGATATTGATAAAAAAATTATGAACAGGCCTTTTTATTGGCAATATATAGAGGCGACAAATAGTGAGCCAAATCCTGCACAAGTAACATTTATCACAAATCAAACAACATCTGCTACGAATCTATATGGTGAGGCCATTCATTTCGGTTCTCCAAGACTCAATCAGGTTTTTCAAGCAACTAGAGAGCTAGGGGCTTATGTGGAGATGTATGAGGTGGTTGATCCGACAATCGGGCAGGCTATCTTAACACCGTGGTTAGGCATAAATTATAAAGTATCATATTGCTGTGATCGAACTAAGGAAATGCTCTACTCCTTTGGCATAAATCTCTTAACAGGGGTTATTAAAAAGAATTTTCAAGAAGCCTTATGTAAAACGGCGCTAGATACAGCTCCAGGAGATAATGTTTTTCATGTGCAACACATTATTAAGCCGATTCGAGCATTGCAAAGACTAGATGCAGCCATTGATGCACTCATAGAACAAGATGATCATTCATGGGCTTCAGAAGCAAAAAAGAGATGGCAGCGTGATCAACGAGTTTTAGATTATTTTTACGAGGATATTGATGACAAGCCAGAATGCTATGCTATAGAAGTAAAAGCGTTAGAGGAACAATATGAGACAAAGATTAAAATAGAAATCATTAATGGTGGGTTATTTTATCTATATTGAGTAAGAGCTGTCTAAATAGAGTAGACAGCTCCGTACTACTTTATTCTTCCACCATGTTTTGTAGCTGTGCCAGTTTATTATCCCAGAATAAATCAAAGTACTGTAACCAATCCTCTAGCTCCTTCAGCTTCTCAACATGCAGTGTATAAATTTTTTCTCGTCCCTTTTTCTGAGACGATACGAGCTCCGCTTGCTCTAAAATAGTTAAATGCTTAACGACAGCGGTACGACTAATCGTAAAATTTTCAGCAATTAGTGAGATCGGTTTATTACTTAAGGCAAGCAGCTGAAGGACATGACGTCTTGTCGGATCAGCGATTGCTTGAAAGACATCATACTTTACTGCAGGCTGCGTCATTGTGATTCTACAGTTTCTTTTAATTTTTGATTAACAATCATTGTCCAGCCACCATCCATATTTTTACGAACAGCTTCAGCTGGTATATTCGCTTTTGGAATAATATGTGATGCTTCCTTCCAGCCACCGTGTGTTAACGTAAATTCTGTTTGCTCACCAAGCTCTTTTAGCTCAAATGTAACAAACCAGCCATCAGTATCCCAAACGAAACGTACAAAATAGGGAGCATTCACTTGCTCCACTTTACATGGTGAAGGACCAAATGGAGATTGAATCGTAAATTCATGCCCTTCAGTTGGCTTAAAATCATTTGGCATTAGCCACGTAGCTATCTTTTCAGCATCTGTAACTGACTCCCACACCTTTTCAATTGGTGCATTAAGTTTAATTATCTTCACAATATTTTCTAGCTTTTCAGTCATTTCCACATAACTCCTTTTTAAAAATACAACCATAAGGTGTTATAAATATATAACACCTTATGGTTGTATGTCAATTGATTTATGGAACATCCTTTTAATATGATTCGCATCTTTTCAAAAATGGATACTTAATTTATTTGCTCTATTTAAATTGCTTATGAATAATCATGTTGACTAGATTCAAAGTGTACCATTGAATGTATATCCTTTTACTTTACAATAGAAAAATGGATTGGATTTCATAATAAATGACCTTTTCTATAATATTGTCCTTATGGTAGAATTATTTTTATAATTTTCAGACGAAAGAGGAGGGCTTGAAATGATGAACATATCAGTCTTTTTGATAATGTGTATTTTATTAATTATCTTACCAGGTCCAGATACGGCAATAGCCACGAAAAATACACTTACTGTAAGTCGAAAGGGAGGCTTACAAACTTTACTTGGTTCCTGTTGTGGATTATTAATTCATACCTTTGCAGCGGTGATTGGCTTGTCCGCCATTATTGTGAAGTCCGCCTATGTGTTTTCCATTTTGAAGTATGTTGGGGCGGTGTATTTATGCTATTTAGGTGTCAAAACATTATGGACTTTACGGACAATCCGCACGCAATCTCCTGTAGTTCAAGATGAAACGGCAATTGATCATAAATACGCACAGCAATCTTGCTTTAAGCAAGGCTTTCTTACAAATGTTACTAATCCTAAGGTGGCCGTATTTTTCCTAACATTTTTACCTCAATTTGTAGATGGCACGAGCGGTACATTCATGCCGTTTCTTATAATGGGGCTAATATACACTGCTTTAACAGGAATTTGGTTTGTGTTCTATGTTTACTTGTTGGATAAAATTAGTGCATTTATGAAAAAGCCAACTACAAAGGCTGTCATAGAAGGATTAACTGGCATTGTGTTAATTGGCTTTGGTATTAAACTAGCATTAGAAAAATCTCATTGATTAGAAAGAAAAGGTCGATTTGCCACAAAAAATGTGTTGTAAATCGACCTTTTTAGTATTTGAATCAGCTATTCATGGAGATTAATAGCCTTATTGTTCCAATAAATTTGCATAGCCTGACCAAGCCATATTTCCTCCTCAGGTGATAGAGGCGAGGGGAAGAGTTGTATATCCTGCTCTATTTTAATATCTTCATCATTTACATTTTCGACAAGCTCAATAGCACCTGGGTATAACTCAAGAGATAGATCAAAATACTGTTCCAATAGCGCCTGAACGTTTGGATTAGCTGGATCCTGACCATATGCTGCCTTCAGCTGACTAAAAAGCTCAGCCATTTCAAGGTTTAGCTCCTTAAGCTTTATCTCAGGGACTTTAAACATGTTCTCGACCATTTCTTTTGGAAAATAATTGGACAGCCATTCTTTCTGTTCCTCTTCCTTATGTATATTATGAATAAGCATCATAAAGATATTAGCGTCCATAGTGCCTTGATCTTCCGTTATATATAAGGCATGGTCTAGGGCACGAATGACTTGTTGAAGATGTTCCTTTTTTTGAAGCATTTCTTGCTTTTGAAATTCAAGTGATTCTTTTAAATCCCATTCTTTTAAATGGATTAATGCATGAATTTTTTCTAATGGATAGCCTAAAAATTTCAAGGATACGACTTTTTGAAGCTGTATAATATTTTCATCTGAGTAAAATCTTCTGCCAGTTGTAGAGATAAAGGATGGTTTTAATAAATCAATTTCATCGTAATAATGCAAAGTTCGAATGGTCATGCCTGTTTTTTTTGCAAACTCTCCAATTGAATATTGAGTGGACATTATTTTACCTCCCTATTACATGTTACCTTTATTGTAAAAGCTAACGTAACGTGAGAAGCAAACTATTTTTTAGGCTTTACAATATTGGTGAGCAGAAGGTGTTTAAGACGCTCTTCTAATACTTTCTTTTTTTCTTGACGTTTTTTCCTAATGTGTATTGTTGTTGAAACAACGAATACGCCGATAATTATTACAATAATCGTGATGCAAAAAATAAGCATATAAAAAATCCTTTTACTATTTTCTGGTAGTGCTGAAATTTCTTATTTCATACTCACATAGGGCAACTCACGACTAACAAAAATTCGATTACTAATAACAAAGGTTAAAAGCATTTTTAAAGGAATGACCTTCTTCAGTCCATGTTGTTCAATGACTATTTTAGAAAATTGTAAATTCGTTATTTTGTTAGCTAATGTGTATTCCTGTGCATTTGTAATGGCTTCTCCATCAGATCGGCTGCCTAAAACAAAGTTACCAGCAACAGAATGCTGTAAAACATTTGGATGCTTCGAGTGGTAATGTACCTCAACGATGTTATCCTCATTATTTATAAAATCATGAGCTACTAAATAATTTTTCAGAGCCCCTTTTAAATCTATTGCAATAACGGTATCACCTAAGATCGTTCTAAAGTATACATTTACAATTTTGGAGTTGCCGATGAACGGCTTTACTTCAACAGAGATTTCCCCTGAAGGCATTACAGCCACCTTTACAATTGCTTCGTGTATTCCATCTGTTAATGTAATATCGGTTCTACCAGAGCCCATACTTTTGAAAAATAACCGGTTGCCTACAATATATCCTACAGCAACATCACTGTTCTCAATTTGTAGCCATTTTGCTTCTAAGCCTAAAACATCTTCACAATTCTGTAGTTCATAAATGTGGTGCTGAAAAGTTAGTCCAAAATTATGCCTATTAACAATTCGATTTTCAAGCAATTGCTTCAGCATCTGCTACATCTCCAATCTTTGATAAATTATGACAAAAATCTTAATTCATTATAGGAAATATAACTCTCAAAAAACTCTCAACTTATCATTTCTTGGTATAAAGTATTAGATTTACATAGAATTTCAATCTATTTAAATGTTTTGTAGTATGAATGGTATTGGTTATATGAAGGGAACAACATTGTAAGTTGTGCGAGTTTTAAGCGATATTCCTCCTCCTTCACATAAGTAAGCCTTATAAAAAGGGTTTGTGTAAGACAAAGAGAATTTATTATTAATAAGGAAACACTGCAATTTTTTTATAATAAATTAGAATAAATAGGGAGCTTACAATATGGAATTAAGAGATTTAAAAGCATTTATGGCGGTTGTTGAACATGGGAGTTTTACAAAGGCCGCTAGTGAATCCTTTGTTTCACAGCCTTCTTTAAGTAAAAGCATAAAAAAATTGGAGGAAACCCTGCGAGTAGAATTGTTAAACCGCTCTACACGCCATGTTGAGTTAACAGACGCAGGAAGTATTGTCTATAAACAGGGTCAAAAAATAATGCGCTCTGTACTAGATTTACATATTTTATTGGATGATTTATTGAATATTAAGACAGGTGCAATTAAATTAGGCATTCCACCACTGATTGGCACACTATTTTTCCCTGAAATGGCAAGAAAGTTTCATATGCAATATCCAAAGGTACATCTAGAACTTGTAGAACGGGGAGCTAAAATGATTGGCACACTCGTAGAAAATGGCGAGGTGGATATAGGAATTGTCGTATTGCCTACAGATGAACGAAAATTTTCTGTCCAACCCTTTGTAGAAGATCAATTTTTTGTATTTATTAATGATTCTCATCCACTAGCACGGCAGAAGTATATTCAATTAGAGGATTTAAAAAATGAGACATTTATTATCTTTACGGAGGAATTTACACTACATGATTACGTCATTAATACATGTAAGACTGTTGGATTTACACCAATCATCGGCTATAAAAGCTCACAATGGGATTTAATTGTAGAGCTTGTATCTTCAAATTTAGGTATTACACTTTTACCCTATTCAATCGCAGCTAAGCAAACAAATAAAAACGTAAAAATTATACCTTTAAATGATTTTGATATGCCATGGCGTTTAGGCGTTATTACAAAAAAGAATACATATCAATCTTTTGCATTGAAGCAATTACTAAGAAGTATTAGTAGTGAAGAGGTAAAGATAAATAATAAATGATTTATGCATTTTTGGAATAAGTGATATTCTAATTAATTCCTTTACTTATAAAATGACATTAGGGTAGAATTTTTCTTAATAAACGAGCATTTTGAGGGGGTTTCGATTATGGGGAACGGGAAAGTGTGGAGTTCGTTTGAGGAAGCCGTTGCAGATATAAAAGATGGGGATACAATAGCTGTTGGAGGCTTCGGGCTATGTGGTATTCCTGAAAAATCTATTGCGGCTTTAGTGCAAAAGGGAATACAGGACTTAACAGTTGTCAGTAATAATTGTGGTGTTGATGATTGGGGCTTGGGGCTTTTACTGGCAAATAAACAAATAAACAAAATGGTTGCATCCTATGTAGGGGAAAATAAAATTTTTGAACAGCAATTTTTAAGTGGTGAACTAGAAGTAGAATTAACACCACAAGGCACATTAGCTGAACGTTTGCGAGCTGGCGGGGCTGGAATTCCTGGCTTTTATACGGCTACTGGAGTAGGGACGCCAATTGCTGAGGGAAAAGAAGTAAAGGTTTTTGATGGCAAGGAATATATTTTAGAAAAAGGAATTACCGCTGATTTTGCACTTGTTAAAGCATGGAAGGCAGACAAGCTAGGGAATTTAGTGTTCAGGAAAACATCCCGTAATTTTAATCCACTAGCTGCAATGGCAGGGAAAATTACAATAGCAGAGGTAGAGGAAATCGTTGAAGTGGGAGAATTAAATCCGGATCATATTCATACACCTGGTGTGTTTGTACAACGCGTATTATTAGGGGAATATTACGAGAAGCGTATTGAGCGTTTGACGGTGAAGAAGGGGGAAGATTAATGGCTGATACAAGACAAAGAATCGTCAATAGAGCTGTGAAAGAAATACAAGATGGGATGAATGTTAATTTAGGTATTGGTATGCCAACACTTGTTGCCAATGCCATTCCTACTGATTATGATGTGCTTTTACAATCAGAAAACGGTCTACTTGGAATTGGACCTTATCCAACGGAGGAAGCGGTTGATCCTGATTTAATAAATGCTGGGAAGGAAACGGTAACGGCTGTACCAGGTGCCTCTTTCTTTGATAGTGCGGAATCTTTTGCGATGATTCGAGGAGGACATATTGATCTTGCTATTTTAGGCGGTATGGAAGTATCTGAGACAGGTGACCTTGCAAACTGGATGATTCCAGGGAAAATGGTCAAGGGCATGGGAGGCGCCATGGATCTTGTTGTCGGTGCGAAAAGAGTTATCGTAATAATGGAGCATGTTAATAAAAATGGGGAATCTAAAATTAAAAAGCAATGTGAGCTTCCGCTGACAGGTAAGGGTGTAGTGCATCGATTAATTACAGATCTCGCTGTTTTCGACTTTACAACGGATGGAATGCAGCTTATCGAATTAGCAGAGGGTGTCACTATAGAGGAAGTAAAGGAAAAAACAGCTGCTTCATTCAGTATTGCATTATAATCAGTGTAACCAGTTCTTTTTGGAGCTGGTTATTTTGACTTGATTCAGCCCCTGGTGAATGTTATGTATTTTGAAGAGGATTCGGGCTCGATAAAATCGGGATGCAATTACGCCTAGGGTAGAATTGATTATCCAAGGAGTGTTCAATTTATGGATGTGCTAGATGTAAAAGAGGAAATTAAACAGCGATTTAAGTTGAGAACTGCTAAAAATAGACCTTTTATTGTGGCAATTGATGGATTAGGTGGGGCTGGCAAGTCTACTATAGCTCATCACCTTGTAGAGGAGCTTCAGTCTATATGTACTGTGACACTTATTCATATTGATAATCATATCGTAGAAAGATGTAAACGTTATGATACGGGCCATGAGGAATGGTTTGAATATTATTATTTACAATGGGATATTGAAAGCTTAAAAAATAATCTATTTTTACCCTTACATAATTGTGCTTTACTACTGAATCTCCCATTTTATAATCAGCATACAGATACAATATGCGAAAGAAGTATGAACATAGAAGCTAATAGTATTTTTATAATTGAAGGGATATTTCTTATGCGTCATGAGTGGAGATGCTTTTATGACTATAGCCTGTATCTAGACTGTCCTTCATCTATCAGAGAGGAAAGAGTATTACAACGAGATGTGTATATAGGTGATTTTATAACACGACTTCATAAGTATAAAAGTAGATATTGGCCAGCAGAGAAGTATTATTTAAGGAAAGTAAATCCATTAGCTGTAGTGGATACGGTATATGAAGTTTAATCCACCATTACTTGGAAATAGCATGAATATGGGGGATTTTCAGTCTTATGACGGTTCTGCAGCTCTCCTTTTTCATTATACAATGATTAAAAAAGGAGAAAAGTAAATGTTACAGTAATGGTCAAAAGAATTACAGGTAGCACAGATCCGCATGGCAAGACCCACTGATCAATTAAAGGAAATAGAACGATTTTATCTTCATTCAGCAGAAGACTCTCACCTCCTCTACAGGTGGTGAGATGAATGCGGTTTTGTTTCCTTTTCAGTGGGTGTCCAAACATCTACTGAAATAGAGGAACTCAGTCTAAAAACGCCACGTCCTGTGGCAATGACTGAGTGACCAACATCTTGTTGGCCCAAAGCCTCCGGCGGATGTCACGGATTTTCAAAGGAATGAATAAAAGGATGTTAGCCTAAAACCTTCGCATCCTGCGAAAACGGCTAACTGACCTGCATCAGTAAAAACGCCACATCCTGTGTCATTACCGAAATGACCGACATCGTGTCGGCCCTCGTGCAGACCTGAGCACAATTCAAAATCCGGACGCAATTACGCCAAGGCGAAATTGATTGTCAAGGAGTGGGTTTAAAAAAATTGGCTCATTTTCGGGACACCGAGGCTACAATGGGATAATGATTGGTCTTCCGAATGCTGCTTATCATTTAGAATTTACGGAGCATATAGAGGGTAGTCCATGTCCAGCACCAACCAAGGATAATCAACTTGTTCTCTATATACCAAGTATTGAAACAATACAACAGATAGCGGGTCGTTTAATGCAAATGGGGTATCCAGAAGTAGAGCCAGAAAATCTATATTGGGCTGAAAAAGGGATCACGATTGAAGATCCAGATGGCTGGCGCCTAGTTTTGATGAATACAAAAGGAATTTAATATTAATGCCATGAGCTTTTACATCCATTGTAGGCTCGTTTTTTTATGGAAATGCCGCAAATACCCATTGTGGTATATAATACAATAAGACAATAATATGGAGGTTTTCAGCATGGAGCGAATAAAGACAAAAGAAGAGTGGAGAGAAGTTTTACAGCTATCGAGGCATACACCTTGTCTAGTGTTAAAATACAGCATGACTTGCTTTAGTAGCATTTCGGCATTAAAAGAGTTTAAGGCACTGGAAACTATCCTGCCAAAGTATATAGTTATCGTGCAAAAGGATAGAGAGATATCAAAAATGATTGAGGAGGAACTTGAGGTGAGGCATGAATCCCCCCAGCTTTTAATCTTGCAGGGAGGGAAGGGTGTTTGGCAGGCAACGCATTATAAGATAAAGCAATTACTCCTATCTGAGGCCATTAGTATGTATGTTAAATAAATAAAAAAGATACCCTTCATTATACATGGTGGGGTATCTTCTTTGCAGAAAGCTATTTATTGCCCTAATGCTTCATTTTGATGATAGTGAGAGGCAATTGATTCTAATTCTAGTTGAGAATAGTCCGCCCAATTGACCTTTCTAAAATCTTCCTCATTAAAATATATGTTTAATACCTCAGTCATATCTTCGACGCCACCAGGTTCTGTTAATGGAGCAGACCAAATAATTGCTGGTGTTTTAACACTTTTTAATTTTGAAAGTTCAGCAAATATTTTCGCGGAGTCCTTTAACATTTGACTTTTTGAGCCCTGTTTTACATCTGCATCTTGAATGGAAATTGTAACAATTCCCTTTTTATCTTCCACTGTAAATTTACTTTTGACAGTCGCACTCACTATATCCTCAACTGAGGTATTACTATCAACCGCTGCTTCCTTAGATGTCGTATTTTTTCCACATGCTGATAATAATAGTGTTGCAAGTAAAAACATATAAAATACCTTTTTCATTATCATGACCTCCCTTGTTACTACCATATATGCACAAAATAGTGGCGAATTATACAAGATGCAGGAAGGTTATCAATACTTTTTTCACTCTAAGTGGGAAGATGATTTTATTTGGGGCATTGATTTGGTTGGAGTAATAAATACCTATTTTTTAACCTAAATTTAACCTTTGAAAAGTATAATATTACAAGCCGTACAATTCTAATTGATAAAATCTTATATGTAATTAACTTAATAGTTTGAAAGGAAAGGGAAAATGAAATGAGTCAAACCTTTAAAATAGTATCATTAATTTTTCTAACAATCACCTTTACAATAGGCTGCTTATTAGGATTGCTTTTTGGGGAAGATAGTAAAGCCTATGCTGCTGAAAATTGGAAAGATGCAGAAATCGGGGGAATAGAGGGTGCTCAATATGCAACTCTATTAAACTCAAACAACACTCTTTATATTTCTTATGCGGATTCTAATCATGGTGGAAAAGTAACAGTGAAAAAATATAATGGGAACGTTTGGGAGTCCGTTGGGAGCGAAGGCTTTTCCGAAGGTCCGACACGATACCCATCTTTGGCAGCGGTTAACGGAGAGCTTTATGTGACCTATCTTCATAATACTAATGCTGTCATGAAGCAATATGTGGGAGGGAGCTGGGAAACAGTTTGGACAGAAACTAATGCATCAGATGAGTTCCCTCCATTCCTAAAGAGTATTAATGGGAAAAAATATTGGGCATATGCACGTGCAGTAAAGGTGGGTGGGACAGAAAGAGTTCATGCCAGAGTCATGGAGAATGAAGGAAATAATAATTGGGAAGAAATATTGGACGCTTCCAATCAAGCAGGGAACATCCTAAATGTTGCATTAGCCAGTCAAAATGGAAAAGTGAAAGTAGTGCTTGTATGGCCTAGTAATATGATACATGTTTACATTTTTAATGGGCGGCAGCAGGGTACATGGTGGTCATTCGAGGAGCAGTATAGCATGTCATCACGAAATCCTATCGCTGCAGCTGCCAATGATACTAATCATTCCTCTTATTTTGCTACAGTAGATATGAAAGATAGCTCTATAAAGGTGTACACGGATATTCCAGGCTACAATAACTCATCCATGAGCAGTCCCGGTCATTCTAGAATGGATGAGGGGACACATGCATTGGCCATGGATGTCAAAGATGATATTCCTTATTTAGCATATATAGATAGCAATAGCGGAAAAGTAACGGTAAAGGTTAATGCTGGGAATTGGGAGGCATTAGGCAATGAAGCTTTTTCGAAATCAGATGTAAAAGGACTTTCTTTATCCATTGTTAGTGGTGCTACTTATGTTGCAGCAACGGATTCTTCTGGGAGTTCTACCGTATATAGAATGGCTTCAACACCTCCTTTATTATCTACTAGTGCAACAAGTAGTGATGTAGCTAAAGCAATCGAAATTATGTTTACAGATGACCCAACATGGCGTCAAAAGATTAAAGCGGTAAAAGACGAAACAAACAGGAGACTTTCATACACAGTTGATCAAGGAAAAATTACGATTAAGGCAAATGAGCTAACTGCAACTGGTCATACTCTCAAGGTAACAGCAACTGGCTATACAGATACATCGGTGAAGATTTTATCCGATAATACAGATTTGAGCAACATAGTACTGGATAGTGGCTCTCTAAATGAAACCTTCGATTCAACAAAGACAAACTACACACAGAATGTGAGTCATAACGTTACAAGTATACAGGTAACGCCTATTGCGACTGATGCGACTGCAACGGTAACAGTTAATGGCAATTCTGTGTTGAATGGACAAACAAGTACACCAATATCTTTACAGGCAGGGAGTAATACAATCACGATTGTTGTAACAGCACAGACTGGTACAACAAAGACGTATGTGATTCAAGTAAATCAAATGTCACCATCAACAAATGCTGATTTGAGTAGCTTAACCCTAAGTAGTGGGCCTTTAAATGAAAGCTTTGATCCAGCGAAGACGAGCTACACCCACAATGTAGTCCAGAGCGTCACAAGCATACAGGTAACACCTATAGTGACCGATGCAACTGCGACTATAACAGTTAATAACAATAACGTGCAAAGTGGACAAGCAAGTGCACCTATTCCTTTGCAAGCAGGAAGTAATATAATTACTATTGTTGTGACAGCACAGAGTGGGGCAACGAAGACATATACGATTCAAGTAGAGCAATTTACGCCGTCAACAAACGCAGATTTAAGCAACTTAACCGTAAGTAGCGGTCCTTTAAATGAAAGCTTTGATCCAGCGAAGACGAGCTACACCCACAATGTAGTCCAGAGCGTCACAAGCATACAGGT